>NZ_FNAJ01000015.1 GCF_900101905.1 Myxococcus virescens | reverse complement strand
ACGTCCCGCTCGCCGTGATGCCGAAAGGCGTTGAGCACAATCACTTCTGGGGTGGGAGCCCTCGAACCCCCCTGGTCCCGCTCGCCGTGATGCCGAAAGGCGTTGAGCACGCAGCACCGAGGGGGATGATCTCTTGCTTGATACGTCCCGCTCGCCGTGGTGCCGAAAGGCGTTGAGCACGCAACTGGCGCGGACTGGCGTAGAAGGAGCCCAGGAGTCCCGCTCGCCGTGATGCCGAGAGGCGTTGAGCACGCATTGGCGTAGTTGATAATGAGGGGCACGGTAACGGTCCCGCTCGCCGTGATGCCGAGAGGCGTTGAGCACCTGTTCGTGATGGTGGCGGAACGCGGATTCAGCGTCCCGCTCGCCGTGATGCCGAGAGGCGTTGAGCACTCCAGCTCCACCTTGCGCATCTGGGACGGGCCCGGGGTCCCGCTCGCCGTGATGCCGAGAGGCGTTGAGCACCTGTTCGTGATGGTGGCGGAACGCGGATTCAGCGTCCCGCTCGCCGTGATGCCGAGAGGCGTTGAGCACTCCAGCTCCACCTTGCGCATCTGGGACGGGCCCGGGGTCCCGCTCGCCGTGATGCCGAGAGGCGTTGAGCACCCGCAGCTCCCGCCGCATCCTTCGGGGCCGCAGGATGTCCCGCTCTCCGTGATGCCGAGAGGCGTTGAGCACCCGACAACGGGTTGACCGCCACGGGGCCCACGGGAGTCCCGCTCGCCGTGATGCCGAGAGGCGCCTGGTGCCTCCTCCTCGGGCAAACCTCACGAGGTTCCATGGCCTCTTCGCTCCAGGCGATGAACTGCGGCCATTTCTGGTACCCCAAGCAGGTGTGGAGGGGGCCAGCGCGGGCTGCGCGGCCTGTCCACCGGCCTGAAGCATCCCTCGGGCGGCTTTGTCAGCGCCTCTCCTCGGACCCTCTGCTTCCTCCCCTCCACGGGGCCCCTATCACTCTCATGGGGCATCGGGAGGCGGCCGTAGTCAGACAAGAGGGGCGTCATGAACGCCCCTTGCTAGCCCGCAGAGTCTTCAGCGGAAGCCAGGTGTCGTCCTTCATTCCTTATGTCTGGGTATGACGGCTCCCTACCTTCCTGCGAGTCAGCCATTGGAACTAGAATCACGGCAGCAGTCCAAGGGGGGAATATGGTGCTGGTGGACGTATGGGAAGAGCATCTTGACGAAGCCTCCTTTCACTGGGAGCAGTGGGAGCGAGCCCTGGTGGCTCCCGACTTCACGCTGACGGAGACTGCGGAGCGCGAGGAGCGCCTGCTGGCCCACCTCGAAGGACTGGGGGATGCCGCCGCACTCCCCCTGGTGTTGCGCCCAGCCTTCGACTCCGAGGAACTTTCACGCCAGAGCGCGGCGACGTACGCATTGTTGTCCCTGGGCGGGCTGGATGAATCGCTTGCTCGATTCCTGGGGGCGTCGACGGAGGCTCGCGCCGGAATCCGCCGCGCCTTGGAATTGAGCGAGGCTCCCGGCCTCGGCGCACAGCTGAGGGAGGTGCTGAAGAGAAACGACTTGGACGCGCAGGCCCACGTCCTGGAAGCGTTGGTCTTCCGCCAGGAGGTGCCACGGGAAATACTGGCACGCTTCTTCACGCACGATGAGCCCCGAGCGCGAATGACGGCCCTACGTGCGGCAATGCCCCTTCCCGAGGATGCCGTGAGCAGGTTGTTGCCGGCGCTGCTGGACTCCGCCCACCCTGGCATCCGTGCGGCCGCGATGGAAGCGGGCTTGGCATCTGGCGTGCGGCTGGCCTGGGACGCGTGTCGCAAGGCGGTGCAGCGCCGCGAGCCGGGCATGCCCGAGGCTCTCACGCTCCTCGCGATTGGCGGCGCAGATGCGGACACTGCCCTGTTGGTGGAACTGCTGCAGTCACCAGATCTGCGTCCAGATGTCCTATGGGCACTGGGATTCAGTGGACGCGTGCGGGCCGTGGAAGCCTGCCTGGAATACCTTGCGGAGCCCTCGGTGGCGCGCCTGGCCGGCGAGGCCTTCTCCTCCATGACGGGCTTGCTGCTGGAGGGCGCATATGCACTGCCGCCAAGGTCGCATCCCGAGCCATCGGATGACCCGGACGCAAGCCTTGAGCCCAAACCTGAGGATGACTTGCCCTGGCCTCACGTGGCCGCCATCACCGCGTGGTGGAGTGAGGCACGCAAGCGCTTCGACAAGGGAGCGCGTTATTTGCTGGGACAACCCTTCAGCGGCTCCGTCCTGATGGACGCGCTGGAATCCAGCCCCATGCGGCGCCGGCACGTTCTAGCGCGCGAGCTGGCCATTCGCACTCGCGGCAAGCACGTCATCCCGACGCGCGCCTTCTCCCGCCGCCAGCGCGTGGCCCTTGTGAATGCCCGAACGGACTGCGCGCACATGCGGGACGTGCCACTCATCCATACCCTGCGTTGAGGCCAGGAGCGATACGCAATGCCCGCCCTCAAGAACTTCACCCCGTTCGCGGCCACGGACTTCCTTTCCCTGACGAAGCAGGGCGAGGAGTGCCTCGTCCTCGTCGTCGCGGGCAGCTTCACCCTCCCCCCGCCCGGGCGGCTTGCCACCACGCCGTTGTCCCCGTGCGACGAGCAGGTCCCTCCACCGAAGGCCGACGCGTATTGGGGCGAGCCCGAAAATTCGAGCCTTCGCTACGAGTCCCAAGCCGCATACACCCGGATGGCGACCGATGTGCTGCTACACGGCCGTGCGTGGGCACCCCGAGGCCGCAAGGTGACACGAACGCTGGTGACGGTGCGGGTGGGCGCACTGGAGAAGCAGGCCCTCATTTCGGGCGCACGCGTCTGGTACCGGAGCCTCGTGGGTCTGAGCGCGTCGGACCCGCTGCCCTTCGAGTCCGTGCCGCTTCAGTACGAGTACAGCTTCGGCGGTACCTCCGCGGCCTGGCGCGAGGCGCGAAACCCCGTGGGCCGGGGCTGCTACGAGAGCGCGAAGGAGGCCATCGACAAGCCTCTCCCCGCCATCGAGGAGCCCCTGCATCCCATCCACAAATGGACGGACCGGCCGCCGCCGTGTGGCTTTGGCCCGGTGGCGCGACACTGGCAGCCTCGCCTCGGGTGGGCGGGGACGTACAACGGGGCGTGGGTGGAGCAGCGGGCGCCGCTCTGGCCAGAGGACTTCGACGAGCGCTTCCTCCAGACGGCACCCCAGGCGTTGCAGGCTTCGCCTCACCTCCGCGGCGGGGAACTCGTGGCGCTGGATGGCGTCTCACCGGACGGCCCCGTCGCATTCACCCTTCCCTCGTTCCGTCTGCTGGCGCGCTGCACCTTTGTCCGGCGCCGTGAGCGTCGGCGCATGATGCTAGACACGGTGTTGCTGGAGCCGGAGGAGCGCCGGGTCGTGCTCACCTGGCGCGCGACCTTCCCTGCTCACCGAGAGTTGGCCACGCACGAGGTCAGCTCCGTGCGGTTGCTGGAGCCCTGGGAGAACGTCTCGTGAGCGGCGAGCTGGTGGTGGGCCTCGGCATGTGTACGCCCGTGGGTACTTCGACGCGAATGACGCTCGCATCCCTGCGCGCGGGACTCGTGCGCTTCGCCGAGACATCGGTCAAGGACGCTCTGGGCGAGCCCGTACGCGCTTCGCGACTGAGCCTGCTCACACCGTCACTTTCGAGGACACGGCGCATGGCAGCCCTGGGACGGCAGGCGCTCTCGGAGCTCCTCCCATTGGTGACGGGCCTGCCCGGTGGGCCCCTGCCGCTGTATCTCGGATTGCCCGAAGTCGGCATGGGAGCGGAGGTACAGCAGGAGTCGATGCTGGCGGATTTGCTGGCGGACACGGGAGGACGCCTACGGGTGGTGAAGACGTACGCGGCGGGGCGGGCTGCATTCTTCGAGGCCCTCACCGCGGCTCAGGCGGACCTGCGCTCCGGGAAGGCAGGGGCGCTTGCATTGGTGGGGGCAGTGGACTCGCTGGGCGACCCCACATCGCTGGAGGACCTGGTCTCGGCGCGGCTGACGCTGGGCCCAGTCAACCGGGACGGGAGGATTCCGGGCGAGGCCGCAGGATTCGTCGCCCTGGCACGCCCGGGCGCGACGACGTCACTGGGACTGGAGCCCCTGGGCGTGCTGCTCGGCACGGCGCTGGCCGTGGAGCCAACCCCGTTCACCCAACAGGCTCCCAGCATGGCGGAGGGCCTGACCAATGTGCTGCGGCAGTTGCGGCAGAACAGGGAGGCTGGGGCACGGCGGGTGGATGGGGTCCTGGCTTGTCAGCCGGGAGAATCCTTCTGGGGTACCGAATTTTCCCGAGCGTACCTACGCAACACAGCCCTGATGCCCGAGCCCCTGTGCGTGGAAGTGGCGGGAGAGGGACTCGGGGACGCAGGAGCGGGCACGGGCCCCGTCATGCTGGGTGTGGCGCTGCACCGGGCGCGGTGGAAGCAGCGCGGTGACCGCAGGACGCTCATCTACGGAAGTTCCGATGGAGGTCGCATCGGAGCGTGCATCGTGGAGCTGATTCCGAGGAACTGAGGAGGAGCCATGACCAAGGTCTTCGCCAATGGGCGCTCGATTCTGCATAAGGGGGCAGGCAACACGCATGTTTCGGCGGCGCCGGATGTCTGCAAGGTCCCGACACCGGCAGGGCCGGTGCCTACGCCATTCGTCAACTCTGCCCAGGACTCAATGCTCGCGAAGGGGAGCAAGAAGACGACGATTGAGGGCAACCCCGTCGCCTTGACGAGTTCCGAGCTGAGCACCAGCTCCGGCGACGAACCGGGCACGGCCGGTGGACTCATCTCTTCCAAGTTCAAAGGAAAGATGACCTGGGGCAGCGGCAGCATGGATGTGAAGGTGGAGGGCAAGGGCGTGGTGCGATTCCTCGACCCGACGCTGCACAATGGGAACACCTTCAACACGAGCTTCATTTCCGCAGGGGGCACCGGCCTGGTCTATGGTGACGACCCCGTCGACGGGAACATCCGGTGCCCCAACTGCAATGAAGACAAGGCCGAGCATCGCCTGCCAGAAACCCACCTTTCGCTGACACAAGCCAGGAAGCTTCTCCGGGAGCTGCTGAAAGTGACCCGAGAGAAGAAGCTTTCGACCCTCAAGGCAGACATCGACGAGGATGGTTCGGAAGTCTTCAGGGGGTACATGATTGGCGTACTCATTTGCAGGCTCAATCATAAGATCTATGCCGCAATGTCCGGCTCTTACTATCTCGATGGATTTGGTGAGGCCGTCAACCGGCTGCAAACCCAAGATGGGAGATGGAGCCTCTGCCAACCACTCGCCAAGGGTGCGCTGATAACCAATCCCAGAGGCGACGAAATCCCCCTGAGTTCGTTCCGCCAAAAGAAGATTGGCAAGAACCTGCCCGGTGTCTGCGCGGGACCACAGCTCGTCCAGAAGGCGCTGCGGGAGGGACATATCCCCTCTTCCATGTCCGAGCTCTGGTTCCGTCCACGAATCCTGAAGCGCTTCAAGCGGCCTGGCGTGACGGTCACAGTCGAACATCTCCGGAACGGAGAGTACGCCAAGAGGGACTTCCGACACCGCGAGAGCGTTCCCTCGTGCGACACCTGCAAGGTGGTGTTGACGGAGATGCTCTGCGACATCAACAAGAAGTCATGCTGAACTCTCTCGCTCCCGTTTGATGCCCTACGCCATGAAAGAACTGCTCAAGTACATCAATGGATTCGAACCCGCATTTTCCGATCAGGCCCAGGGAGCGTCGGCAGTGGAGGTCTCCCGGCTCGAGAGCCTGCTCAAGCGGCCTCTTCCCTCCCACTACAAGGACTTCCTCCTCAGCATGGGACGAAGCATGGGAAGCCTCCGCGAGGAAGATGCCGACTTCGCCATCGGCCGGATCCTGAAGTTCTACGAAACGAGCAAGCGGCGTCCCCCTCGGAGGTACATCTTCATTGGCGCCCAGCTCGTGGACACCTACGGAAGGTTCTTGCTCGACTGCGGGGAGGCCACGGAGCAGGCTGACTGTCCTGTTGTCCAGGCGGACCCAGAAGAGCCGTTCAAGAACGAGGACCATATCGTTCCCCTGTATGGTTCCTTGAAGGACATGCTCTTCCTGATGGCCTTCAGCAGGAAGCGGATGGCCCTTCTGGAGCATCGGCGACGGTTCCTCCCTTCACTCGTGAGCAGCGGAACGGGGAATGTCCGAATCGTGGCTCCCTCCTTGGTGGGAGCCATCGACGAGACGCTTCTCCAGCTCGGCTTCCAGAAGCTGCCCTATACCAGCCCACTGACTCCGCTCTACGAGCGCGGTGATGCAGCCTTCTACGTCGACCGTTCTTCACAGGGAGGGGGACTGTCCGCCGAGTTGGCGGCACGAGATGAGCGTGAATTCGGGAGGCTGGTCGAAGTCATCCAGGATTCTACGACTCTTGTATAGTATTACCCGGTCAGGTGCACCAAGCGCGGTCGCCCCGTGTTGACGGATACGGGCGCCATTGCCATCCCAGAGGACGGCAAGTCCCGCTCGCCGTGATGCCGAAAGGCGTTGAGCACGAGAATTCATGCCGGGGGTTCGCCTTGCGCAGCGTCAGGTCCCGCTCGCCGTGATGCGAAAGGCGTTGAGCACACGCCGTTGGTGCGCGTGACGCCGCCCAAGACGGGTCCCGCTCGCCGTGATGCCGAAAGGCGTTGAGCACGAGAAGCAGTCCACCCAGGACTTCAATCTCGGCTTCGTCCCGCTCGCCGTGATGCCGAAAGGCGTTGAGCACGAAGGTGGGGCGTCCTCTCGCACCAGGTGCCCCGCGTGGGGTCCCACTCGCCGTGATGCCGAAAGGCGTTGAGCACGTGAGCACCCCTGTCGGGCAGATGGCCTTCGCGGAGCAAGTCCCGCTCGCCGTGATGCCGAAAGGCGTTGAGCACTTGTGGAATCGGCGCTCTTGAAAGGATAGCGCAGGTAGTGTCCCGCTCGCCGTGATGCCGAAAGGCGTTGAGCACTCCGCGACGGTGTTTTTCCCGCTGTCGCGACGCCCCAGTGGTCCCGTTCGCCGTGATGCCGAATGGCGTTGAGCACTGCTCAAGCATGAACCACTCATTGAGGGAGAGCTTGGTCCCGCTTGCCGTGATGCCGAACGGCGTTGACTACCCTGTCAGAAGATCTTCATTGTGGCCTGGGCCAGCCATGAACGCAGCGCCTCGCCTTCAACCCGGACGGGAGCGTTCTCGTGACCCAGATCAATCCAGGAGGCCTGGGTCGCCTGTAATCCGGAGGCGCCGCGGAGATCTGCCCCAGAAAGCCTCGCTCCATGAAGGACCGCGCCTTCCAGATGAGCATCTCGGAGATTCGCGGACGCGAGGTTGGCACTGACCAGGTAGGCGCCTTGAAGGTCCGCGCCTTGAAGGTCCGCGTCTTGAAGGTCTGCTTCGCTGAAGCTGGCTCGGAGCGCGTTCACCTGCGTCAGAATGGCCCCTCGAAGGAGCGCATAGTCCAGGTTGGCCTTTGACAGCTGCGCCCTGGAGAGGCTGGCGCCGATGAAAGATGCGGACGCAAGGTTGGCGTGGGCAAGCTTCGTCCTGTCCAGGATGCATCCATCCAAGCGCGCCCCAGGAAGCGCTGCCTCCGATAGATCTCTCGACGACAGGTTGAGTAAGGACAAGTCAGCGTCCTCCAGATGGAGGCGCTTGCCGTTCTGTCCCCCGGAACGCAGCCATTCCGTATGCCAATCCAATGCCTTGATGAACTCCGCCTTCATGGTGTTCATGCGCTCGTCCGTATTCGTTCTAGGGAAACCACAAGATCCTGGACGAAACTGAAGGACCCAAGGTGTCTATCGCATTTCGAAGCGCTTGAATGTGCTGCGCGCTCATGTTCTCGGTATTGAGAATGACGTTTTCCCCTCGAGCCAGTTCGGCTTTGATCTTGTCAAGGTCTCGTTCAAGCGAGAAGCCACCCTTCCTGGGCGGGAATCGAGAGTCAAATGCCTTGATATCCCACTTGATACCTTGGGAGTCAACGAACTCTGACTGCCCCGTTGGATCCCGTTTGATGGGGGCTGGGAGTCGTCTCCGCTCCTCAAGTTGAAGGCCCACTTCCGCCTCACGACGTGTCTTGGGAGTGACCTTCCCTCCCTGCGCCGGGTCGCTGGCCAGTTCTTCAATACGAGTTTCTCTCGGAATGCTTCCTGTCGGATTCAGCGCTGTGGCGGCCACTGCATTGGGGACGACTCCCACGGTGAGAATGCCTTCTGCCAGGGAGATCGAGCGAACGCCGCCCGACATCGCTGCTGACAGTTGGATGCCCGTGTTCGTCTCCGTTGCCAGGGCGGCACGCGCGAAGCCCGGAAGCATCGGACCCTTCGAGGCCATGTTCGCGGCCCCTCCGCCCAACGCAGCCGTCAGCGCCAGGATGAGGACTCGCGCACCATTGGCGCCCATGACTCTTCCGAAGTGGTGTCCGGCGTCCTCTAGTTGCTCAAAGGAGACGGCGCGCTCCGTGTCTGATGAAAGTCGTTGCCAGCCCTTCACGAGGTTTAAGAATGCGTCCAGGCCGATGTACGCGATGACGTATGTTGTCAGGGCAATGGCCACGAGCTTGGTGACAGGCTCGGGGGCAACGACGAGGACCATGTAGGCGGCCATTGCCGAGGTAATCATCGCCTTGAGGACCAGTGGGTTGACGACTTCCTTCACCGCCTCCTCCACTCCCTCCCACACGCCGTCCCAAGCAAAGGACAGGGCCATCTTCCGCCGCATCTTGGCGTCCAGGAAGGTGAAGCCATCCTCCAGCAAGGAGAGGCACTCGCCCGGATTGTCTTGTTGGGAGCACCACGCTCCATAATCTCTCCCTTGGGGACGCGACTCCGAGCCCCACGAAGCGAGATGTACACGTGGGTGGACCTCCTCCTCGGATTGTAGAGAGAAGCGCATCTCCAGCACGAGTCGGGTCATCGCCTTCTGGAATGCCCCTGAGTCCACGACGATGGGCTCCACGCGCTTCGGCGGAGTGTAGACAATGGGTGCGCCTGCTCCCGTGTCCAGGCGCACGATCCGCGGCGTCGCGCAGCCCATCATGAGCCATCCGACCAGCAAGATGCGCCCCCAATGTAAGTTCATTGTGTCCTCCGAGTCGTCCGCCCGCGAAAAGGGACCTGAGGAGTGGCATTAGCATTTGAGCCCGACATCCCTCATGCCGGACCCCACGCACGAGGACAGCGCTTCAGTTCGCCAGGAATTATCCGTTCATCAGTGGGTGGCTGCTCGAAGCGGCTGCCGGAGGGTGGAATGTATGCGGGACGGCACTCGCATGATGGATGTCCCACCTTCCTGAGCCATGGCACCTCCCCTCCCAAGGGGCCGACTGAATGATGCGATTCCGCGAGGGGGGCGAGAGGAAGTCCTATTCTACCAACCTCGGCGAGCGGTTGAGCCCCTTCTATCCGAAGGATGCTCGCATCCCGATGGGCCCGAAGCACCCGGGCATCAAGCTGTTGGCCCTGATTGGCAATGAGCGGAGCATGTTGAGTGTCTCCGCCTCGCTCAAGGAGGCTATCCAGAAGCACTGCGCGAACGAGATTGAATCCTTCCCATTCACGCTCTACGACCACTGCAGTCGCCCCCACCGCGAGAGCAAGTAGTAGCGGGCCAATCGTCCGCAGTGAGTCCTGGTGGTACTCCTTTCGCCGCGCTGCCCTCCGCAATCAACGTTTGCATCGAAAAATGATGCCGGATGCGAATGTTTGGCTCTTCCTGTCTTGCCTGAGTCGGTCGTTGACGCAAGCGGAACCACGTGGCGGGCACGAGATGAACAAGCGCCCCAACGCGCCACTGTTTTGGTGGTCCAGCCAGGACCCCTCCCAGTACCGGCACCTGTGGGGCATCATGCTTGGCTGGCACGTGCTCACCGGTGGCTCCAACCCCCATGTACAACTGGGGCTCGCTGCGCTGAAACACGTACTCCACAGGCCCTGCGCTGGAGTACGGCTCAGGCGCCCGCGGCAGCGACCTCGGCCCAGAGCGTGTCGCCCTCCAGTACCTGGTTCAGCGGCGCGCGCTGCTCGGAGACGCGCAGCAGCACGGCGGCGAGCTGGTCCAGGTGGATGGGCCGCATGTTCCTCAGCGGTGGCAGGCGGGTGAGGGCGCGCAGCACGGGGTTGATGTGGTGGTACTCGCCCTCGAAGGCGGGCGGGCGCACCACGGTCCAGGGGATTCCGCTGTCGCGCACCAGCCGCTCCGCCTCCGCCTTGGCCTTGAGGTACGCGCCCACCGGCCGGCCCGCGCCCACGGAGCTGAGCAGCACCAGGTGGTCTACCCCCGCGCGCTTCGCGGCCTCCACCAACTGCCGCGTGGTGCCGATGTCGCTCGTCTCATACGTGTCGCCCGACCCGAAGCGCTTGCGCATGGTGCCAATCAACTGGAGCACCGTGGTGCAGCCGCGCATCATCTCCACCAGCGTCTCACCGTCAGACAGCTCCACCACGGCCTTGTGGGGCCAGGGGCGGACCAGGTCACTGTCCGCGCTCTTGGGGCGCACATGCGCGAGGACAGGCGGCGCACCGCGAGACAGCGCCTGTCGCATCAGCGTGCGGCCCGTGGCACCCGTGGCACCAGCGACGAAGAGATGACGAGAGGGCGTGTTCATGGGGGCGGACTCCGGTGGAGATGGGCAGCGCGTCGCGTGGGCCCGAGCGATGACGCGGGCTGTCGGCTCTTCACCACACTGCGTCGCGGGAGCCCAGCGCGGCGTTGCGCTCCGTGTCGAAAGAGGCACACGCCGCGCCCCAAGCCGGGTGTTGAATAGCCATCGATAGACAGTCACCCGATGGGTTGAGGCCCTGTCCTCCAGGCGATACATTGCCGCGCCTTGGAAAATCCCGAACCCCTTGTATTCCAGCAGAGCTTCCAGGGACTGCTTCGCGCCTTGGGTGATGACCTGGATGACGCGTGCGTGGGCCGTCTGCGTGAGGCGGGCCTCGATGCGCGAGGCTCGCTGGCCCTGGCCTATCCCTTGAAAGTCTGGGTGGCCGCGCTGAAGGTCGCCGCGGCCACGCTGGCACCGGAGGCGCCCTTGGACGAGGCCGCCGCGGTGGTGGGGCGGCGCTTCGTGGAGGGCTTCAGCTCCACGCTCATCGGCAGCGCGCTGCTAGGCACCGTGCGGCTCCTGGGGCCGCAGCGCATGCTGGCGCGGATGACGCGCAACCTGCGCACGGGCACCAACTATCTGGAAACGCACATGGAGCAGCGGGGGCCCACCCGGTATGAGCTGACGTGCCGGCCCGTGGTGGTGGCGGGCTTCTACGTGGGGCTCTTCCTGGCGGGGCTGGAGGCCAGCGGGGCCAAGCACCCCTCGGTCCAGATTGTCCGGAGGGAGGGCGAGGAGGCGGTGTACGACATCGCTTGGAGCTGAGCATTGACGGGGAGGCCGTGCTAGTGACGGCCTGAAATGTCGACGCCTTCGCCCACCCCCTCTTCGTCCACGGGTTTCTCGGACACCCATGCCCAGCTCTCCGCCACCCTCCGCGCGCTGTCCGCGCGGTTGCCCGAATCCCTGACGGTGCGGGAGCTGATGCAGGCGTGTGGTGAGCAGGGCCTGCTGCTCTTCTGCTGCATCCTGACCTTCCCCTTCCTGCTGCCCGTGTCGATTCCGGGCGTGTCCACGGTGTTCGGCCTGCTCATCGTCCTCATCGGCGTGGGCGTGACGTTCAACCGGACGCCCTGGCTGCCCCGGAAGCTGCTGGACAAGCCGCTGCTGCGCACCAACCTGGCCCCGGCGCTGGACAAGGGCGCGGACGTCTTCACCAAGTACGTGGACAAGATGAGCAAGCCGCGGCTGTTGGCGCTCACGCACGGCTCCAGCACCAACCGCTTCAACGGCTTCATGCTCTTCTTCGCGGGCGTGCTGCTGATGATGCCGTTCGGCCTGATTCCCTTCAGCAACACGTTGCCCGCGCTGGCCGCGCTCTTCTTCGCCATCGGCATCCTGCAGCGCGACGGCTACTTCATCCTCATGGGGCATGGGATGACGGTGGGGTCGCTCACCTACTTCACCGTCATCATCTACGGCGCCGTGCAGGGGGGCCGCAGCCTGGCCAGTGTCTTCGGCGGGGGCTGAGCCCGCGCCTGGGTAGTGGCTGACCTGCCGCCCAGGCTCGCCTTATTTGCCCGGTGAGCCGGGGATTACGGTGCGTCTGGAATCAGTCCTACCGCCGCCAGGGGTTCCCGTTATCATCGGGGGCGGGCGGCCCCCCTCTGATGCGGCAATTTCCTCATGAAACCCGGCACCGGCCGGAGGATGCGACGCGTCGCGACGCGGAAGGCGAGGTCGTGGGCGGGCGCTACCGCATCCTCGGCTTCCTGGGCCGGGGCGGTGCGGGCACGGTGTGGCGCGCGCAGGACCTGCTGGCGGGCCCCGTCGCGGTGAAGCGGCTGCACCAGACGCTGGAGGACCTGGCGCGGCTGCCTCGGCTGCCCGAAGGCGAGTACACGCCGTCTTCCATCGCCCGGCATGAGCTGGCGCTGTCGCTGGCGCACGAGTTCCAGACGCTCGCCTCGCTGCGCCATCCGCATGTCATCAGCGTGCTGGACTACGGCTTCGACGCCGACCACCGGCCCTATCTGGCCATGGACCTGCTGGAGGACGCTCGGCACCTGGTGCAGGCGGGCACGGGGCAGCCATTGCGTGTGCAGGTGGGGCTGCTGGTGCAGACGCTGATGGCGCTGGCGTACCTGCACCGGCGCGGCATCATCCACCGCGACCTCAAGCCCGCCAACGTGCTGGTGGCCCACGGGCAGGTGAAGGTGCTGGACTTCGGCCTGGCGGTGGGGCGCGAGCACGTCCACCGCGCGCAGCCGGGCGGCACGCCGGGCTACCTCGCGCCGGAGCTGTTCGAGGACCAGCCGCCCTCGGAGGTGACGGACCTCTTCAGCGTGGGCGCCATGGCCAGCCAGATGATGTTCGGCCGGCTGCCGCATGCCGGACAGGTGCCCTCGCCACCGGACTTCCCACCCGCGCTGAAGGCCGTGCTGGAGCGGCTGGTGTCGCCGGACCCGAAGCTGCGGCCCCGCAGCGCGGACGCGGTGATTGCCGAGCTCTGCGCCGCCACCGGTGAGCCGGTACCGCCCGAGTCCGCCGCCACGCGCGAGAGCTTCCTCCAGGCCGCGCGCTACGTGGGCCGGGTGGAGGAGCAGGCGCGGCTGTCCACCGTGCTCGAGTCGGCGATGGTGGGCCGCGGCGGCGCGTGGCTGGTGGGTGGGGAGAGCGGCGTGGGCAAGTCGCGGCTCCTGGAGGAGCTGCGCGCGCTGGCGCTGGTGAAGGGCGCGGTGGTGCTGCGCGGCCAGGGCGTGGCGGCGGGTGGCAGCCCGTACCAGGAATGGCGTCCGGTGCTGCGCTGGCTGGCCATCCTCACCACGCTGAGTGAGCGCGAGGCCAGCATCCTCAAGCCGCTGGTGCCGGACATCGAGGCGCTGTTGGGGCACCCCGTCGCGGACCCCGCCGAAGTGGGCGCGGACATGGTGCAGGCGCGGCTGCTCCAGGTGGTGGAGGACGTGTTCGCGCGGCTGACCCAGCCCCTCGTCGTGGTGCTGGAGGACCTGCACTGGGCGGGCGATGAGTCGCTGCACCTGCTCTCGAGGCTCGCCACGCGGGCGGCGCAGCTGCGGCTGTTGCTCATCGGCAGTTTCCGTGACGACGAGGCGCCCTCGCTTCCCTCGGCGCTGCCGGGCCTGTCACTGCTGCGGCTGCCTCGGCTGGACGCTCGGGAGGTCTCCATCCTCAGTGAGTCCATGATGGGGGCACCCGGAGCCCGGCCCCACCTGGTGGACCTGTTGCTGCGCGAGACGGAGGGCAATCCCTTCTTCCTCGTGGAGGTGGTGCGGGCGCTGGCGGAGGAGGCAGGAGGGCTGGACCGGCTTGGCGACATGGCGCTGCCGGAGCGCGTCTTCGCTGGCGGCGTGCGCAGGCTGGTGCAGCGGCGGCTGGAGAAGGTGCCGGTTCCTTCGCGGGAGTTGCTGCAGGTGGCCGCCATCGTCGGGCGGCAGGTGGACGTGCCGCTGCTCCAGCAGGCCGCGCCGGAGGTGGACGTGGAGCACTGGCTGACGGACTGCGCGGCGGCGGCGGTGCTGGACGTGGCGGATGGGCGCTGGCGCTTCGCGCACGACAAGCTGCGCGAAGGCGTGCTGGATGATTTGCCCGTGGACGCGCGGCCCGCGTTGCACCGGCGCGCCGCGCTGGCGATGGAGGCGGCGCATGGGCAGCGGGCGGAGTGGACGGCGGCGCTCACCTACCACTGGGGCATGGCCGGGGACGCGCTGCGTGAGGCTCGCTATGCGCTGCGCGCGGGCGAGGATGCCCTTCGCGTGGGCGCCTGCCGCGAAGCGCTGCCTTTCCTCACCCGGGCGCTGACACGGGTGACCGAAGTGGGCGGCGATGCCATGACGTTGGGGCACCTGGAGGCACTCCTGGCGGAGACGCGCTTCCAGTTGGGGGAGCTCCAGTCCTTCCGTGAGCATGCGGAGCGCGCGCTGCGGCACTTCGGCTGGCCCGTGCCGTCCAGCCGCATGGGCTGGGCGCTGGGGACGCTGGGGCAGGGCCTGCTGCGGCTGGCGCAGAGCTCCCGGCCGGAGGACTACGACGAGGAGACGGAGGAGCAGCGGCGGGTGCGGCGCGTTGCGGGGCGGCTGTTGATGCGGCTGCTCGATGCGTTCATCTATGCGCACCAGGCGCTGCCCGTTCTCTGGTCCGGGCTGCGCGCGTTGAACCTGTGCGAGCCGGCGGGCGCGTCGCCGGAGCTGGCGCGGGGCTACACGAGCATGGCGGTGGTGGCGGGCACGCTGCCCATCCGGTCGGTGGCGGAGACGTGGTCCCGCCGCGCGTTGGAGGTGGCCGAGCGCGTGGGCAACCCCGCGGACCTGGCCTTCGTGCTGTGCCGCAACGCCGTGTATGGCGCGTACGTGGCGCGGTGGGCGGAGGCCGAGGCGTGGCTGGAGCGGGCCATGGGCATCGTCGACTCGGTGGGCGACGTGCGGTTGGCGGAGGAGTGCCGCGCGCTGCTGACGGTGGTGTCGTGCTACCAGGGGAAGTTCGCGCGGGGGCTGCCGCTGATGGCGTGGCTGGAGCACTCGGCGCGGCGGCGCGGGGCGCTCCAGACGGAGCACTGGGCGCTGCACTACCAGGCGCACATCCATTTGCGGCTGGGCGACTACGCGAAGGCTCGCGCCGCGCTGGAGCAGACGCTGGCGTGGACGGAGGCGCAGGGAGGGCAGACGGACCGCATCATCGTGGAGGGGGCGCTGGCGCTGCTGCGGCTGCGTGAAGGTGACGCGGAAGGGGCCCGGGCCGCGGCGGAGCAGGCGCTGGCGAGGATGTCGTCTGGCAAGCCGGTGGCGCACTTCGTCTACTTCGGCGTGATGACAGTGGCGGAGGTGTTCCTGACGCTGTGGGAGCAGGGCGCGGATGCCTCGCTGGTGACGAGCGCCAAGGCCGCGCGCCGGGAGGCAGAGGTCTTCGCCAAGGTGTTCCCCTTCGGTGAGGCCGCGGCGCGCTTGTGGCGTGGGCGAGAGGCCTGGCTGGATGGCGACGCCACGCGGGCCTTCGAGGCGTGGCGCCGGTGCATCGCTGTCGCATCGAGGAAGGGACAATCCTTCGAGGAGGCCCACGCGCGTCTGGCGCTGGCCAGGCACTTGCCATCGGAGGACCCGGCGCGGTGTGCCCATCAGCAGCGCGCGGTGGAGTTGTTCTCCCGGCTGGGCATGTGGGATGCGCAGGCTCGCACGGAGGCGCTCGCGCGTTCATGAACGGTGTGCGCGTCGGGGACGTGACGTTGCTGGCATGTCCTGCTTGTGGTGGGGCGCTGGTGTTTCACGGGCTCGAGGCGGAGGGCTGCATCCGCGACGGGTGGTTGCGCTGCGGTGGCTGCGGCGAGGCGTGGAGCGTGGCGCGCGGCATGGCGCGGCTGTATCGCGAGGACGCGGTGCGCGGTACGGACCGGCTGATGCGCGTCATCTACGACGGGCTGCCGGTGTTGCATGACCCGCTGACGACGCTGCTGACACCGCTGTTTCAATCGGTCTCCGAAGCGCGGATGCGCGCGGGGTACATGCGCCGTGTGGCGCTCGGCTCGCTGACGTCGCACGAGGACGGAAGCCCGGTGCGGGTGCTGGAGGTGGGCGTGGGCTCGGGGGCGAACCTGCCGCTCCTGCGTGACGGCTTGCCGCCGGGGCTCGACGTGGACGTGTGGGGCGTGGACCTGAGCGATGGCATGCTCAGGCACTGCAAGCGGCGGCTGCGGTCTGGAGGTCATGCGGGCGTGCGGCTGATGATGGCGGATGCGCACGCGCTGCCGTTCCCGGATGCGTCGTTCGACCGGGTGTTTCACGTGGGAGGCATTGGCGGCTACCGGGCACCCGAGCGGGCCCTGGCGGAGATGGCGCGCGTGGCGAAGCGGGGCACGCCGCTGGTGGTCGTGGACGAGCAGATGGACCCGGCCTTCCGGCCCTCGCTGTTCCAGCGCGCCGCGTTCCGCGCGATGACGTTCTACTCGTGGGATCCACACTGCCCCCGGGAACTGCTGCCTCCCGGCGCGTTCGACGTCACCGAGGAGCAGGTGGCCCCGTTTTATTACTGCCTGTCGTTCCGGATGCCGGAGGCGGAGGCGCAGGTCTGACAGACGACGCGCGTCCGCTTCAGCCCATGGTGTTCTTCTTGTTGTGGAAGAGCGGGTCGCCCAGGCGGCACACGTTCCTGCCCTCGAACTTCACGTCGAATGAATAGAGCATGAATTCCGCGACACCTCGGGTGGAGCCGCTCATGACTCCGCCGCCCGCTGTCCCGGCTTCATCTCCAGCGGTTTGCTTGTACTGCGCCCCTTTCACCATGGGCATCTTCCCATTCACCGTGACCTTCTTGGGACCTTTCGAGGCGTCCGAGGACTTGCCGATGTTGGGATAGGGGATGGGGACAGGCCCACCAGGACTGGGCGTCTTGCAGACATCGGGGAAGACGATGCTCTGCCCCCCGCTATCTTCGGTGGCAATGCCTCGTCCATTGGCAAAAGGGATTGTTCCCATGTTCAGCGGCTCCTTCATCCGTGACTCTGACGGAGCCTCTTTCCTGTCGCAAGGTGTGTCGCCCCGCCGGGTTCATCCCTGGACGTTCGTCATCGACTGAAGAGAGAAGCGGATACGCTCCACCCTCAATGCTTGCTTGTCGCAGTTCACGGCGCCACGCCAGGTGAGACAGAGCTTTTGCTCCCCGGGGGACAGGAGGACTGTTTCCAGGTGCATGCGTGGCCGCCTGGGATGTCCATCAATGCGTACTTCGACCTCGACCTTGCACGTTGGCAGTGCGAAGCGCTGCGGGCCCCGGGGGGATAGATTGTGAAGCTCCACGGGCTCACCTCCCTTCAGTCCTGGTTGGACCCATTGGCCCGAGGGGGCCGTGCAAAGAAACTCAGGGTTGAAGTCCTGTGGAAGGTGAGGGGCCCTCTGCGTCTGCCAGACCTCGTCGTAGGTGCCAGCACGGCTCCTACGAGGCTCCCAGGCGGGAGCGATGGGCGCAATGCCCACGGGAGCTGGAGCGTCGGAGATGGACCCGATTGGCGCTCGTGGGTCTTCGATATTGGGTAGCGCTCGTCCGAGCATTTCCCGGCCGCTGCGCTTGCCTCGAAAGCTCTGTCCCACGGGATTGCGTGGCTCGGCCAGGATTCGACCATTTCCCAGGTCATGCGTTCCTCCGAAGGCTCTTTCCCAGGTCAACGGCATGAGGGTGAAGGGTTCGGGAGGTGTGGGGCCCGGCGACAAAAGACCCCCTCTCCACGTCCGGTTGCCGAAAACGTGGATGTCTTTGTGAATGGGACCGACCTTCATTCGGACAAGGCAGGCGCCAGTCGGGCGTCCTCGAGGAGCATGGGCATCCCCGACGAGCAGCACGTCAGTGCCTGGTTTCGACACATGTGCTTCGCCGGGATACCGCAGGCTCGACGTTCCGGGCTCGGTCCAGTATTCGTCCATCAAGGTGACGGGACGCTGCAGTTCGGCCACGGAGAGCGCGTGGGAGTGAATTTCGAAGGTGGCCTTCAATACGGCATAGACGGTCTCGATGCCTTGCTCGTCCGGGAAGAGGAACATGGCGGAGGCGAAGGGCGTCTCGTTGCGCGTTTCGAACAAGGCTCCTCCTTGCTTTCAATCGAAGTTGAGCCGGGAGAAGGGGCCGGTTGGGAGGTTCGCCACTCGGCTTCGGGTCTGCTGTAGTGCGGCTCGCTGCCGGTGAGCCAGTGCGCGAGTCGGAATGTTCAGGGTTCCACCGCTTCGGATGACGAGTTCTCGCGCCCACTCGTGTCGTCGGCGCATGGGCCCTCTCTCCAGTGCAGTCCAAAGCACCTCTCCCTGGAATGGGTGGCCCAGAAGGTAACGAACCCCATCCGTGAACCGATGGCGCTCCGAGTGCCACCAGGATGCGATGGCCTCTGGATGAGGCAGGGGGAGGTCGTCTTCGGGCCTGGGCGCGATATCCGCATCCAGGTCCTCCTCTTCCAGTGGCACGGGCTCCTGCCGAGGCTGTGTGGAAGGGAGTACGTAGGGACCCTCCAACTTCAAGCCCGTGATGTTGCTGAAGGCTTCGCCCGCAAGCTTCGCCACCGCGCTGTCGCCCAGCCAGGGGAGGCAGGCATCCGCGGCCAAGGGCCTGCCACTGAAGCCCAGGGCCCAGAGGGCGCCCGCGCGCGTCTCCGGGGGATGAAGGAGGTCCACGATGGCTGCTGTCTCCACATCGCCTCCCCCTATTGCGGCAAGGACCATCGTTTCGCGTCCGGGCGGCGCCAGCTTGTCGTGTAGACGCTTCTGGCAGTTCGCCCACGCACGACGGTCGCCGAGCGTCAGACCCACATCGATGTCTGCTTCATGCGGGTCTGCAGGCAAGGCCGCCGCGAGCGTCTGGCGCCCCATGTGGTGCTTCGTGGGGGAGGTGGGGTGGGAAAGCCCACGCAGCGCGATTCGCCGTAGCTGAGCGCTCTCGTGTGTGAGGTATCGAGTCAGGTCCTCGAACGGGGCTTCCTCTCGGAAGACCAAGGCCTCCAGCACCAGGGCCTGGATGTCTGCCGCTCCGTGGTGAAGCAGGGGAAGGAGGATGTCGTCCAGTCCGGTGCGAGTCGACAACTCCAGCGCTCGCAGCACCGAGGGGCGCTGCGCCGGGCCCACTTCGCATAGAAGCGAACGCACGTTTTCGGGAGCGATATCGGTCTGGAGCAGCGCGAGGGCCGCGACGCACACCAACTCCAGGTTTTCTTCCCCCAGGGCGGGGCGTAGCATCCCGCCGGCGATGCAGGGGCCTCCTTCGACGAGTCCGTCCACATGGGCCAGGAGCCGTTCCTCGAGTTCCGAGGTGTCCGACAGGTCATAGTCTGGAGCCACGACGGCCCGTTCCCTCATGCCCCACAGCCAGCCCGCCTCGCCGAGGTGTTCCTCGATGACGTCCATCATGACGTGGGTCATGAGCGTTGCTCCTATCGAGAAGGAAAGCGGGTCACGACGGAGTAGCCCAGAACAGAATGTTGGACCTCCTCGGGGCGAACTCCCCATTGTTGCAGGAGTGGGCGGGCGTCCAGGATGTCTGGCTTCCATCCCACGACATAGGGCTGCGTGTGCGGTCCTCCTCCTTGGAGGAAGGTCTCGCGTGTCACCGGGCGCATGGGGAGGTGTAGCCCTGCAATGAACCATGGTGCGCCGATTTGGTGCGCCACCCTCACGAGAAACGCGGTGAAGGGCTCTCGGGTCTCTGGTTGTTCCTCGGTGAAGCGGGTGATGCTCGACTCGATTTGCAGGTGGAGCGTCGTCTGTCGAGGCTGTTCAGGAGGGCTGAACATGGCGGAGTAAACATCCGCGTTGGCGAACCCCAGGGGAACGCGACAGGACCAGAGCCCACCGCCATGTCTGGAGATTCTCCTTTCGAGATCTTCCCGTCCTGAGAGGTCCAGGGTTTCGTCGGCGAAGTCGTACTCTCCAGCGTCCTCATCGCGCTCCAGGCGCGCGAAATATGCCGTCAGGGCGCAGCCTTCCTGTTGGAGCAGGATGTCGAGCCATCGACGAGCGAGCGCTTCGATGCCGAGGTCGACGGGTCCGAAGGTGGCCACCATTTCTGGGCGTTTCATGGGGCATCCAGGTCAGACACCAAGTCTGCCGAAGTCGTAGTTCGTTTGCTTCCGCCACTGCTTCATCTTGTTGTTCAATTTCTCCAGGTTTGAAGCTCGGGTGGCACAGACAACGGTCTTTCCGGGAAAGCACTTGGCGGCAATCTGGAGGATGCGGTCATTCATCTGGTCCAGCTTGAAGCCACTGGGTGAGTTCTTGCACTCCAGGATGTGAGTCCGTGTGACGAAGTCGAGTTCCGCCTGGACGTGGCACTTCTTGCAATGTGCGCTGTAGCTGTAGAACAGCACGTCGTTGGCATCGAGGCTGTTGAGTACATCACGTTCGAATTGCAGCCCGACGGGATCCTCACCCCGGTCGAGTCGTTGCTGAATACCCTCCTGGTACGCGCGCTTGCGTTCATCTGGAGAGCGGCTGGTTGCCTGGTGTTGGACATCGTAAGCGTCTTGCTCCTTCTTGCGATTGGGCTCGCAAGGAGGCACCCAGCAATCCGCACAGCCCGTCGTGTTGCATTCCCAGTCGTGCAGGCCGTCACGGCAGGCCTTTCGGTCGCGTTTCCCGCCACCAATGGGCTCTTTGTATTCCGCAAGCTGCCGCGCGTCCGCCGAAATGAACTGCTCGTTTCCTTCGGTCATGGCTGGTTGCCTTCTTGAGGCGTGTGTGTGGTGTTTGTCTGTGTGCTCGGGGGGGGTGGGAATGGCATGCTAATGTGGTTCGGGTCATGGGGATAGTTATTGAGGTTGTGCGGTTGGGAATGATGACGCCCGTAGGCGCGTCTGCTGGTGCGACCGCTGCCGCGGTGCGTGCAGGCATCTCCCGGATTCGGGACCTTCCTATTCGAGACACGCACTTCAGACCTTATCGCGGGGCCGCCGTGCCGGAGGAGGTGCTGCCGCCCGCCCCCGACGGCACGGGGCTGCCCGGACGACTCCTCAGGCTCCTGCGCTTGTCTATCCCTGCATTGCGGGAAGCCGCCGGAGGGTGTGGCCGTCCCGTGACGCTGCTGTTGGGGCTACCCGATGATGCGGATCCGCGCTTCAGGGCATCATTCTTCTCGGCGCTTGCGCAGGCATCCGAGGTCCCTCTGGACTTGAGCAAGAGCCAGTGTTTCGCGGGAGGCCGTTCCGCTGGACTCCTTGCGATGCGGCACGGCGCGCGGATGTTGTCCTCCGGCGACTGCGCGGAGTTGGTGGTGGGAGGGGTCGATTGCTTGACCGACCCCGTCACGCTCCTGCGGCTGGAGGACGAGAGGCGCTTGCCTCGGCGCCATGGGCCCTCAGATGCGCTTCATCCGGGAGAAGCAGCTGCATTCGTGACCCTTGCCGTTCGGCGGCATGCCGCTCGGCGCAGCGCTCCGGCATTGGCGTGCGTTGCCAGCATGGGCATGGGGCATGAGCCTGGGCACCTCTCCAGTCGGGAACCACACCGAGGCGAAGGGCTCACCCAGGCGTTCCGCACGCTCTTCGAAGGTCTGCCTCGTGACGCGCCACCTGTGCGGTGTGTGTACGCGGGATTCACGGGCGAGCGGTACTTCGCCATGGAGTGGGGGACGGCGTCCCTGCGAACCCGGCAATACTTCGCGGAGGAGGTTCGGATGGTGCATCCCGCGGAGAACATGGGCGACGTCGGCGCCGCGCAGGGCCCTCTCATGGTGGGCCTCGCGGCGCGTGGCCTGCACAAGCAGTACTGCGAGGGCCCGATTCTGGTGTGGAGCTCTTCGGACAGGGCGGAGCGAGCGGCGGTGCTGCTCCGCGACTCCATGGGACAGGGCTGACCTCACGGATTCAGCACCAGGTCCAACAGCCGCAGTGTCATCCCGCCAGTGAAGTCGATGGTGGCTCCGTTGAACCAGCCCGCCTCCTCGCCGGCGAGCACCGTGACGAAGCGGGCCACGTCCTCCACGGTGCCCATGCGTCCCGCGGGATTCATCTTCGCGTGGGCCGCCTCCAGGCGCGCCAGGGCTTCGGGTGAGTACACGTGCTTCAGCGCGGGCGTCATCACCGTGCCGAACTTCAGCAGGTTGACGCGGTGTCCTCGCGGTCCCAGCTCCATGGCCAGGTAGCGCACGTACATCTCCAGCGCCGCCTTCGACGCGCTGATGAGCCCTGTGTTCCCCAGGTGCGTTTCATCCAGCGGGTTCTGCAGACCGAGGAGCCGTGCCTCCGGCGCCAACATGTCTTCATTCACCAGGGCCTGCACCCAGAAGACGAACGAGTGCGCCATCGTGTCGAAGGTCCTGCGGATGCGCCGCGCGTGCAGCCGGTCCTCGCCCTCGGACAGGAACCGCCCCACCGAGGCCCCCGCAATCGAATGCACGAAGAGCTTCACGCTCCGAGGCCCGGCGACCTCCCGCAGCGCCGCCACGCCCGCCTCCGCGGCCTCCGGTGAAGACGCATCCGCCTGCCACAGCACACTGCGTCCACCGGCGTCCCGAATCCGCTGCTCCAACTGCGTGGCGCCGTCCGCGTACCGGCCCCGGTGGACACCGAAGACATTCAGCCCGGGCTTCCGAGTCACCGCCTCCGCGATGGCCGCGCCCGTGCCAGACGAAGCTCCCAGGATGAGCGCCCACTCCCGCGCCTCGGAACCTTCACCTTCGCTCATTGCACCGCCTTCCGGGTGCTGCCCTTGTCCACGCCGCGAGCCCTGTCGAGCAGCCCCTGCACCGCATCCGCCACGTCCTGGTGCACCGCGCGCATCGCGTCCCGGTCGCCCGCGTCGAAGCCTGGCTCCAGGTGGCGCGTCAGCGGCTCGCCCACCCACTGCGTCATCTTCACGGGGAAGGGAAGCGACAAGGGCCACAGGCCCGTGGCACCCACGCCCAGCCACAGCGGCAGCCGCGCGGGCATGCCCACGCGCCGGCCCAGCGCGTACCCGTCGTTGAGGCCCACGTACGCGTCGTCCATGCCGCTGCCGCCCACGGGGACAATCGGCAGCCGGTAGCGCACCGCCAGGCGCAGGTAGCCCATGCGCTCACCCCAGTCGACGCGGTAGCGGTGGCGGAAGCCACGGCAGCCCTCGCGCGTGCCTCCTGGCTGCAACAACACATGCTCGCCGCGTGCCACCGCCTCCGCCAGCCGCGGGTCATCCCCCGTGACGAAGCCCAGCCCGTCCGCCACCGCGCGCATGCCCGGAATCGAATCGAACGCGCCGTGCGCCACGCCGTGCGGCAGATAGCCCAGGCGTTCGTGGAGCGTCACCGTCAGCATGCACAGGTCCACGGCCAGGGGGCGCCCGTGGTAACCGACGATGAGCTTCGCGCCGGGACGGAGCAGCGGCTCCAGGTTCACCACCTCGTAGCGGTGATACCGGCGCAGCAGCCGGAACGTGGTCAGCCAGGCCCTCAGGGGCCAACCGCCCGCCTGTTTCATCCGCCCACCTGGTACAGCACCGCGCCGTGAGCCACGCCCGCGCCCACGCCCACCAGGAGGATGCGGTGCCCTGGCTTCACCGGACGCGTGCGCAGCAGCCGGTCCAGACTGGTGCCCAGCGAGGCCGAGCCCACGCTGCCCACCGTGTCCACCACGCGCACGCTCCGTTCCGGTGACACCTCCAGCGCCTGGAGGATGGCCTCCAGCATGCTTCCATTCGGCTGGTGCGTGAGTACCCACTCGACGTCCCGCAGGGCCACGCCCGCCTCGTCCAACGCCGCGCGCGCCGCCCGCACCAGCGCGTCCAACGCGACGCGGGTCATCTCCTGGCTGGGCGTCAGGAAGCGCATCTGCTCCAGCTTGCCGGTGGCCGTCGGGTTCTCCAGCACCACGTCCGTGGGCAGCGTGCCGTCATTGCCCAGGGCCACGCCCAGGACGCCTTCTCCCGAACGGCCCGTGCCCATCACTGCGGCCGCGGCGGCGTCGCCCAGCACCAGGTAGGGGCGGGGCTCCTCGGGCGTGGTGGTGCGCGACAGCAGCTCCACCGACACGATGCCCACCGGTCCCAGCCCGGTGGCCACCGAGCGCGCCGCCAGGTCGAAGGCGCTCAGGAATCCCATGCAGGCGTTGCTCAGGTCCATCGCGTCGCAGCTCCCCGACAGGCCCAGCGCCGCTGCCACGCGGTTGGCGGTGGCGGGCGTGGTGACGTCGCCGCCCATGGAGGTGACGCAGAGGATTCGGCGCAGGGCCCGGGCCTCCAGTCCCGCCGCGTCCAGCGCGCCCCGCAGCGCCTGCGCCGCCACGTCCGCCGCCTTCGTCCCCGGTGGCGCGAAGTGGCGGGTGAGGATGCCTGTCTTCCGTGTCACCTCCGCCGCGTCACGTCCCACGCGCGCGCACAGCTCCGCGGTCGTCACGGCGGGGCCGGGAAGGACACTGGCGGTGCCCAGGATGCGAACGGGAATCATGCGGCTTGCTGTCCTCCTGGATGCGCGTGGGCACGGACACCCCGGGCTTTGACCTGGAGCCAGTGCTGCTTCATCTCCTCCAGCCGCTTCGCGAGCGATGCATCCGCCGCCGCCCGTCCGAGGATGTCCCGGGCCTTGGTGAACTCCATGGCGGTCAGCAGCGGTGCCTCCGCGGATTGGATGTCGTAGCGGACGTCCGCGAGCAGGCTCTCCACGTCACCACTGCGGTGCAATAGCAGCACGCCGCTGGCCGCCAGGTCCAGCGCGCGGGCCACCGGATTGAGCCCCGCCAGGAAGCGCCCCAGGCCGGACTGCCGCCGGGGGGACGCGTGCCGGACGCCGAAGGGGAAGATGTTGCTGGAGAAGATGACGTCCGCGCCCGCGTTCAACAGCACGTGCGCGGGCACCATGCTGGTGAAGGCGCCGTCCACGTACCGCGCGGGAGGCACCACCGTGGGGCCCCAGATACCCGGCGCCGAGCCGCTGGCGCGCACTCCCAGGGCCACCGGCCCCTGCTCCAGCGCCACGCAGTCTCCGCTCGTCAGGTCCGTCGTGACAGGCAGGAAGCGGATGGCCAGCTCCTCCAGACAGAGCCGGCCCAGGTCCTGCTCCACGAAGCGCTCCAGCGAATACGTGGTCACGATGGCGGCCGTGGCGGCCAGGGTGAGCTGCCGGTTCATGGCCCGCTCCTCCAGCCGTCGCAGTCCATCCAGTCCGTCGTGCCCATCCAGCGCGCTGCCGCAGAAGTACGCGCCCACCAGCGAGCCCATGCTGGCGCCGCTGACGATGTCGATGGGCACGCCCTGGCTCACCAGCCAGCGCAGGATGTGGACGTGGTAGAAGCCCCACACCCCACCGCCACTGAGCGCCAGGCCCACGCGCCGGTGGGTGAGGGCCCGGGCCCAGCGGGAGAGTGCGTCCCGCTCGGCGGGGCTCAGCACCGTGGCGTCCAGCGGACGGTCATCCACGAGCACCCGCGCCATCCTGTCCAGGCTCAACCGTAAGGGGCAGGGCGGCAGCCACTGGGGATGCAGGGACTGGCCACTCAGCGCTGATGCGCGTGACGCACGGCGAGGACCCACCACCACGGTGGGGAGCACGCGAGGGGCCGACGTCTGCCGCGCGTCCAGCGTCGTCACCAGCCGCGCTGTCTTGCCCAGCATCCCGACGTCCACCACGCCGCAGCCGTCGAGCAGGACGTAGTGGAGGCCGTGCTCGGCCGTGAGCCGCTGGAGCACCGCTAGGGTCAGCAGGCCGGGACCGCCCGCTTCGGCGGGAGGCAGCGTGGCGCGCAGGACGCCATCCGCCCCCTTCGTGACGGGCGCGTCATTCCCGCCCGGTGCGCTCCGGAGCAGCAGCACGCGGTCGCCGAAGTCACGGTGGATGACCTTCGCCACCAACTCGATGAGGGTGGACAGGGGCGCGCCGCGCACGTCGCTCTCGAAGGCGATGACCTCCGCTGGCGGATGGGGCCGCTCCTGCACGCCGGTGGGCGCGTGCAGCAGGCTCGCGACAGCGTCCTTTGGAAAGAAGAGACCCTCGGAGTCCGTCGTCGCGCGGATGGTGAAGGCATTGCTGCCGCTCGACAGCGCCTCCAGTCCCAGGGGCGTGCCGGGCTGGAGCGTCATCAGGAGCGCGTCACCACGCATGACCTCCAACTCGCCCTCCAGGAGGAGGGCGAAGCCCTCGGGAGGCTCGCCTTCCCGGCACAGCACCTCGCCGCGAGCCCAGGACACGTCCTGCCCCTTGCCCAGCAGTTGGAGCAGCGCGGTGTTGCCATGGTGCCGGAGCCCGGGCGCACGTTTGAGCGCATACAGCCGCTGGCGCCGCCGGTCATCGAGTGACGGGAAGTGAGACATGGCACCCCGCAGAATAACGAAGCCCCTCCGGCGGGGCATCCGGGGGGCCCCCAGGCCCCAGGCCAGCACTCAGGGTGCGTGGGGCTCCGGTGGGCGGATGGTGGGCGGCGGCGTGTTGACATCACCCTGCCGGCGGACGCGGAGCCTGGCGGCCTCCATCACCACGTACAGCACGGGGATGAAGATGAGGTTCACGAAGGTGGACAGCAGCATGCCGCCGAACACGGTGGTGCCCAGGGACTTGCGCGCGGAGGCCCCCGCCCCCGAGGCGAGCATCAGCGGCACCACGCCCATGAGGAACGCGAAGGACGTCATCAGGATGGGCCGCAGGCGCGTCTGGGCGGAGTGAATAGCGGCGTCCACGACGCTCCGGCCTTCGTGGCGGAGCTGCTCGGCGAACTCGACGATGAGGATGGCGTTCTTGCTGGCCAGCCCCACCAGCATGACGAGCCCGACCTGGCAGAACACGTCGTTCTGGAGGCCGCGCAAGTTCTGCAGCCCCAGCGCGCCCAGCATGGCCACGGGGACGCCCAGGAGGATGATGAGGGGCAGGGCGAAGCTCTCATACTGCGCGGACAGCACCAGGAAGACGAAGACGACGCCCAGCCCGAAGATGACCAGCACGCTGCGGCCCGCCTCCTTCTGCTCTTGGGACAGGCCCGTCCATTCGAAGGTGTAGCCCACGGGCAACGTCTTGCGCGCCACCGCCTCCATCGTGTCCAGGGCCTGCCCGGAGCTGGAGCCCGGCGCGGCCTGCCCGTTGATGGTCGCCGAGCGGTACAGGTTGTAGTGCTGGATGTTCTGCGCGCTGGTGATGGGCCGCACCTGCACCAGCGACTCCAGCGGCACCATCTCACCCTTCGCGGAGCGGACGTAGAGCGCGTCGATGTCGCGCGGCTCGTTGCGGAACGGCACGGCGGCCTGCACGTACACGCGGTACACGCGGCTGGCGAAGGTGAAGTCATTCACGTACTGGCTGCCCAGGTAGACTTGCAGCGTGGAGAAGACGCCATCCAGCGGGACGCCCATCGCCAGGGCCTTCTCCCGGTCCACCTGCACGTCCAGGAGCGGCGTGTTCGCGGTGTAGGAGGAGAAGACGCCGCGCAGGCCTGGGGCCTGGCTGGCCGCGCCCACCAACATGTCCGTCGTCTGCGCGAGCTGAGCGAGCGTTCGGCCGCCTTGCTGGTCCTCCAGCACGAACTCGAAGCCGCCCACGCTGCCCACGCCGCGGATGGCGGGGGGCTCGAAGGGCAACACGCGCGCGCCGCCAAGGGCCATCAGCGGGCGTCGCAGGCGCTCCACCAGTCCCGCCACGCTCTGCTCCGTGCGCTTGCGCTCGTCCCACGGGTGCAGGTTGACGAAGAGGGTGCCGTAGTTGACGCCCGTGCCCAGCAGGGAGAAGCCGCCCACGGTGAAGATGTCCGCGACCTCCGGCTGCTGGCGCATCACGTCCTCCGCCTGGAGCAGCACATTGCGCGTGTAGTCCAGCGACGTGCCCTCCGGTCCCTGCACGGCGATGATGAGGTAGCCCTGGTCCTCGCCCGGGATGAAGCCCGTGGGCGTGAGTCGGTACACCAGGATGGTGCCGGCCAGACACACGACGAAGGCGATGACCACCGGCCAGCGCAGCGGTCCGATGAGCTTCGCCAACATCCGGCCGTAGGCGTCGCGGAACGCGTCGAGCCCCCGGTCGAACATGCGGAAGACCTTCCACTTCTGGCCTTCGTGGGGCCGCAGCAGGATGGCGCACAGCGCGGGGGACAGGGTGAGCGCCACCAGCGCGGACAGGCTGATGGAGAAGGCCAGGGTGAGGGCGAACTGCCGGTAGATGATGCCGGTGGTGCCGGGGAAGAAGGACACCGGTACGAACACCGCGGACAGCACCAGGGCAATGGCCACCAGCGCGCCGGCCACCTGCTTCATGCTCCGGTGGGTGGCTTCGCGAGGGCCCACGTTGTCCTGCTCCATGGTGCGCTCGACGTTCTCGATGACGATGATGGCGTCATCCACCACCAGGCCCGTGGCCAGCGTGAGGCCGAAGAGCGTCAGCGTGTTGATGGAGAAGCCGAACGCGTTGACGAAGAGGAAGGTGCCTACCAGCGACACGGGCAACGTGGTGGCCACCACCAGCACGCTGCGCCAGCCGTGCAGGAAGATGAAGATGACCAGCACCACCAGGAAGATGGCCTCGCCCAGCGTCACCAGCACCTCCTCGATGGAGGCCTGCACCGCCGCCGTGGTGTCGAAGGCGCGCTGGTAGCGCATGCCCGGCGGGAAGTTGCCCTTCAGCCGCTCCAGCTCGGCGATGACGCCGTCGCGCACCTCCAGCGCGTTGGAGCCGGGGAGCTGGAAGATGCCCAGGCCCACGGCCTCGCGGCCGTTGAAGCGCAGAAGCTGCCCGTAGTTCTCCGCGCCCAGCTCCGCGCTGCCCACGTCCTTCAGCCGCACCAGCGAGCCGTCCGGCCCCTGCTGCACCACGATGTTGCCGAACTCCTCCGCGGACGTGAGCTGCCCCAGCACGCGCACCGTGAACTGGTACGTCTGTCCCGGCGGCGCTGGCTGCTGACCCACCTGTCCCGCGCCGATTTGAACGTTCTGCGCACGCAGGGCGTTCACCACGTCCGTGGCGGCGAGCCCACGCCGCGCCAGCTCCGAGGGGTCCAGCCACAGCCGCATGGCGAAGCGCCGCTCGCCGAAAATCCGCACGTCGCCCACGCCCGTCACACGCAGCAGCGCGTCCCGGATGAAGACGTCCGCGTAGTTGCTGAGGAAGCCCGTCTCGTAACGGTTCTCCTCGTCGAACAAGCCGAAGGCCATGAGCAGCTGCGTCTGGGCCTTGGTGATGGTGACGCCCAGCGCGTTGACGGCGGCCGGAAGCTGCGCGGACGCGGTGGCCACGCGGTTCTGGACGTCCACCGCGGCGATGTCCAGGTCCCGTCCCGGGTCGAAGGTGACGGTGATGGTGCTCACGCCCGTGTTGCTGCTGGTGGAGGAGATGTAACGCATGCCCTCCACGCCGTTGAGCTGCCGCTCCAGCACGGTGGTGACGGCGCTCTCCACCGTCTCCGCGGAGGCGCCGATGTACGTCGCCGTCACCTGCACCACGGGCAACGACAGGTCTGGGTACTGCTCGATGGGCAGGTTGGGGATGGAGATGGCCCCCACCAGGGTGATGATGATGGACACCACGCTGGCGAAGACGGGACGGCGGATGAAGAAGTCGGTGAACATGGCGGCCCCTCACTGTTCCGGCGGGGTGCCGCCGTCGGTCCCGCTGCCGCCTACGCCCTGAGGTGGCTTGCGCGAGGGGGCCTTGGGTTGGATGGGCTGGCCATCGCGGAGCATCTGGATGCCGCTGAGCACCACGGGCGTGCCCGCGTCCAGTCCGCCCGTCACCTCGTAGTCATTGCCAGAGACGAGTCCCAGGCTCACCGGCGCCCGCTGCGCCACGGTGCCCGCGTCGGAGTCCCGCATCACGAAGACGAAGGACTGACTGCTGATGCGGGTGACGGCGGCGGTCGGGACGCGCAAGGCCTCCCGCGTGGCATAGACGACCCGGGCGCGCACGAACTGTCCCGCGCGCAGGCCCACGGTGTTCTCGAAGACGCTGCGTATCTCCACCAGTTGCGTGGTGGCGTTGGGCGTGGGCGCTACGAAGAACACCGGCGCGGACACCACGAGCCGGCCCTCCGGGTCCAACACCTCCACTGGCGTGGTGCCCACCCGGACGGTGCCTGCCCGCTCGACGGGAATCTGGACGGACAGCTCCAACGTGTTGCTCTGGTCCAACGTGGTGAGGGCCGTCTGCTGCGTCACGAAGTCGCCCACGTTCACCGGGTAGTCGCCCACGATGCCGGCGAAGGGCGCGCTCACCTCGTAGAAGCCGAGCTGGACCTCCTGGGCCTGCACCTGGGCTTCGATGGCGCGCGCGCTGGCCTCGGCTTGCAGTGCCTGCGCCACCGCCTGGTCATAATCCTGGCGGCTCTGGAGTCCCTCCTTCAGCAACTGCTCACTGCGCTTGCGCGTCTGTTGGGCGTACGCTCGCTGCGCCATGGCGGCGGCTTGCTGCGCCTGGGTGGCGCGCAGGCCCGCGCTTTCTCGTCGGGGATCCACCACGAGCAGCACTTCACCCTGTTCGACGCGTGCTCCCGGCTTGAGTGGAATCGACTTCACGTAGCCAGCGACCTGCGGATAGACGGTGATGCTGCTGCGGGAGATGAGCGCACCCAGGTACTCGTTGGACTCGCGCACCTCGGCGGGGACCAGGCGCTCCACCTCCACCGGCATGGGCTGGTTCGTGGCCGCCTGGCCTCCTTGCGGCCCTGCGTCGCCCTGCGAGCGGCAGCCCACGAGGAGCAGAACGGCGAGTCCCGTGCTCCACGTCCTCACCAATCGCATGCCGCCTCCGTGAGAAACGCCGCGACCCTCGCCTGCTCCAGCTCGAACTCGCGCACCACCAGCAGCAGCTCCGCTTGGCGGAGGTCCGACGCTGTCTGGATGAGCTCCAGGCTGGTCCCCGTTCCCACCTCGAAGCTGCGCCGGGTGAGCCGGTCGTTCTCCTCGGCCAGGGCGCGTCCCCGGCCCGCGATGCGCGTGGCCGCCTCCGCCACCTGTACGGCGCGCCGTGCCTGCAGCACCTCCACCGAAGCGGTGCGCTCCAGCTCCACCAGCCCCTGCTTCGCCACCTCCACGCCCGCGCGCGTCTGCCGCAGTTGGCCCTCTCGTGCGCCGCCATCCCAGAAGGGCAGCACCAGGCTGGCGCCGATGTTCCACACCGGCACCGTCACGAAGCCCTCTTCCACGGTGAGGGCCAGGGTGGTGCTGGTCAGCGCGAGCGTCGGGGCATAACGCGCCTTCACTTCCGACACCTGCCGCTCGGCCAGCGTGCGCCGCGAGCGCGCCACCGCGATGTCCGCGCGCCGGTCGAGCGACTCCAGTTGCTGGCAGTCACGCCGCGATTGCTGGAGCAGGGTCTCCAACTGGACGCCCCGGGCCAGGCCCACGCCTCGAGGAATGCCCAGCACCAGTCCCAGCGTTTCACGGGCCTTGCGCAGGGTCTCGTCACCCAGGACGACGAGGTTGCGCGCCGTCTCCGTGTCCTGCTGCACGCGCACGACGTCCAGCCGCGTGCCCGCGCCCAGTTCGAAGCGGCGCTCCGTGAGGGCCAGCCGCTCCAGGGCGGTGCGCAGGTTGACGCGGTTGACCTCGGCCATCCGCTCCTGCGCGGCGACGAGCACCAGTGACTGGGCCAGTGCGCTGGTGAGCTGGCGCCGCGTCTCCGCCAGCGATAGGTTGGCGGTGCGTCGGGCCTCGCGGGCGGTGCCCAGCGCGATGATGGACGAGAGGTTGAACAGGGGCTGGGTGGCGTTCAGCAGTCCCAGGAAAGGCGGGCGGGTGAGGCCCGGGGACTGGGCGCCTCCGACGTCGCCGCCAATGCCCCCGCCGATTCCGCCTCCCGCTCCGCCGCCACCACCGCCACCACCCAGGAGCGGCGTCGCGTCGGGATTGAGCACGTTGGACTGGACGGAGACGGTGCCGATGAGCGTGGGCAGCAACGCGGCCAGGGCGATTCGCTGCACGCCCGCCGCGGCCTCCACCTGGGCGAGCGCGGTGTACAGGCGGGTGGAGCGTTGACGCAGCAGTTGCAGCGCCTCTTCCCAGGTCGCCACCTGCATGTCGGCTGGGGGAATGGGCTTCAGCAGTGGGTCTGACACTGGGAACCGCGGTGGTTCGGGTGTCTCCGGGGAGAGGGCGGGAGCGCGGGCCGCGGGGGGCTCCACGCCCGCGTCGGTGCCGGGGCCCGCCTGGGCCAGCAGGAGGCTGGAGGCGTGGGACAGCAGGGCTGCGAGCAGCAGGGCATTCATGGGAGCGCGCGCACAGGTAGGAAGCGCGTTGCCCAGCCACCACGGCTGGTGGGGCTGCCTTGCGTCTGGTGGACAGAAAAAGGGACGGGGCTGCGTGTCAGTGCATGAAGCAGGGCAGGACAGGCAGCCCGTGGGGCGGGGCTGCTGTCATGCACGGCCTCCGGGGGCGATGCGACTGCGCGGGCTTGGACAACAGCTCAGCGCTCCGCGTCCCAGTCGTCGTCGAAGCGCAGCATCCCCGTGAGGGGGCGTGCGTCCGTTCCCGGGAGGCTGGGCGCGAGGGTGGTCCTGCCACCGGCCGAAAGTGGCGCTGGGGTCAGCACGCCCGCGAAGCCTCGCGCGTTGACGCGCTCGCAGTCGAGGTTGGCGGTCATGTCGAACGAGGGGCCCAGGATAGGCCCGCCGCCCGCCCGCGTGGTTGTACAGGTCGGTGTCCGGCCCGTTCTCCGCAGTCATCTCAGTCGCAGGGGAAGATGCAGGCTCCACCGGGGCCGGTGTAGATGCCAAGGCGCTAGACTGGGCGCCCCGTGTCGCTGCATCACAGCACCCTCATGGATGGCGCATCCCTGCGCCCTTCCACCGCTGCCATGGAGTCGGAATGAGAGTGGAAGAGTTTCGCCGTGCCCTCGACAAGCGGAGCGCCTCTCGTGGGCTGGAGGTGGTCTTCCACCCACCCGCTTCAACCGAGGCACTCCAGGCGCTCTCGGAGCGGCTCGGCGGACCGCTTCCATTCCAGGTCGAGCTCTTCTGGCGCGCGCATGATGGACTCGTCGTGCGGGAGCCCGCGCTGAGCGTCCTGCCCTGTTCGCAGTGGGTTCCGGTGGGTGGCTTCGTGCATTTCGCCACGTTCGACGGCCAGCACCGGCTGGGCTTCGACACCCGGAGTCGGAATAACGCGGACCAGTGGGACATCGTCCATGTCGATACGGGCGACTGCGTGACGCTGACGATGGCCAGCTTCTGGTCCAACAAGGTCTTCGCGTGGGTGGACAAGCGCCGGCCCATCTGGGAGTCCCGGGGGGCCGTGCCGCCGTGCGGCGCGAGTTGACGCTGAAGCGTCCAGGGAGCCAGTCTTCCGGTTGATGCTCAAGCTCCAGTGGCTCCAGGTCCACCAGTTCCGCTCCGTGAAGCCCGGGACGCGGTTGCTCTTCAGCCCGTCCCTCAACGTGCTGCTCGGGGAGAACGGCACCGGGAAGTCCACGCTGTTGGACCTCGCCGCCGCCGTGGTCAGCTCGGACTTCACGCCGCTGCGGCATGAGGCGTTCGACCTCGAATATGCGCTGGCCGCGGACACCGGACGCATCACCGTGCGCGTGCGCAACGTGCCCTCGGGCGCGGAAGGCACGAGCGGCCTGTCCATGGACATCACCGTGGCCCCGCGCGACATGGCCTGGCCGCTGGTCATCCACCGCGAAGGCCAGCAGCTCCGCGTCTCCCGCGAGGACGACACCACCGACGTCGTGCATGAGCGCATCGCTCCCGAAGTCGGTGGCCGGCTCTGGCTCGTCTTGATGACGGGCGGCATCGCCTGGGTGGAGAAGACGGGCGAGGGCACCGCCGCCGTGGAGCCGATGCTCGCCATGGCGCGCGAGGTCTCCGCCCAGGCCGACCTCCGCCGCTTCGACGAGGGGCTCGCCCACTTCGACCAGCTCTGGCATGCCGAGCTGCGGCTCTCCCGCCGCACGGAGGGCGTGCTCGCGACGGGCACGGGCGTGGCCTCGGAAGACCTGCTCGACGGCCTGCGCAAGGTCGCCGCCGCGCAGTGGGGCGCCTCCCGCTACGTGCTGTCCTCGGAGAACGTCCCCTTCCTCCGTGACGCCGCCCGGCTCCTCGGCTTCGCGTCCGCGGAGGCGCTCCTGTCCCCGCTGGAGACCCAACCCCAGGGCAAATACGAAACGCTGTCCCTGGGAAACCTGGACCTCTGCTTCGTCACCGCCGCCGGCCAGCGCCTCTCCGCCCGGCAGCTCGGCTACGGCCAGAAGCGCCTGGTGGCCTTCCTCCACTACCTGGCCCACGCCCGCGCCGTCGTCATCGCGGATGAGATCGCGCACGCCTTCCACCCCCGGCAGGTCCGCGCCATCCTCGAACAGCTCGAACCCCGGCAGGCCCTGCTCACCAGCCAGAGCCCGGAGCTGCTCGACAGCCTCTCCTTCGACTCGCCCGAACAGGTGCGCTCCACCTTCGTGCGCTGCCGCCGCGAGGAGGACACCGGCCGCCTCGTCTGGGAGAACCTGTCCCCCGACGCCGCTGAGGACTTCTTCACCGCCTGGCGCGCCGAGCCCCGCCGCGTGGGCGAGCTGCTTCAAGCCAAGGGTCTCTGGTAGCCAGTCGCGTGGGCCCCGAGGGCAGCGGGACGTCAGCCGGCCAACGGCTCCACGAAGAGGAGTACCCGTCCGCGCGTGTCGCTCGCCTATCCTCGCCAGCCGGGGAGGGTGCCGCGCATGCCGATGCTGACCGTCAACAGAACGGAGCTGTACTACGAGGACTCGGGTGGCACGGGCGTGCCCATCGTCTTCAGCCACGGCTTGCTGTGGAGCTGTCGCCTCTTCGATCCGCAAGTGGAAGCGCTGTGCGGACGTTACCGCTGCATCGCCTATGACCACCGGGGCCAGGGCCAGAGCGCCGTGCCTCCGGCGCGCGTCATCGACATGGAGACGGTGTACCTGGACGCGGTGGCGCTCATCGAGCGGCTGGGCGTGGGGCCCTGTCACTTCGTGGGCCTGTCCATGGGCGGCTTCGTTGGCATGCGCATCGCCGCGCGGCGGCCGGACCTGCTGCGCTCGCTGGTGCTGATGGAGACGTCCGCCGACCCGGAGCCCCTTCACAACGTGCCGCGCTACACGCTGCTCAACCTCACCGCGCGCCTGGCGGGCCTGCGCCCGGTGGCGGACCCGGTGATGCGCATCATGTTCGGCCGCAGCTTCATGACGGACCCCAACCGGGCCGAGGAGCGCAGCCGCTGGCGCACGCGCCTCATGGAGAACCGCCGCGACATCTGGCGCGCCGTCAACGGCGTCATCGAGCGGCGCGGCGTGGCCCACGAAATCCCACACATCCGCGTGCCCACGCTCGTCGTCGTCGGCGCCGAGGACACGGCCACCGTCCCCGCCAAGGCGCAGCGCCTGCACCGGCTCATCCCCGGCTCACGCCTGGTGACCCTGCCGCGCGGAGGGCACTCCTCCACCGTGGAGGAGCCCGCGCTCGTCAATGCCACCTTGGGGACATTCCTGGACGCGCAATCAGAGACGCGGACCTCCAGGGCGGTGTGACGGATTGCCGCCAGCGGGAACGCGAATCCCAGCTCAGCGTGGCGTATTCCTGCTGTCAGTCGCCCGCGTCACGGGCGAGAGGAGCTGGGCCCAGAAGCGCCGGGGAAACGGCTCCACGAGCCCGAGCGGATACTGCTCGGGCCCGGTGGGCCGGTGGTAGGTGCCGAAGAGCCAATCCGTCCACGGCGCGAGGTTGCCGAAGTTGTGCCGCGTGTGCCGTTCGCGCGCGTGGTGCCAGTGGTGCAGTTCGGGCGCGCCGAAGAGGAAGCCCAGCGGCCCCAGCGGCAGCCGGACGTTGGAGTGGATGAAGATGGCCCACAGCCCGCGGAAGGCGATGAGCATCGCCAGCGTCTCGAGCGGAAAGCCCATCAGCATCGCGGGGAGGTTCACCACCAACTGCGTGAGCAGTCCGTCCACGGGGTGCTCGCGGTGCGCGGCGAGCCAGTCGAGGTGCTCGGCCGAGTGGTGGACGGCGTGGAAGCGCCAGAGGAAGTCCACCTGGTGTGACAGTCGGTGGAAGCCGTAGACGAGCAGGTCGCAGAGCACCACCGCTTCGAGTGCCTGAAGCCACCAGGGCTGGCGTGCCACGGCGGCCTGGAGCCCCGACAGCAGGTCCAGGTGCAAGAGCGCCTGCACGTGGCTCAGCATCAGCAGCGCCAGCGGCGCGAGCACCAGGTATTGCGCCACGAAGTAGGCGAGGTCGGTGCGGAAGGCAGGGCGCAGCAGCGGCTGTCCTGGCCGCGCGGCCCAGGCCTTCTCCAACGGCCAGAAGACACACGCGAGCACCCCGAAGGAAATCGCGGCCCCCCCGCCTAGGACCTCCAGGCTCATCACGGCGTGGCCGGGGGCGCCGCGTCACCGGCGTCGAGGGCGTGCAGGCCGCCCTCCGGCATGCCGAACAGCGGGCGGATCTTGGTCCCACCGAAGAAGGTTCCAGCCGCCGTCAGCACCACGAAACCCAGCAGGACGACCGCGAGGACCACCGTCACCGTACGAAGAACCTTGTTGCCTTGTGATTGCATGGACACGTGTACTCCCGTTGTCCGGGAGGCTACACCACGCGTGCCATTCGAGCGCAAACGCACAGCCTCTCAGCCCGACCGCATCCGCCACGCCACCCAGCGCGTGCTGTAGGCGGGACGTCAGTACACGTAGGGCGTGCGCTTCGCCCAGCTCGTCTTGCCGTAGTGCTTGTGGAGATAGCGGAAGGCCTCGCGTGCCTCGCGCGTGGCCTGTCCGCAGCCGCGCTTGCTGGCGCGGACCGCGCGGAACAGGGCGATGGGCGAGCGCGGGTCATCCGGGTGGGCCTGGGCCCAGGCCATGGCGACGCGGGCGAAGTAGGGCACCGAGTTGCCCGCGTCCTGGAGGGCCTTCCACTCCCGCGCCGCGTCCGGTGCGTCGGGCGTGTCCTCGAAGTGCACGGGGGGCACGCTCGCGTCCGGCTTCGGACCGCACCACCAGTTGCGCTGGTAGGACATATCCATGGTGAGGCTGAGGTTGGGATGGGTGTTCGCCAGCCGGTCCTCGCCCGCGTTGAGCCGAGCGGAGACGGCGGGCAGTCCCATGAGGAGCAGCTGGGCCTCGAACTGACGCTCCTCGGGCGTGGGCTTGCCGGCGAGCGCCAGCAGCTCCGCCTTCGCCTTGGGCTCCGTCGCCGCCAGGCGCTTCGCCACGGCCTGAATCGTCGCGTCGTCACCCGCGACGGTGGCGCGCGCGAAGGCGGTCCACATGAGCTGCCGTCGAAGGGCGGGAGGCAGGATGTCCCCCGCCGCCAGCTCACCCATGCGCTTCGCCGTCAGCCGGGGCTCCAGCATGGCCACGGCGCGCGGGCTGAAGAGCCGGGGCCGTTCGGCCAGCGGCGTGGTGTAGGGCTCGGAGTAGCTGCTGCTCATTTCATAGTCGGCGATGATGTTGACCGCTTCCCGCATGGCCTCGTCCGGGTCTCTGGCCACCGCGAGCCGCTCCTCGCGCAGCAGGTTGTCCGTGGAGGGCAGGTCCCGGGTCAGCTCGGCGGGCACCGTCGCGAGCCGCGCCCGCGCCGCCTCCACCTCGCCTCGGCCATGCAGCAGCCGCGCGGCATGGTACGCCACCGTCAGGCCGGCGGGAGACGTGGGCGCGACCTTCGCGGAGGCGGCGAGCAGCTCCGGCACGCCCGGAGCGTCCGGCGTCGCCTTGGCCAGCGCGGCGACGAGCCACGGCATGTGCGCCGTCTTCTTCCAGCGGGCCAGGGCTCCGTCGTATTGCGCGCGGCGCTCCGCATCGGGCGCCGCGCTGTAGGGCGTGTCCTTCATGGCGTGGAGCCACGCCTGGAGCGCCTCGGCGGGCGCGGGGAGGCCCTCGCAGGTGCTCGCTTCTCGCAACATCAGGTCGAGGTCGCCCAGCTCCGAGGCGAGGGCGGTGCCCGTCCCGGGTTCGAGCACGTGCGACAGCAGCTCACAGTGCCAGGTCTTGGGTCGCAGCCGGTAGCGCACCAGGCTCCGCAAGCCGCGCGCGGGCGCATGGACGCTCCGCAGCTCCGGGGAGGCGAGCACGCCATCGAGCACCCGGTCCGCCTCGCCCAGCCGCGAGAGGAAGACGGCGTCTTCCCGCGACTCGAAGTGATACTCACCTTTCTTCTCCATCAGCGCCTGCCGGACATGGGTGCGCGCCACGAGGTAGGCGGCGAGCGCCCGGTAGGGTGATTCCTGCGACGCAGCGAGCTTCTGGAACGAGGACAGGGCGCCGGGATAGTCGTCGCAGTAGAAGCGCGAGGCGGCCTCCTGGTAGGCGCGCTCGTCTCGCCGGCGGGCCTGGTGCTGCGCGCTCACGCCGTCATCCAGCCGCGGGTCGGGCTCCGGCAGGATGGCGCACGGGCCGAAGACGGTGTCCTGGTTGCGCACCCACTCCTCCACCAGCGCGGGGTGCTTCTTCCACGCCTGGGCCAGGTCGGTGGCGGTGTTCGCGGCGCGCTGGAACGCGTCACCCTGGATGCGGGGGACCTGTGCGTATCTCACCTGCCGGGAATGCTCGGGCGAGGCTTCTGGGAGCTGAGGCGCCACCTGCTTCCGTACCGCCAGCCAGCGCTGGAAGCCTGGTGTCAGGGAGAGGTGCTCCGGCAACGCCTGGTGCATGAGCTCCCAGCGCGTCACCAGGGGCTGTTGCTCCTCGGGCGTGGTGGGAATGCCCATCATCGTCCGGTAGGCGAACGCGAGGTAGGCGGTGCGCATCGAGCCATGCACCACGCCCAGCCGCCCGGCCGCGAAGGTGGAGAGCGGCCAGTCGGGATGGCTGCTGGTGACGAACACGGCCCCGGCGGAGTCGTAGGCACACGCCCGCGCTTCGGTGGGGGTGAGCAGGAACGCGAGGCCGCTGGTGACGGTGATGAGCAGCTTCTTCATGGATGGAGCTCCGCGACCGCGCGCGTGAACGCCTCGGGCGTCCAGGGGCGGGGGTTGAAGACATAGAGGGTGGAGACGCCAGGGGGCACGGACTGCCACTCATCGAGCGCCAGCCCCACGCTGCCCCGGCAAGGGGCGGGCAGTCCGCGCGCGAAGCGGGCGCGCCACGTGGGAGCCTCCGGGCCCATGCGGAAGAGCTGGGGCACCACTTCGTCCACGGGCGCGTGCGTCAGCCAGCTTCCGGGCGTGCACCATGAGGCGAGACCGGTGATGGACAGCGCCATCGATGGGGGCAGCTTCTGACGGAGCGCCTGGAGCAGCGCGACGTAGGCGTCGTATTCGGACGCGCGGGCATCGAAGTCAATCTGGAGCGCCGTCAGCTCCGGAAGGCGCGCCAGCGTGGCGAGTCGGTCCGCCAGCGCGTGCAGTCGCTCGGGCGGGTACTTCGCGAGCGACGCGCCCGGATGGGCTTCCATCCGCACCGTGGCCCTCAGGGGTGTCCCGGGCGGAACGTGGAGCGGCTGCCGGCGCGGGTGTTCGCGCACCTCCGTCTCCGTGAGCGCGAGCGTGGCGCGCAGGAAGGCCACGCTGACCGGGCGCCCCGTCCGCGCGAGGAAGCGGAGGTCCTCCGGCCGCTCCCAGGCCCAGAGCACCACCCGTGGAGGCTCCGGCGGCGGCGTGGGCGTGCTGCACGACAGGAGCACGGCGAGGGTGGCCAGCAGGCCGCGCCGTGTCCGGGGTGCCACGAGGGGCGAAGGGGATGGGGGAAGCATCGTGGTCGTCGGGCCGCACTCGCGCGGTGGACCGGACTGTTTGCAACGCGCGTTCCGGGTGCGCGCCGCCTCAGGCCTGGGCCGCGCGCTTGTTCTGGGCGCGGCGCCGGAGCCAGTTGCGGAGGAAGGCCATCACCGCGGGGTGCTGTGACTCACGGAAGGCGTCTGGCGGGCCGTACTCCACGATGCGGCCTTCGTGCATCAGGGCCAGGTGGTCCGCCATGCCAAAGGCGGAGGCCACGTCCGGCGTAATCACCAGCGAGGTGGCGCCGAGCTGCTGCTTGCCGGTGGTGATGATTTCATTCACCGCCGCGGTGGTGAGCGGATCCAACCCGGCGGTGGGGTCGTCGTAGAGGAGAATCTTCGGCTGGAGGATGGTGGCGCGCGCGAAGCCCACGCGCTTCTGCATGCCGCCGGACAGCTCGCCAGGGAAGCGCTGCGTCGCGTGCGACAGGCCCACGCGCTCCAGCGTCTTGTTCACCGTCTCGGCGATTTCCGCCTCGGGCATGCGGGTGCGCTCGCGCAGGGGGAAGGCCACGTTGTCGAACACGGTGAGCGAGTCGAAGAGGGCGTTCGCCTGGAAGAGGATGCCCTGCTTGCGGCGCATCTGGTCGAGCGCGGCCTCGTTCATCCGCGCGATGTCCTCGCCATCCACCAGGACGGTGCCCCGGTCCGGTTGCAAGAGGCCCATGATGTGCTTCATCAGCACCGTCTTGCCCGACCCGGACACGCCCATCAGCACGCAGGTGGTGCCCTCTGGCACTTCCAGGTTCACCCCCCGCAGCGCGTGCTGGTCTCCGAAGGACTTGTGGAGGTCCCGCACTTCGATGGCCAGCTTGCGGGAGGACGGTGGGCTCGAGGGACTCATGGCCGCGCGAACATAGTGCGCGTCCGCCGCCTTCCGCCTCCAGGAAGCGGCTGCCTGGCGCGGGGAAGGGGCGCCCGGCCGCCCGGCTTCCATCCCGGTGTGGAATGGCGGTCAGAGGCGGGGCGGCCCCTCGCCATGAGGCTTGCCCTGGGCGCGGAGGGCGCGATGCTGCGAGGCCCGTGGGTGAGGCGGAATGACACATGGGGCGTCCAGAGGCCGGGCGCCCGGGAGGCAAGGCGTTTGGCGACAGTGTCCCTGGAGGACGTGCGCAAGGTGTACCGGGGCGGCGTGGTCGCGGTGAAGGGCGTGAGCCTGGACATCGCGGACGGCGAGTTCATCTCGCTGGTGGGCCCGTCAGGCTGCGGCAAGTCCACGACGCTGAACCTCATCGCCGGGCTGGAGGAGATGTCGGGCGGCACGCTGCGCATCGATGGCGCGGTGGTGAATGACATGTCACCGCGGGAGCGGGACATCGCCATGGTGTTCCAGAGCTACGCGCTCTATCCGCACCTGGACGTGGTGCGGAACCTCGCATTTCCGCTGAAGGTGGCGGGGATGGCGAAGGCGGACATCGACGCGCGCGTGCGCGAGGTGGCCTCGCTGCTGGGGCTGGAGGGCCTGCTGTCGCGCAAGCCGAAGGAGCTGTCGGGAGGCCAGCGGCAGCGCGTGGCATTGGGGCGCGCGCTGGTGCGGCGACCCAAGGTGTTCCTCTTCGACGAACCGCTGTCCAACCTGGACGCGGCGCTGCGCACGCAGATGCGGGGGGAAATCAAGAAGCTGCATGAGCAGCTCAAGGCCACCTTCGTCTACGTCACCCACGACCAGTCGGAGGCGATGACGCTGTCGGACCGCGTGGTGGTGATGAACCAGGGGGAGGTGCAGCAGGTGGCTCCGCCGCGCGAGCTGTACGACGCGCCAGCGAACCTGTTCGTGGCGGGCTTCTTCGGCGCGCCGCGCATCAACCTGGTGAAGCCCCGGACGCTGGGCCTGCCGGACGCGGACGTGGTGTTGGGGCTGCGTCCCGAGCACCTGGAAGTGGGGCAGGGCACGCCGCCCCCAGGCGCGCTGGAGGGCCGCGTGTACCTGGTGGAGCTCATGGGCGCGGAGAGCTGGGTGACAGTGGACGTGGCCGGGGAGCGCATGGTGGCGCGCGCCGCCGGAGACTTCCGTGTGCCCACGGGCGCTCCGGTGTGGCTGCGGTATGACGCGGCGAAGCCGCGGCGCTTCGACGCGAAGTCGGGCCGGGCCCTGTAGCGGGCCTCAGGCGTAGACCTGTTCTCCCTCCAGGCTCATGTCGAGCCGGCGGTTGAGTTGGTCCAGCCGCTCATATCGCTCGCGCAGCAGGTCGCGATGGGCGCGCGGGTCCGCATGGGCCATCTCTTCCAAGAGCGCGCGCAGCGCTGTGTCCAGCGCTTGCTTCACGTCGCGCGCCTCCACGGCGGACAGTTCCAACAACATGGTGCACCTCCTGCCTGGAACGTTAGGCACGCACCGGCCCATGTGGCCTCGATGCCTGCCCGGAGTACGCCAGGGCTGGCGGCCTGGCGCCTCGCGTTCTCCTGGCTGGACATGCGGCTCGGCGGCCCCTGCGTTCGCGCGGTGGTGGAGCGGCGGGCCGTCGTCGCGAGCGCTCCACCGTGTGCGCCGTCGCAGGTGCGTCCCGTCATGCCCGCTCGCACTGTTGTCTGGGAGTCCCGGACGGGCCGGGCACCCGAGCGCGAGGAGGCCGGAATGATTCGGACAGACGACGTACACGAAGGCATGACCGTGCGGACGGCGACGGGCCGTGTCATCGGGCGCGTGGCGGGCATCGGAGACACGCACTTCGAACTGGAGCAGGGGCTGGTGCCCATTCCCCGGCGCGACTACCTGGTGGAGTTCTCCGACGTGGACTTCATCCGCGGCCACGACGTCTACCTGGTCAACGCGGACCACCCACTCCTCACGCTGGAGGTGGATGACGACGGCGGCGCGCTCCCACCTCGCCATTCCAACGGACTGGAGCGTGAGCCCGTGAATGTCGACGTGGAGTCTTGAGCCGCGAGAAAACGAGTGACGCAAGGCGTTGCACGCTCGCTCCGGCCCGCTCTGGACAGGTCGCCGGACGGGCCTCGGGTGCCGGGTAAGCGTCGGGAATCACTCAGGTTGGGCCGCCCTGGAATGTCAGACGGTCAGTCTAGACATGACTGCTTCGACGGGCATTCCAGGTGGGGTCATGCAACGGTTTTCGGCATCATGTGTCACGGTCATCCTCTTCGCTGTCTCGTTCGCTTGCAGCGCGGGTCCGCGCGCGGAGGACGGGGGGAGCGGGGCGGCGGAGCAGGGCCTGTTCTTGTCCACACCCCGCAAGCTCCTGCCCTTCGTGGTGATGGAGGGTGGGCGTGTGCTGGCCTCGGGCGGGCATGACGGGAGCCGAACGCTGGGGAGCTGCGAGGTGTTCGAGCCGGAGACGGGCCGCTGGCGTGAGACGGGGGCCATGCACACGCGCCGGCGCAACCACGCCGCGGTGCGGCTGACGGACGGCCGAGTGCTGGTGATGGGCGGCTCCAACGGCGTGGCGATGGGCGCGCTTGCGGACGCGGAGGTGTATGCGCCGGACACCGGGACGTGGACGGAGGTGCGCCCCATGGGCGTGGCGCGCAATGACCCGGCCGCGGTGCTGCTGGCGGATGGGCGCGTGCTGGTGGCGGGTGGGACGGATGTGGACCAGCGGCCGCTGCGCTCGGCGGAGTTGTTCGATCCTGCGACGGGGATGTGGAGCGCCGCGTCGCCTCCGGGCTTCTCACGGGGTGGAGCCCAGACGGCGGTGGTGCTGGCCAACGGCAAGGCCCTGTTCGTGAGCGGCCTGCAGGCGGAGCTGTATGACCCGGTGACGGGGCTCTGGGAGAAGGCGGGGCTCACCGGTGGGGCGGCGGGCACGCACCGGCTGGCGCACTCGGTGACGATGCTGCCGGATGGGCGCGTGTTGGTGGTGGGGGGAACCACGGCGCGCGCGGCGGCCACGGCGGAGGTGTATTCGCCGGAGACGGGTGTGTGGACGCTGGTGGGCGCGCCCAAGGTGCCTCGTGAGCATCATGCGACGGTGGTGCTGCCGGATGGCGCGGTGCTGATGATGGGCGGCGAGCACTACACGACGGGGGCGCTCGCGTCGGTGGAGCGCTTCGATTTGAAGACGGAGACGTGGTCTTCCGCGCCCGCGCTGGACGCGCCGCGCGAGAAGCTGGGCGCCCTGGCGCTGGGAGATGGCGCGGTCCTGGTGATGGGCGGTGGAAACGAGGCGGCGGGCATGCTGTCCGAGAGCGAGCGCTATGTCCCGGACGCTTGTGTCGTGGCGCCGTGTGCTGCGCGAGAGTGGGGGGGCGCCGAGGCCGTGATGGAAGTCTCCGTGGCAGGGCCGGTCGAGTGACGCGCGTCTCGCGGGCCTCGCTGTGTGTGGACAAGCGCGGCGAGGCTCGAGGTCGCTGGGGGCGAACGGGCAGGCAGGCGTTGAGGGTGACTCCAGCGCTAGCGCCGGGTGAGATGCGGGCATGAACCCGTGGAAGGCGTCGCTGGTGGTGTGCGTGTGGCTCGTGGCGTGTGGTGGCTCGGAGGCACCGCAGCGCTCCTACGCTGGCTGGTCGGAGCGCGTGGCGGCATCCGCGTGCGCGTATGAGGAACAGTGCGGAACCCTGACGGTGTCACGCGAGCAGTGCGAGGCGGACCGCATCGCGGCCTACGCGGCGGTGGAGCCGGACCTGTCGCGAACCGAAAGTGGCGCGAAGGCGGGCTGCGTGCAGTGCATGCGCGCGCGCATCGATGAGCTCGACGCGGCCACCGCGAGCGGTTGCCAGCAATCCATCGACGAAGCCCGTCTGCTCGCTGTGTGCGGCGTGGATGGCGCGGCCTGTGCGGGCGTGCCCTGACTCCGGCGATTTCACGGCTGCTCCCTGCGTTCCGGAGTCGCGGGCCTCTCGGGGCGTGAGCCGCTGACAGCGTGCGGACTCCGCGCGCGCCGCGCGCCGGTGCGTGACAGACTGCGCGGCCATGCGCACTCGGACCCTGTTGCTTGCCCCGTTGCTGCTCTCCACTTCCTGCGCCACCGTCTCTCCGAAGGCACAGGCACCGGACGCCACCACCGCCGAGGCGAAGTCCCCGGCACCCGAGCGTCCCTTTGGTACCCTGCGTGAGCAGGCGAAGCGCCAGCAGGCCTGGCTGGCCGAGCGCATGGAGAAGGCCCTGCCCCAGCTCATGCGCCAGTACGGCGTGGACATGTGGGTCATCCCCATGCGCGAGTACAACGAGGACCCTGTCTTCAAGGCGCTCGTCTCGCCAACGACGTTCGCCGCGCGCCGCCGGACCATCTACGTCTTCTTCGACCGAGGTCCGGAGCAGGGCGTGGAGCGGCTCGCGCTGGGAGGTGGCTCGCAGGGAGGCATCTACACGCCCCGCCGCGCGCAGCACCAGGTGGACGGCGGCGGTGTGAGCCGGCAGGCGGAGCTGTGGGGCCCCGAGCAGTGGCAGGTGCTCAAGCAGGTGGTGGAGGAGCGCCAGCCGAAGCGAATCGCCCTCAACGTGTCGCGCACCTTCGCCTTCGCGGACGGCCTCACCCATGGCGAATACGAGGGCATGGCGGAGGCGCTCGGCCCGGACTGGGTGAAGCGCTTCACCTCCGTGGATGGGCTGGCGGTGGACCTCCTCGCCTGGCGCAGCGCGGATGAGGCTCGCTTCTACGAGGAGCAGACGAAGCTCGCGTGGAACATCATCGAGACGGCCTTCTCCAACCAGGTCATCACGCCGGGCGTCACCACCACCCGTGACGTGGAGTGGTGGATGCGCCAGCGCCTGGCGGACCTGGGCCTGGAGACGTGGTTCCAGCCCTCGGTGGACATCCAGCGGCAAGGCGTCACCGAGCAGGAGCTGGGCGACGACCCCATCATCCAGCGCGGAGACGTGCTGCACTGCGACTACGGCGTCACCGCGCTGGGCCTCAACACCGACACCCAGCACATGGGCTACGTGCTGCGTGAGGGCGAGAAGGACGTCCCCGAAGGGCTGAAGGCCGCGCTGAAGACGTCCAACCGGCTGCAGGACATCGTCTTCGAGGAGCTGCGTCCCGGCCGCACGGGCAACGAAATCCTCCGCGCATCCCGCGAGCGGATGCGCGCCGAGGGCATCGACGGCACCGTGTACTCGCATCCCATTGGCCTCCACGGCCACGGCGCCGGCCCCATGGTGGGCCTGTGGGACCGCCAGGAGGGCGTGCCCGGCAATGGAGACCACAAGGTGATTGCGAACCAGTGGTACTCCATCGAGCTGCAGGCCACGTCCGCGGTGCCGGAGTGGAACGGTCAGCGGGTGCGCTCGGCACAGGAAGAGGACATCACCATCGACGCCGAGGGCCGCGTGCACTGGGGCTGGAAGCGCCAGACGGACTTCCACCTGGTGCGCTGAGCACGGTGCAGGGATGCAGGGTGAGCGGCCTCACTCCGAGGTCGCTCGCGGAAAACCCTACTGAGGCCGTACGACGGTGTTGCCCGACAAGGCCCAGGGGAACGCGTTCTCGTCGAGAAGGAACGTCAACAACGTCTCCCCTGAAATGAGTTGCTTGGGCTCCCAAACTCCGGCGCGGCGCCTGCGGTAGTAGCTCTTCTGTTCGAGGGCAGCCGGATACTCGGTCCAAGCCACCGAAGGCTCTCCGTTGCTGTCGACGACGAGCCTGAGTGAGTCGTCCGTCGTGGCCTGGCTCAAGGCTTCGATTGGGTCGGGCGGCGACCAGTTGGATTGCCAGGGGGCCATCGCAGCGGACGAGAATCGGATGGTGCTTGTCAGCGTCGTGTGGTTGATCTCACTCCAAGCGATGACGACGCGCCCGTATGGAGCAAGCGCAATCGCGACGCGCTCCGCGGATGTGTCTGCAGTGATGGGGATGGGCGTGCCCACGAGAGCCCATTCCCCGTTCTCGAACTTGCTAACGTAGATGTGGAGGGCGCCGGTATCGGCGGACTCCTCCATCCAGCTCACGACCACCTCCCTGTCAGCGGCGATGGCTGAGCGCCGCGCATAGCTGTGAGGCGCCGGGTTCGCGCTGAGCGGCTCCCCCAGGGCCAGCCACTCCATGCCTGTCCAGCGCCAGATGCGCACTTCGGTTGCGGCCAGTCCGTTCATTCGCTCCAAGGCGATGACGGGGTTTCCCACCCAGTCCAACGCCATCTTGACCTGGGTGTACCCGGTCGGAGTGTCGTAGGGCGTCCCCAGGCGTTCCCAGGCCAAGCCGGTGTAGCGCACCACATGGAGTTGCTCTGACTGGGTTTCTTCAACCCGCTCGCGCCAGGCCGCGACAATGGTGTTGCCCTTCGCGGTGACCTGGATGCCCTCGGCGAGCCGGGAGCGCGCATCCTCCGCCCGGAGCGGAGGGAGCCGCTGCCACGACTGGCCATCCCACAGCGCGACAGCAGGATCCTCCGTGTCCGACGCGGTATTGACGAAGCCGACGACGGGCATTGTTCCGCCGAGGCTGCTTCCCAGCGCGAGCGACATGGGAAAGACGGAGAAGTTCGTCGGATCCAAAGGTTCCGTGGCGTGACGGAAAGGCCAGTAGGTGGCGTTGTGCGTGAGGGTGACGGCCGGCAGGCGCGGGTCGAGCGGGTTGCCGGCCCGGTCGGTCAGCGTCCGTTGGAGCAGCTCCGCATGGAGCGTGGTGGGAGGGCGGACCGGCGACGTCGGCACTAGCTCGAGGACCGTTCCGCCCTCACTGAGGACTGCTTGATGGGCGACGGAGAACCCGTCCTGGTCGCGGAGTTGGGTGGGCACGGACTGGAGTGAGCCCGGCAGCAGCGGCTCGGAGAAGACGAACGCCAGCGGCGACGTCATCGCCGGGTGGCTGAGGCTCGGGCGCCGGGAGGTGATGGTGGGAGGCGTGCGGTCCACCTCTACGGAGGCGCTCTCCGCCTCGAAGTTCCGGTCCTCGCCCACGGCTCGGGCTACGAACGAGAAGCGGCCCTCGGCATGCGTGGCGCAGTCGATGACGTGTTGGTACGGCGCCTCCAGCGTCATGGGCTCCTGCGCGTTCGTGAGGAGCTCCACGCGCTCCGGCGTGCCACCTTCCACGGAGACGAAGAGCGTCCACTGTCCTTCCCGGCAGTACTCGGGACCTTCGGTCCGCACGGTGACGTGCAGCTCGGGAGGGGGTTCCTCTTTGCCGGGAGGAGGCGGCGGGACAGGCTCTGATTTCAGGTTGTCACAAGCGGTGGTTCCCAGTGCCACATAGAGCAACGGGAGCGCCCAGCGGGCACGGGTGCGGCGGGGAGTCATGAGGAGCCTCTCGGATGGCGTTTCGCGTGTCGTGCCTTGGACACGCGAACCCGCGAAGTTGGGACTCAGCGCGCGAAGCTGATTCCCAGACTGCCCCCGAGCGACAGCGCGGACGCGGTGCCCGCCTCCTCACGGACCCAGGTATGTCCCGTGTTCACGAGCAGCGACACACCGAAGGGGCCGTGCACGGGCAGCCATGCGCCGCCCACCGCGCCCACCATGGGTTGCAGGGCGAGCGCCTTCTCTCCATTGCTGGGCTGCCATTGCTGGGACAGGGTGGCGCCCACCTCCACCGCGCCGTGGAGCCGCAGGCTCCGCCAGACGCGTGCGTCATGGCCCACGCCCAGCCGCAGCGTGTGGTCATTCTGCCGGAGGTTCCCGGAAGGATGCCGTCCATGCCGCACGTCCACGCCTGCGGTCATGACGTTCGCCCAGGCCTCCGCCCACGTGTACTGGAGCGCGGCGGTGCCACCCATCATCGCTCCGAAGGACGGCACGAGCGGCCTGCCGACGCTGGGCCCCACGTGCATCCGCAACGTTGACGCCTGCTCGCCCTTGAGCGAGTTGACCTCCAGCCGCTGGGGGCGGAGCTGGGCCCGCGTGAGCTGCGCGCGCCCGGCGTCGGGCACCTGCACGCGCGCCGTCATCGCGGTGTGCTCGCCACGAGTGGTGACGATGTACCCACCCGCGGGAAGGGCGAGCGTGGCCGTGCCCGCGCCCTTGCGCAGGTTGCCCAGGAAGGGTTCTCCCGCCAGCGTGAACACGGTCCAGTCCCCGGGCTCGTCGATGGCGAGCGTCAGCAGCGACGTGGCCTGCGCGGGGGAGGAGAGGACGAGGTCCCCCTTCCCCTGGAGGTCGAAGTGGAAGCTGGGATGCTGAGCGCCCGCGCGGGACATCAGCGAGGACTCCACCGTTCGCGCGTAGGAATAGGTGTAGGCCTCCGCGAGCGTGACGCGGCCATCCCCGGACACGTCCGCCGCCCCGCGCAGCGCGGCGACCAGGTGGTGCGTGAAGACGGAGCCCCCAAGAGCGTCCGACTCCTGCGCGGCTTCATCCGCGGCGGAAGCGGTGATGATGACCCGTCCCGCCAGCTCCGGCCGCTCCACGCTCACCAGGACACCGGGAATGGGCTTCAGCCCCTTGAGCCGCACCGCCTCGCCTGACTGGCACGAGTCCACCACCAGCAGCGCGACGCTCACCGGCGCGCGCTCGATGAAACGCACCAGCTCATGCAGGGGCAGGTTCGTGCCGGACAGGTGCAGCTCGCCCGCGTCCGCATGGCTGGAGACGTAGACGAAGAGCTGGTCTCCCTTCCGCGCCTGCGCCTGGAGGTGGCGCTCGAAGCGGGACACCGCCTGGCGCACCGTGTCCGCGTCATGTCCCAGGACGAGCACGGCATCCTCGCGCCGCACGCCGCCCACTTCGTACAGCACGTCCATCAGGGTGCGCGCGTCACGCTCCGCGTAACGCAGCACCGCGTCCGCGCTGGAGCCCCGGTTGTTGCCCACCGCCAGGGCGAACCGGCGCGGGCTGCCGTCCGCGACCGCTGCCGCCGGCTGCGCCGCCACCATCGCCGCCAGGAGCAGGGCGAGCGTCATGGACGGGCCTCGACCTGGAGCGCCACGGCCGCGTGCGCCACGCCCGGTGGGACGCCGGCGAGCGACAGACACGCGGCCGACATCGGCGCGGCGCGGCACTCCGGCTTCAGCGTGCTCAACCACTCCTGGACGGTGTCGAGCCGCAGCGGCGTCTCCGAGTAGAGCGCGTGCACCACGAAGTCTCCTTGGGTGACCTGGAACAGTGGGGCGGGCTGCGCGGCGGCCAGCTCGCCGCTCTGGCGTCCTTCGGGGGGCCACAGTGCCTCCACCTGTTTCCCGCTGTCCATGGCGACGACCAGCGCGTAGCGGTGCCCCCCACTCCTCAGCCGGAGGGCCACCTCGTCTCCTTCCTGGAGCAGGGGATTGATTTCGCCGTCTTTCAGCCGGAGCAACTCCACCTGGGGTGGCCCCTTGATCCGCATGCCCAGGAGCGGCTCCAGCGTCCCCGGACGGACGAAGGGGGCCTCAGGGGAGGGGCCCTCGGGCGAGGTCACCGGGTCCACCGCCCGTGCTCCGCGGACCAGCACCACGGTGGCCAACGTGGCCAGGGCGGGGACGAGCAGCCACCGGGTGAGCCAGGGGACGCCGGGCTTCCGTGGCGGGGCCGCCCGCTCCGACAGGACGCGAGCCCGGACGCGGGCGAAGTGGGGCCCGGCACGGACCTTCTCTGCGTGCGATTCCAGCAGCGCCAGCCGCTCACGGCAGGCGGCACAGGACTCCAGGTGTGGCGGTCTCATCCCGCCAGCGACCACCTCGTCCAAGACGAGGTCCGACAGGTGTTCACTCATCCGGCACCTCTTCGAATCCCCTTGGGCTCCCCCAGCGCGCGGGCCAGAGCGCTGATGCGCTGGACGTCGCGGACAATGGTCTTCCTCGAGAGCCCCAGGACCTGGGCAATCTCCTCCTGGGACATCCCGTCCAGGTAGTGCAGCGTCGCCACCGTGAGGGCGCGCTCGTCCAGCTCGCGCGCCAGCTTCATCAGGAAGTCCCGGCACTCGGTGGCGGCGAGCGCGTCGACGGCGCCCTCGCTCCCGGCACCCTCCGGAGCGACGTCCCGCAGGGCCCGGGCGCGGAGCATGTTGAGGCTGACGTTGGTCGTCACCCGGTAGACGAACGTCATCGGCCGGGCCTCCCGCCGGAAGTCGGCGGCGGACTGAAGGACGCGAATGCAGGACTCTTGCACCGCGTCCCAGGCGTCTGCCTCGCGTTGAAGCAAGGCGAAGGCCCTCCGGTACATGCCAGGGGCATACCGGTCGTACAGGTCCTGGAGTTCCTGAGGGCTCAACCCTGGCGGCATCTTCGCCACCTTGGACACGGGGGCCGGGACAACTGGGACATTCCCCGTGTGAAAAGGTGCCGGGGCCCCAGGGGCCGCCCCGCCTGCATCAGGGGGGCGTCGCGCCCGTCATGGACTGGAGCAGCGTCACCAGCGCGCGCTTCTCCTCGTTCGTCAGCTCCAGCGGAACGATGGTCACCGTCTTCTGACCCACGAAGCTGCCGGCCGCATCGCCGCCCTCGTTGTAGAAGTCGACGACCTCCTCCAGCGTGGCCTGGGCGCCGGTGTGCATGTACGGCGCCGTCAGGGCCACGTTGCGCAGCGAAGGTGTGCGGAACGCGCCTTCCAGCGTCGCCGGGTCCGCCTGGGTGCGCAGCGTCTGGAGCCGCGCCGCGATGGTGCCGGTGGGCGCGTCGCTGTAGCGGCTGGCGGCGTTGAACTCCCAGTCCAGCAGCGGCGTCAGCGCGCTCCACTGCCCGCTCGCGCCCGGGCTGCTGTCCTGCACGCCGATGTTGTGGAACAGGTCGTCGGTGAGCGCCGGCCCCTTGTGGCAGACGATGCACTGGCCCTTGCGCAGGAACGTCTTCAGCCCCAGGTACGCCGGGTCCGCCTCCGCCTGGCCGGCCTCGGCCGCCGTGATGAAGCGCCGCACGTCCGTGTCGAAGGGCGCGTCGATGCGCACGAGCGTCCGCTGGTAGGCCGCCATCACCTTGCCCACGTTGGCCAGCAGCGCCGGGTCCGTCTCGTCCGCGGGCGCCTTGCCGAAGAGGGCCTGGTACTCCGTGGTGTACGACTCCACCGCGGTGAGCCGGGCGCGCACCACCTGCGCGTCCGTGTTCATCTCCACCGGGTTGAGCAGCGGCAGGATGGCCTGGTTCCAGAGCCGGTCCGCCCGTCCGTCCCACATGAACCAGCGGTTGTAGGCCACGTTCAGCAGGGTGGGCGGGTTGCGCTCGGACAGGTGCCCGTCGCAGCCCTTCGCCTTGGCGGTGGGCACCGTCAGGCCCTCGCCGCCATGGCAGCTCGCGCAGGACACCGTGCCGCAGCGTGACAGGCCGCTGTCGTGGAACAGCACGTCGCCCAGCGCCTCGGCGCGAGCGAGCCCGTCCATCCGGTTGGTGCTGTCCTTCGGCGGCTGCCGCCCCAGGCTGTGGAGGCTGCGGAGCTGGTCCAGCTCGTCGAGGTTGGGGAACGGCTCTTCGGATTCACACGCCATGCCCGACCCGCCCAGGGCCAGGGCGAGCGTCACGGCGCGCAAGCGGTACGAATTCATCACCCAACTCGTCTTTCTGCGAAGGACCCGGGAAGCTTCGCGTCCCCTTCGACGCGAATCAATCCACAAGGGCCTCTTGCCCGCCGGACGAGTTCGTGCTGATGGCGTGACGCCGCTACGCCTGCCCCATGGGGAGGGCGGGACGGGCGGCGTCACGGGCGTGCTTCAGAACCTCAGGCGCCGCAGCTCAGGGCGAAGTCGCGCGTGGCGGTGCCGTAGTCGCCCACCTTCACCGTGGAAGGCTCCGGGGTGATGGTCGGCGTGGCGCCCGTCTCGCACTTCAGGCCGCCGCCCGCCGCGAGCCCGACCTGGAGGTCGGTGTTGCTGGGCACGCCCGACACCGTGAAGGAGCAGCGGTTGCCGCGGCTCGGCTTCACCATCGTCCGGCCCAGCCCGTTGGTGGGCGCGTCCGGCGAGGCCACGATGACCTGGAGCTGCCCGCAGGCGTCATCGGCACGCAGCCCGCTCTCCGGCAGGCGGATGACGCCGGCGATGGTGGCGTTGCCCTCACGGCCACCGCCACCGCCCGTGGTGGCGCAACCGGACGCGGCAAGGACCAGGGCGGCTACGGCAATGCGATACATGAATTCCTCAATTCTTGATGGTTGAGATGGCGGCAAGGTCGCCGTGCAAGCGGTCTACGATGCGCGCTCAAGACAATTGCGATGGGAATTCATTCCAGCCACCCCTCGCATTCTTCGTGGGGCCGGGATTTGAACAGTTCCCCAGGAGTTCCGGGCAGTTTTGAACGCCAAGTGTTTCCGGCGGAGCACGCCGCGTGGCGCTCCATCAGATGGAATCATCGGTCGAATCAAACACAAACGCTTGACGCGTTTGGCTGTCACCTCGGTCCCAAAGACGGACACGTAAATCCCGAATCCGGGCATGTCTGGTCTTGGCGCGCGGAGGTTCTTCCCATGTAACGGGCGGCCCAGCCTCCGCCGCGCGGTCTGCTGTCAGCGCTCCCGCGCACCCCCACGGTGAAGGGCAGGGAGAGGAGACGACACCATGTCGATACAAAAGCAGGAGCGCACGCCTTCGTGGACGGGACTGGGCGTGGGGACGGACCGCAAATCGTTTCTGGACGCAATATCCTCCCAGATTCCGGATTACGAAGCGGACAAGGCCGCCGAGGCGGTGTTCTGCGCGTTGTCGGAGCGCCTGTCCGGTTCGTGGGTGGCGCACCTGCGCGAGCAGCTCTCGCCGGACGTGCGCGAGCTGTTGCGCGGCTGTCACAGGCACCACGGCGAGGCGCCCGCGAAGCTGGACCGTGACGACTTCTACTTGATGGTGGCCAACCACCTGAACGCGGAACCGGAGAACGTGCGGCTGGTGCTCCACGGCGTGTTCTCCGCGCTCCATGCCCAAATCACCGAAGGGGAGGCGAAGAAGTTGGAGCAGCAGCTCCCCGCCTGGCTCCAGGGGACGTGGGCCGCCGCGCGGATGCATGTCGACCGGCCCTACTGAGGCCGTTCAAGGGGCGGGGCACCCGGGGGAGAAGGCCCCGGACGCTTCCGCCGCCGCCGTCAGTAGGTTCCGCCCAGCGAGAGCATCGCCGAGTAGCGGCCGTCCAGCGCGCCGGGAGCCCGGCCGCCCGGGGCGAAGTCCTGGTCGAACAGGAAGTTGTAGTTCACCCGGGCGTCGGCGGTGATGAGGTTGCCCATCTGGTAGCGCAGGCCCGCGCCGGCGGGCACGTAGCCGCTGGTGTCATCGGAGAAGCCGCGGACGGCGCCCCGGGCGTCGTTGCGGACGTTGTAGCGGTCCAGGCCGATGCCCGTCAGGACGTAGGGTTGGAGCCGGGTGTCGGTGAAGTTGCCCACGATGACGGCCTGGCCGGCGTTGCGGACGATGTCCGGTCCGCCCTCGCCGTCGTCGAGCAGCCCCATGCGGCTGTCGATGTCGCTCAGGCCGCCGCTGTAGCCCAGCTCGACGGCGAAGAATGCGTGCGGCCGGTAGCCCAGCGCGGCGCCATAGGAGAAGCCCGGCGTGACCTCCGGAGCGAGCTGACCGGTGTAGCCCTCCAGGCCGCCGCCCAGCTGGGCATAGATGCCGGTGTCGGCCCGCTTCCGCCCGCTGTCGTTGAACTCCACTGTCTCCGCGGACCGCATGCGCGGCTCCGCGATGGGGCGGTCCTCCGCCTGGGCCAGCGCGGCGCCGCCCCAGAGCGCTGCCGCGCACAGCGCGCCACGTACGAATGCCTTCATGACGGACTCCTTGGTTTGCGTCCGAAAGGCAACGTGGTCCGCGTGGGAGGGCCTGGCAATCAGGCCCACGCGGGCCGTGGGGCACCTGGTGCGGCTGTCCTTCCCACCCGTCAGGGCAGCTGGGTGAGGACCTCCAGCGCGCCGCGGGCCTGCACCAGCCCATGGCCAAAGTCCTCGTCATGGCCGGAAGGCCCCAGGTCCTTCGCCGAGGACAACAGGGCGTGTTTGACCTGGTCCGGCGTGGCGGAGGGACGGGCGCTGAAGAGCAGCGCGGCCACGCCGCTCACGTAGGGCGCGGCCATGGAGGTGCCGGACATATAGGCGTAGTCCGCCGGGCTCATGCTGATGCGGGCCAGCTCGCCCAGCATCCGGTGCAGCACGGTGCCACCCGCCTGGGTGATGGTGACGGCGGGCACCCACTGCCCTCGCCGAGGCATGGTGAGGATGTCCACGCCGCCCTCCCAGCTCGAGTTGGCGAAGATGACGGCGCGCGCGCCCTGCTTCATCACGTTGACCATGGCCATGTCGGTGGGCACCTCGCCGTGCCGCACGTACGCGACGAAGCCGCTGCACGTGCTGCCCTTGCACGAGTCCAGCGTCGCGCCGCCCCCGCAGTCCACCAGCTTGCCCCACTTGTTCTCGATGGGGGCATACAGCAGTGAGCGCGACAGCGGCCGGGTGTCCCGCACGTCCACCGTGGAGAACGCGCCCTGTCCGCGCGGGAAGGTGGACAGCACATCCACGCCCGGGGCCACCAGCGCGAGCTGGCTTCCGCCGGAGGAGAAGGTGGCCCGCTGGTCCAGGGAGTCCACCGCGCCCACCGCCAGCACGTGCGGGTCCGACGCGGGGTAGTCCACCCGCTGGGCGTTGCTGTTACCCGACGCGGCCACCACCAGGATGCCCTGCGCGTGGGCCGCCGCGAAGACCTCGAACGTCGTCTTGGAGGGCACGCCGCCGCCCAGCGACAGGGAGATGACCTTGGCGCCCTGCTCCGCGCAGTACTCCACCGCCGCCAGGACGAAGCTCATGTGCGTGCGGCCGTGGATGTCCAGCACCCGGGTGATGATCAGCTCCACGCCCGGTGCCACGCCCATCACCCCGGTGTCCGACAGCTGGGGCGAGCCGCGACCGCCGTGGCCTGGCCGCGCCGCGATGATGCCCGCCACGTGCGTGCCGTGGCCGGTGCCCCAGCCGTGGCCGCTGCTGAAGTCGGACGGGTCGTCATCGTCCTCCAGCAGGTCGCGGCCGGCGACCACCGCGTCGCGCAGCTCCGGGTGCTCCAAATCCAGGCCGCTGTCGATGACACACAGCCGCACGCCCGCGCCCGTGGGCCGGTCCGGGTCCGGCAGTCCGTCCCCATCCACGTCCCACACCTCGTGCGCCTGGACCTTGCGCAGCCCGGGGGTGAACTCGCGCGGCGTGGCGCCCCGCGCCACCGAGGCCAGGATGGGATGAATCGGCGCGGTGGCGGGGGCCAGGGCGCGCCATTCCTGGTCCTGCTCGATGCTCTCCACTGTCGGGTCTTCGGCCAGGAGCGCGCGCTGCTCCTGGAGCGACATGCGCGCCGCCACCGCGGGCGTGGAGCGGAAGGTGGCAGTCACCTGTCCACCCACTTGATGCACGCGGGCGGTGGCCATCACCCCCTGATTCCGATAACGGATGATGACTCGCTGCCGGCCGTCGTCATCCGTCAGGGGGGCCCGGACGTGCCGTGTCTCCACGGGTTCGGACAGGGAGCCCGCGATGATGTTCGGGCAGACCTGGCTCTGGGCTCCCTTGTCCGAGGAGTCGTCCGGCCCACATGCCGCGAGTGCCAACAGCCCCATGAGTCCCCACCGCTTCATGAGCCGCTCCTTCTCGAACGGCACCCGGCGGAGACACCGGGCGCGCATCCCCCAGGGAGCGCATTTCGCGAAAGCGTGGCAACGGACTGGGGGGTGCCCCCCTGCCTGAGGTGCGGCGGTGCACACCGCATGTGTTGAGCGGCGGATGGGAACCCCAAATCAGGGTTGCCTTCACGCACGCACCCGGCATTCACCGCGCTCCTGAACACCCACCCCGCCCGACGGGTACGCGGCGGGCGCACTGTCGGAGGGCGAGTTTCCGTCCAAGGCCCTGGCGGTGTCAGAGGGAAGGAAGTTGCCCGCTTCTTGATTCCGTCCGCTTTCGGGTGCTTCGCTGCCGCCAGACGCCATGAGTACCGTCCCTACAGAGTCCTCCCGCTTCCTCGGGCGCTATGAGCTCGTCCACCCCCTGGGCCAGGGGGGCATGGGGGAGGTGTACCTGGCGAAAATCAGCGGCGCGGCCGGCTTCGAGAAGCCGTGCATCGTGAAGACGATTCTGCCGGCGCTGCTGAAGGACCGTCAGTTCCTGGACCGGTTCCACCACGAGGCCAAGGTGCTGGTGCACCTGGTGCACTCGTCCATTGCCCAGGTCTACGACATGGGTGAGGCGGACGGCACGTACTTCATGGCGTTGGAGTACGTGGCCGGCGTGGACCTGGCCTACCTGTTGGAGCAGGCGCGCTCGCAGGGCGTGGCGGTGCCGGTGCCGGTGGCGTTGTTCCTCGGCCAGCGCATCGCGGAGGGCCTGGGCTACGCGCACCGCAAGACGGGGCCGGACGGCTCGCCGCTGGGCATCGTCCACCGCGACGTGTCCCCGCACAACGTCATGGTGTCCTACGAGGGCGAGGTGAAGGTCATCGACTTCGGCCTCGCCAAGTCCGCGGCGCGCAGCAAGTACACGCTGCCGTCCACGGTGATGGGGAAGCTGGGGTACATGTCCCCCGAGCAGGTGCGCGCCGAGCCCCTGGACCACCGCAGCGACATCTATTCGTGTGGCGTCGTGGTGTGGGAGATGCTGGCCGGCCGCTCGCTCATCCCCCACGGGACGGTGGGCGAGATGATGGCAGCCATGTCGCAGCCGGTGGTGCCATCGCTGAGCGAGCTGCGGCCGGACGTGGACGCCGCGCTGGACGCCGTCGTGCGCCGCGCGCTGGCGGCCCGCCCGGACGACCGCTACATGCGTTCGGACGAGCTGGCGCGCGCGCTCAACACGGAGTTGGTGCGCTCGGGGACCGCGATGGGCGCCGAGGAGGTGGGCCACTTCGTGCGCGCGCTGTGCCCGGAGGCGTTCGACGCCCAGCGCAAGCTCATCTCCAAGGTGTCTTCGTCCTCCAACCACCGCCGCACCCCCGCGCCGGGCTATGGCACCGGGCCGCAGCCGGCCGTGGGCTTCGAGCCCACGCTGATGCGCGGCCCGGCGGCGCAGCCCGGGTTCGGCTCGGGAGGCGTGGCCCGTCCCGGCGCCATCTATGCGGACGGCGATGACCTGGGCACCGGGAGCACCACGGTGCGGCCGCCTTCCGACTCGCCCTCCGGCGTCGGGGTGGCTCCGGGGGGCGAGCCCGCCGCGTCCCAGTCCGTCGTCGCGCCCACCGTCGTGTCCGCGGCGGCGCTGGAGGAACGGACGTCCCGGAAGCGGCCGGTGGGGCTCTATGCCGCCATCGCCGTGTTGCTGGTGATTGCCACCTCCGCCGTCACCGCGCTCGTCGTCCAGTCGTCGGGCGTGGCGCCGGTGGCCACCGGCCCCGTGGCCGGTGCTTCAGGGCAGGTCGCGTCGCCCCCGGCTTCGGACGAGGGGGTGGAGACGCCCGTCGCCGCCGCGCGGCAGGAGGCGAGCGCGGAAGCAGCGCCCTTGTCCGACGCGGGCACGGGCGCTGACGCCGGTGCGGCGGTGGTGGCCGCGGGCGGGCCGGGTGTCGCAGAGGTGGCGTCCGCGCCGTCCTCGGCGCGCGCCGAGAACGACCAGGCGGAGCCCGAGCGGGCTCGGGCGCCACGCCCCGCGTCGGTGAAGACGTCCGCGAAGAAGCCGGCGGTCCCCGTCGAGCCCGCCGTCGTCTATGCCACGCCGGCGAAGGTGCTCCCGATTCAGCGCGCGAACGGGCGCTACTATGTCGACCGGAGCATCATCGGGCGGGGCTTCCTCCCAGGTGTGGAGATGGACGTGCTGGGGCCGTTGAAGAGCGGCAAGCGCGAGGTGCTGGGGCGGGCCCGGGTGGTGCGGCCAGGACGCGGCGCCGTGATGCGACCGACGCGGGCGTTCATCGAACTGGATGACCGTGCCCTGGCGGCTTCGGAGGACCTCTTCGTGGCGGCGCCTGGACGGGATGACGCCCCCGCCGACGCGTCGGCGACCGAGGAGTCCCAGGCGCAGGCCGCCGAGCCCGACAAGGGCGAGGTGGAGGCCGTCGTGGCCGCGGCCCCCGCGAAGCGCACGCTGCGCGGCCACGCGAGCGAGCAGGGCGGGGTGGGCGGCTTCCTGGACCCGGGTGTGGAGGTCCAGAACCACGAGTCCATCGACTGGACGGACTGTTACGTGGTGAAGGACATCCGCAAAGCGGCGTGGCTGGGCGTCGTGAAGGCCGGGGAGCGGAAGACGGCCAGCCGTTTCCGCCACAACCCGAACTTCGACGTGGGCTCCGGCTATCTGGGCGTCATCTGCAAGGAAGGCGAGCTGCGGGTGAAGGTGCGCTGAGGCGCTCCGCGCCGTGACGGACGCGGAAGGCTCAAGGCCCCAGCCGCGCGCGGGCGACGGGGCAGTCGGCGACGAGCGCCTTCACCTCGGCGTCCCCACTCCGGGCGTTGCGCACCGCGCGGTCCAGGGACGTGCGGCACTGCCACGTCATCTCGCGCGTGCCGTGGCAGCAGTGCCAGCCCGTCAGCGTGCGGCCCAGGTACTGGAGCATCTCCGCCTTGGTGGGGGTGACGAGCAGCCACACCGCGCCCGCCAGCACCGCCAGCCAGGGCAGCTGGAGCGCCACGCCCTTGAGGCGAGGGCCCGCGCCGGAGACGACGGGCTCCGCGTGGAGCCCGAGCAGCGTGTCCAGGGGACGGCGCATCAGCACCGCGTTCAGCAGCAGGTCCAGCGGCGTGGTGAAGGCGCGGGCCAGGCCACGGAGCAACCCGGGCGTGTGCTCCGCGCGCACCAGCTTCACCCCGGCCACCTGTCGCCAGAAGGTCCGGCCCGTCAATCCGCCCACGGCGGACGCGGTGAGCCACGCCAGGGCCATGGCCAGGGGCATCGATAGTGGGGTGCGGTCCTGCTCCAGCGCGCGTAACGCGCCCCAGCCCACGAGGACGGACGTCCCCAGGTCCAGCACATCCGCCACCCACAGGTGCCACTGGTACCGCCCCTGCGTGGTCACCTGGTCCGTCGCAAACAACGACCCGTTGCTCATCCACCCTCTTTTCGGCGCGTGGAGCATAGACCGGACGGGAGGACGTGCGCCTCATGGCTCCGCTGGGTTCGACCGGGGGACACCCAGGGTGTCGCATTCCCGCAGTGGCGCGGTGGGGGCGTGGCTCGCATCTTCACCCCTGCGCGACGCGTCGGAGGCCTCCGCCACCACCGGGGCCTCCTCGCCGGGCGCGCAATGGCCAAGGCCATGACGGAGCCGGGGGTGCGGTTCCCGGCTCCACAGGTGGTGGCGGCGCGGCGGCAGCGGCGGGGGGAAGTCGGTGGGGCTGTACAGGGGGAGGAGGCCGGTCCCTCGCCGCTGCCGCCAAGACCGTTCACTGAACGTTCCACCTCCGGTGAATTCGGCGGCGTGTGGCCTCTGGGCCGTTTCTGCTGGACACTGCGTGCGACATGCGCACTCCGGGGCAGCGAGCCCGCGCTCTCGGGCGGGGGTTCATCGGGTGGTTCTTCTTCGTGGGACTCATCCTGGCGACGCCGGGCATGGCCCTGGACCCCCAGCGTCGTGTCTCGCAGTACAGCCAGGACATGTGGCGCAGCGACGACGGGCTGCCGCAGAACAGCCTGCTGTCCATGGTGCAGACGCGCGACGGCTACCTCTGGCTGGGCACGTGGGAGGGGCTGGCCCGTTTCGACGGCGCGCGCTTCACCGTGTTCGACAAGCGCAATACGCCGGAGCTGCGCAACCACACCATCAAGGCGCTCGCGGAGGATGCGTCGGGCACGCTGTGGGTGGGCACGGGCCAGGGATTGGTGGCGTACCGCGACGGCCGCTTCGAGCGCGCCCCGGGCGCCGCCGGGCCGCTGGAGACCGCGCGGGTGGAGACGCTGGTGGCGGCGGATGGCTTGCTGTGGGTGGGCACGACCGCGGGGCTCTGGCAGGTGCGCATGGGCGAGAGCGTGACGCGCCAGTACACGGTGGCGGATGGCCTGCCCGCCTCCCACATCACGGCGCTGACGCCCGGTGAGGGCACGTCGCTCTGGGTGGGCACGCCGGAGGGGCTGGCCCGGTGGGTGGATGGGCGCGTGGAGCCGGCGCCGTTCCCCTTCCCCGGGCCGGAGTCCCGGCCCTATGTGATGGCGCTGCGGCGCGATGCGACGGGCGTGCTCTGGCTGGGGACGAAGGCGGGCCTCTATTCGTGGAATGGCGTGGTGGCTCAGCGCTTCACGACCGACGATGGCCTGCCGTCCCTGTCCGTCAACGCGCTGTACGCCGACGGTGACGGCAACCTCTGGGTGGGCACGCATCGCGGCGGCCTGACGCGGCACAACACGAAGGGCTTCAGCGAGCCGGTGCCCGGCATGGAGTGGATGGCGGAGTCCGCGGTGCTGTCGCTGCTGGAGGACCGGGACGGCCACCTCTGGGTGGGCACCTATTCGGGCCTGATGCGCCTGCGTGACGGTCCCTTCGCCACATATGGCATCCCCGAGGGGCTGGCCGACGAGACGGTCAGCGCCGTGCTGGAGGACCGCCGCGGCACGCTGTGGGTGGGGACCACCAGCGGTCTGTTCCGGTACGAGAACCACACGTTCCACCACGTGGGCACCGAGCAGGGCCTGCCGGAGAGCGTCATCCCCGCGATGCACGAGGCGCATGACGGGACGCTGTGGGTGGGCACCCTCACCGGTGCATACCGGTATGACGGCCAGCGCTTCACGCGGGTGTCGCGCGCGCAGGGGCTGCCGCACGACGTGGTGACGGCCATCCTGGTCGACTCGCGGGGGGACACGTGGCTGGGCACGCAAGCGGGCCTGGCGCGGATGCATGGCGGCGGCGTGACGGTGTACGGCCCGAAGCAGGGCTTCACCAACCCCATCATCGTCATGGTGGAGGACTCGCGCGGCCGGGTGTGGTTCGGCTCGGACACGGGGCTGGTGCGCTGGGACGGCGAGCAGAAGGGCTTCCAGCGCTTCACGCAGCAGGACGGGTTGCCGGGCGACCTGGTGCTGGCGCTGCACGCGGACCCTGACGGTACGGTGTGGGTGGGCACGGAGACGGGGCTGGGCCGGTGGCGCGAGGGCACCTGGGCGCGCTTCACCGTCGCGCAGGGCCTGTACGACGACGCGGTGTTCAGCCTGGTGCCGGACGGGGACGGCTCGCTGTGGATGAGCAGCAACAAGGGCGTGTCCCGCGTGTCCCGGCGCGACCTGGAGGACGTGGCGGCTGGCGTGCGTCCGCGTCTGACGACGCTGGACTTCGACACGCGCGACGGCATGCGCAGCGCGGAGTGCAACGGCAACACGCAGCCGTCGGCGTGGCGGGGGGAGGACGGGCGGCTGTGGTTCACCAACCTGCGCGGCGCCATCGTGGTGGACCCGGTGCGGGTGCGCGAGAGCCGGCAGCCGCCCGAGGTGCGGATTGAAGAGGTGCGCGTCCAGGGCACGCCGGTGCCGATGGAGGGGCCGGTGGAGCTGGAGCCCGGGGCCTCGCGGCTGGAGATTCGCTTCACGGCCTTCACGCCGGTGGACGCGGCGCGGCTGCCCTTCCGCTACCGGCTGGCGGGCCATGACGACACCTGGGTGCACGCGGAGTCGCGGCGGGCCCTGTACAACGGCCTGCGGCCAGGCAGCTACCGCTTCGAGGTCCAGGCGAAGGGCCGGGACGGCGGATGGACCGAGCCGGTGTCCCTGGACGTCGTCTTGGAGCCGAAGCTGTGGCAGCGCACGGGCTTCTGGCTGCTGTGCGTGCTGGGCGTGGGGATTCTGGGCGTCAGCGTGTACCTGCTGCGCGTGGGGCAGTTGAAGGACCGCGAGCGGTGGCTGGCGGAGCGCGTGAAGGACCGCACGCAGGCGCTGGCGCGGGCCAACGCGGAGCTGGAGGCGAACATGCGCACGCTCCGGCAGGCGCAGGCGCAGCTCGTGCAGACGGGGCGGCTGGCGGCGGTGGGACAGCTCGCGGCGGGCGTGGGGCACGAAATCAACAACCCGCTGGCGTACATCGTGTCGAACCTGGAGCACGCCAGCGAGGAGGCGGACGCGCTCGCGCGGGAGTTGGACGGGACGCGCGACGTGGGCGCTCGCTTGAAGGATGTGAATCAGGCGCTGCGTGACGCGCTGCTGGGCGCGGACCGCGTGCGGCGCATCGTCCAGGACTTGAAGATGTTCTCCCGGCCGGATGACGAGAAGCAGGGGCCGGTGGAACTGCACGCGGTGCTCGACTCGGCGGTGAAGATTGCCATGGGCGAGCTGCGCCCACGCGCGAAGCTGGTGCGCGACTACGGCGACGTGCCGCGCGTGGAGGGCAACGAGGCGCGCCTGGCGCAGGTGTTCCTCAACCTGCTCATCAACGCGGCGCAGGCGCTGCCGGAGGGACAGGCGGAGTCGAACGAGGTGCGGCTCGTCACGCGCAGGGGCCCGGATGGGCGGGTGGTGACGGAGGTGCGCGACACGGGCAGCGGGATTTCGCCGGAGCTGCTCGGCCGCATCTTCGACCCCTTCTACACGACGAAGCCGGTGGGCGTGGGCACGGGGCTGGGGTTGTCGCTGTGCCACGCCTACCTGACGGCCATGGGCGGCACCATCGTCGTGGACAGCGAGGCCGGGCGGGGCTCGGTGTTCCGCGTGACGCTGAGGGCCGCGGCGGAGGCGCAGCGGGCTGGCGGGGACGGTGCCTCGGTGGAGCCTCCCGCGACGTCGGAGCGAGGCGTGCCGGGGACCGCGGTGCCTGGGACTCCAGCGTCTTCGGGACACATCGCAACGGCGCCCGACGTGTCTGTCGAGCACGGTGTGGCGGCGAGCGACGCGACCACGATGCGCCTGCGTGGCGAGCTGGACTCGGCGCCGCGAGCCTCTGCTCCGGAGCGGGCGCAAGGCGCTGGAGGGGGCATCACGCCTCCGCAGGCGAAGTCCACGGACGGCCGGGCAGCGGATTCCGACGCCCCGGCGGCAAGCCAGGAGAACGGAGGGCGGATGGCCGCGCAGGACGCCAGTGTCACCTCCGGCATGTCACGGTCATCGGATGTGGGCACCGTGGGCTCGCACCTGGGAGCGCCGTCGTCCACCCACGGGAGCGCGGATGGGCCGCCTTCAGACGGCGCGGGCGAGGGTGGGCGGTTCTCCGCCCAGGCCGCTCCGGCTCCAGCGCCCGCCGAGGCGGCAACGCGAGGCCGCGTGCTGGTGGTGGACGACGATGCCCTGGTGAGTGGCGCCATCCGTCGCACCCTCGCGCGAGAGAACGACGTGGATGTGTTGGTGAGCGCGCGGCGAGCCCTGGAGAAGCTGACCGGGACAGAGGCCCGTTACGACGTGGTGCTCTGCGACCTGATGATGCCGGAGATGACCGGGATGGACCTGTACGACGCGCTCGCGCAGGTGGACTCGCGAGCGGCGGAGCGCATCGTGTTCATCACCGGCGGCGCCTTCACGGCCACCGCGCGGACGTTCCTGGAGCGTGTGGGCAATCCGCGCGTGGAGAAGCCCTTCGACCCGGAAGCCTTGCGTCAGCTCGTCCGGTCCGAAGTGGCGCGTGCTCGCCGGGAGGCGTCGGGCAGGGCGGCATAGCTCCCGGCCCGGCCGTGTCAGAGGTCCAGCACCAGCCGCTTGGAGCGGGCGCGTGACACGCAGACGAGCATGCGCTGGTCACCCGCGGGCTCCGTCTGGAAGAAGGTGTCGCGGTGGTCGGGCTGGCCGTCGCAGACCCGTGTGACGCAGGTGCCGCACGTCCCGGCCTCGCAGTCACTGGGGACGCGCACCCCGTTGCGGCGCAGCACGTTGAGCACCGACTGGCCCACGGGCACCTGCAGCACCTGGCCCGTGCTGCGGATGGTCACCTCGAAACCCTGCTCCTCCCGGCCCGTGGCGGCGCTGGTGCCCTCGGAGGTGAAGGACTCGAAGTGCACCTTCTCCCAAGGCCAGCGGTGCAGGGTGGCCGCGTCGCGCACGGCTTTCATCAACCCTGTGGGACCGCAACAGTACAGCCGGGCCCCCGGCTGTCGCGTGGCCAGCAGTCCCTTCACGTCCAGGCCCCGGGCCGGGTCCCCTCCGTCGAAGGAGAAGCGCACGCGCTCGGCGAAGGGCGCCTGGGAGAGCAGCTCGTGGAAGGCGGTGCGGCCGGGCGCGCGCGCGCAGTAGTGCAGCGTGTAGTCCGCGCCGGTGCGCTGGAGCACGCGCGCCATGGACAGCATGGGGGTGATGCCGATGCCTCCCGCCACCAGCACGTAGCTGCGCGCGAACAGCAGGGGGAAGTTGTTGCGAGGAGGCTTCACCTCCAGCACGTCCCCCTCGTGCACCCGTTCGTGCATGGCGTTCGAGCCCCCGCGGCCCTTGGCGTCACGGGCCACGGCGATGACGTAGCGGTGGGTTTCCTCCGGGTCGTTGCAGAGTGAATACGCGCGCAGGAAGTCTCCCGGACCTGGGACGCGGACCTCCAGGTGGGCGCCAGCCTCGAAGGGGGGCAGGGTGCCGCCCTCCGTCGCGACCAGCTCGTACGACAGGATGTCCTCGGCCTCGCGAGTCACGCGCGCGACCCGGACGCGCAGGATGTCATTCATCACGGTGCTCTCCCTTCCCCAGTCCCACCAGCGGCGCACCCCATCCTCCCGAGGTACGGTGGCACGGACATTGGCCCGCGAAACGCCCACGGGTGATTGCCCGGGAGTCTCGGAGCCCGTCACATCCTCAGCGGCGTGGCGGGTTGCCCGTTGGGCGGCCGTGCGGTCAGGCCGCCCGCGCGCCGCCCGCGCATCCCAGCGGCGTCATCCCCACCATCCACGACATGCCGCGCTGCGCCAGGACGCCAGCGGCCAACGAACGCTCAAGGAGGTGAGTCCATGGATGCCATCGCGTTGCTGAAGGCGGACCACAAGACGGTGGAGCAGCTGTTCCGGAAGTTCGAGAAGGCGGGCCCCAATGCACACAAGTTGAAGCGTCGGCTGGTGGACCAGATGGTCACCGAACTGGCCGTGCACGCCGTCATCGAGGAGCAGGTGTTCTACCCCGCGGTTCGTTCACGCTCGGAGGAGTTGGGGCCGGACGTGCTGCGCTCGCTGGAGGAGCACCACGTGGTGAAGTGGCTGCTGGCGGAGCTGGACGGAATGTCTCCGGAAGCCGAGCGTTTCGACGCGAAGGTGCAGGTGTTGATGGAGAACGTGCGCGCGCACGTCCTGCAGGAGGAGGGCGACCTCTTCCCGGCGCTGAAGAAGGTCTTCCGTCCGCAGGAACTTCGGACGATGGGCGACGTGCTGGAGATGTCGCGGAAGGCGGCGCCCACGCGGCCGCACCCGATGGCGCCGGACACGCCGCCCGGCAACCTGGTCGTGGGCGCGGTGTCGGCGGTGATGGACATGGGCCGGGATGCGCTGAGGGCCGCGCGGCGCAAGGCCACCACGAAGGTGCGTTCGGTGGCGAGCCGGGGCCCCGGTCAGGTGGTGCGGGAGATGGCCGGCGCCGAAGCCGCCGGTCCGTGACATTCCGCCGGGACAGGATTCCGGCCCGTCCGGCGCTCCTTCTTCCAGGAGGAAGAAGGAGCGCCCCGGGCACGAGCACGAGGAATATGAATGTCACCCGTTGACGGCCGTTCCAAGGGGTAAGGACGTTGCAGTACGACCCGCAGCGGCCCATTCCTGAGGAGGCACCATGTTCGCTCGACCTGTTCGACCCCTGTTGCTGACAGCGATGTTGCTCACTGGCCTGACGGCCTTCGCGCAGCCACAGCCCGTCTCCGCGCCGCGTGCGCAGGCCCCGGCGGGCATGCGGACGATTCGCGTGGAAGGCACCGGTGAGGTGAAGGCGCAGCCCGACGAGGCCTTCATCGACGTGGCGGTGGAGACGCTGGCGCCGAACGCGAAGGCGGCGGGTGAGCAGAACGCGAAGCGGATGGAGAAGGTGATTGCGGCGCTGACGTCCGCGGGCATCGCGCGGCGGGACATCCAGACGCGTAATTATTCGGTGTACCCGGAGTACGCGCCGCCGCTGCCGAACCAGACGGAGCCGAAGCTGAAGGGCTACCGGGTGAGCAACCTGGTGAGCGTCCACGTGAAGGACCTGTCGCGGGTGGGGAACCTGCTGGACCAGGCCCTGGCGGCGGGCGCGAACCGGGTGGACTCGGTGCGCTTCGGCCTGAGCCGCCAGGAGGCGGTGCAGGGTGAAGCCCTGCGGCAGGCGGTGGCGCGGGCGCGCAAGTCGGCGGAGGTGCTGGCCGCGTCGCTGAACGTGAAGCTGGGCGCGGTGCTCGACGCGAGCACGGTGACGGAGCCGCCGCAGCTCTACCCGGCGCGCTTCGCGATGGCCGAGGTAGCGGATGCCCGCGCGATGGCGACGCCCATCCAGCCCGAGGAGCAGAGGGTGCAGGCGAAGGTGACGCTCATCTTCGCCATCGAGTAGTTGCGAGGGCCGTCGGGGGCTGGCTGGTGCCCCCGACGGGAGTGCGCGCGTCGAGACGTGGGACGACGCGCGGCTTCTCCCCCTTCCTGCACGGCGGTCCGGACGAGCGCATGGATTGCTGTTCGAACTTCGCTCCCTCCGCTTCACGAAGGGGCTCGGCACGCCGCAGGCAGCCCCTCCGAGTTGCTCCTGCGAAAGCCCGAACCCGTCCTCATGCGCTTTGTTGACGCGGCCGTAGCACTCGTCCGCGCTGACGAACGAGGCCAGGGCGGTGATTCGTCGAGCAGCATGGCCTGCTCCTTCTCACTGGCGCGCAGCCGCTCCGAGAGGGCTTCGTTGCGCTGACACACCCGCGCGGGAGGTCCTCCTCGGGCAGGCTTCAGGAGGATGATGGCCGGCTGGTGCGTTCGAGGTCGAGGCATCCACGCAGGCTGAGATGCCGTGAGACGGAGCGCTCTACCGCCTCCCTGGTCGCCATCAAGGTGCGCCTTGGGGAGCACTGGGTTCTCGGCCGCCAGGGCCATCCGCATGTTGAGGAAGAGACAGGCGCGGGCCGGTGCGGGCCGGCCGGCCGTCGCGATGAACTTCCACACGCGGGGGGCACGAGCGCATGAGGGCAACGCGCGGTTGGAGGCTGATGGCATTCGGGCTGTTCGCCGTGTGGCTCGGTTGCGGCCAGCGGAGCGAGAGCCGGGGGCCTCCATCCGCGAGCGAGCGAGAAGGCCGCTCGGATGTCCTTCGCGGCCTCATGGCCTCACGCGAGCGGCCCCCTGAATCCAGGGCGCCTGGCTCCGGCTCGCTTCCCGTGGGCACGCTGGGGGCGGGGCAGGGCGGTTCGGGACGGCCAGCGCCCACGGACCAGCTCCATGGCCGCGTGGAGTGGGTGGGCGACAACGAGCTGCTCATCCGCGGCGATGACGGCGTGGAGTACGACGTCGGAGTGGATGAGCAGACCCGCCTCTTCATGAAGGGCGAGCTCGTCACGGGCCTGCGGGAGTATCACGAGGGAGACGAGGTTCGTGTCACCTACGGCGATGGTCCCGGAGGTCTGGTGGCGCACCGCGTGGATGGGATGCCGGGGACCGGTGCCGAACCGCCGCGTCCGCAAGAGTCAGCCCCACGCGAGGACACCGCGGGCCCAGGCGCGCCGCTCGATTCACTTCGCTGAAACCGAGGCCGGAGGCGCCTCTCGCGGGCGCGGGTCAGAACGCCCGGCCATCCACGCGGAGGCCCGGGGATGAGCTGAGACCTGGGGTTATCAGGTGGTGATAGTCGAACGCCGCGCCGGGCGTGGCATCGGGCGACCGGTTGAAGGAGATGTTGTCGAAGGTGCCTCCGTAGGACATCTCATCGACGTTGCTCCCATCGGGCGAGAGGAGCCTGACGACGTCGCCGTCGTTGTTGAGGCCCAGGCCGCCCGAGGATGCGGCCACGGTATCGGGCGTACCGGCCGGGAAGCCTCGAGCGCCACCAAAGACGACGAAGACCCGACCGGCAGCGAGCGTGGTGCCAGGGGCGAAGACGTGCCGCACGGATGCGGAGTCCGACAGGCTCCAGCCGGACAGGTCCGCGGTGGCGGTCCCCGCGTTGTACAGCTCGATGAATTCGTAATGGGTGTCCGACACGGTCTGCCCGGGCGGGATGGGCTCGTTGGGCAGGACCTCGTTGATGATGAGGTTGGACAAGGGCTCCGGGTCCGTGACGCCGCCGGAGTCTCCCAGGTCGTAGCTGCTGATGACGGGATAGTGGTCGCTGACGATGTCGCCGTAGTTGGGAATCCACGCGTCCGGGCGCAGGATTTCGACGGAGCCGGGCAGGTAGTTCGCGGCCATCTCGTTGGAGGCGAGCGTGTGGTCGACGGCGTCGTGATAGTCGACGGTGGTGCGCAAGCCGCGCAGGGACAGTGGCTCGGTGATGAAGGTGTAGCGCTGCGTGTCGGCCACGAACGGAGCGAAGGGGCTGGGCAGCTGGGCGCCGTCGCTGCCTTGGGTGATGGACTGGTCGACATCGTCATTCCAGTCGCCAATGACGAGCACGCGTTCGGTGGGCAGGGATGTGTCGAGGTACGACTTGAGCGCCGCGCTGGAGCGTTGCCGCTGTCCGTAGGCGGTCTCGTTGTCGAACGCCTTCAGGTGAACGACGATGACGACCAGTGGGGTGCTCACGCCCTGGACGGTCGTGGTGAAGTCCACGCGCAGCGGTGGCCGGCCACCGAAGTCCGCGGCGTTCGCCGTGAGGATGAGCTGCGCCTCCTGAAGCGTGAGGGTGCTGTCGTAGAGGATGCCGGGCTTCTGCTCGCCATGGCTGTAGTAGGCGGTTCCGTTGGGGACGAAGGACGTGTCATTGGCGAGGAAGCCATTGAAGCCGGGGAGCTGCTCCTTGAGGGTGGCGAAGTCCGCGGCATCCACCATCTCCACGAGGCCCCACACGTTGGCCCCCGAGTCGCGAATGATGTCGCGCGCGTGGGCAATCTGAAGGTCGTCCGGCGTTCCGCCCTCCGAGGTGGAGTCCGGCGGGCCCTGGGTGGGGGCACCGAACCACTCGAGGTTCCAATGGCCCACTGTGAGGGGCGCGCTGGCGGTGCGCACGTGGAGGACCATCGCGTGCCAACCCTGCTGGCCCGTGGCGTCCGTCACTGTGACTGTGAATGCTGAGTACCCGAGCTCCGAGAGGGTGCCGCTGAGGATTCCTGATGTTGAGAGGGTGAGCCCCGAAGGCGGCATCCCCGACACGATGTGCCAGGAAAGCGGCGCCTTGCCGCCGGATGCTTGCAGTTGGGTGGAGTAGGGCAGGTCCTTGCGCGCATCGGGCAGCGACGTGGTGACGACGGTGGGGAGTGCGTAGACCGTGAGGGTGAAGGCGCGTGTGCCCGTCCGTCCGTTCGCGTCGGTGACGACGGCCTGTCCGCTGATGGCGCCGGGAGCGGGGGGCGTGCCTGAGAGTCGTCCGGAGGCGGAGAGCTGCAGCCAGGAAGGGAGGGGGCTGGCTGGAGCGAACGAATACGGCGCCTTTCCGCCGGTGACGGAGTACGTGGCGCTGAAGGACTGCGAGACATACCCGTCGAGCTGAATCGCAGGTCCATCCACGGACGGAGGCCGGTACACGACAAGGTCGAGCGCCCGGGTGGCGACGCGTGCGTCGGCGTCGGTGACTTGGACCGAGAAGGAGAAGGTACCCGTCGTGGACGCGGTGCCTTCGAGCAGGCCGGCGCTGGTGAGTCGGATGCCGGCGGGAAGCGAACCCGCGCTGAGCACCCAGGCATAAGGCGCGCGTCCACCCATCACCAACAGGCCTTGTCGATACGCGGCATCGGTATAGGCATCCGGTAGCGCGCTGGGGGTGAGGGTGATGCCGCCCTGGACGGTGAGGTTGAACGTGGCGGACGCCGCACGGCCATTGGCGTCCTGGACCTCGACCGTGAAGAAGTCGGCTCCTGGTTCGCTGGGCGTCCCTCGGACAAGGCTGTCATCCAGTTGGAGGCCCGTGGGCAAGGCACCCGAGGTGATGCGGAACGTGAGCGGTGGTCGCCCGCCAACGGCGTGAAGCTCCGTGGAGTAGGCCGCTCCGAGCGAGGCGGAGGGGAGCGTGCCGCCCGCGAGATAGGGCGCGGTGAAGGCGGAGAGCGAGAGGACACGCTGGCTCGAAAGCCCGGTGGCGTCCTGCACGTGGACGGTGACGGAGAAGGTGCCGGAGTTGGCGGGAACGCCGGAGATGTGCCCCTGTGCGTCGAGGCGCACGCCCGACGGGAGGGTGCCCTCCGCGAGCGTCCACGTGTACGGCGCCGTGCCGCCCGAAGCGTCGAGTTGCGCGGCGTAGTTGTCGCCGACGTATGCATCGGGGAGCGTGGACGATGCGACCTGGAGGCCGGCGTTGAGCACCGCGAGCTCGAACGTGGCGCGAACAGTCCGTCCGCGGGAATCACGGACCTCCGCGTCGAAGGAGGCGGTGCCTGCCGATTGGGGCGTCCCGGTGATTTCGCCCAGGGTGGAGAGGCTGAGTCCGGTGGGCAGTGCGCCCTGCGCGACGCGCCACGAATAGGCAGGCGTGCCACCCGAAGCGGTGAGGGAGCTGCGATAGACCTGCGCGACGGATGCGGCGGGGAGCGCCTCCGTGGTGATGGCCAGTTCCGGTCCGGTGTCGTCAGTGCGGTGAGGCGCGGAGTCAGAACATGCGGTCAGCAGCAGCGCGAGGATGGGGAGCAGGGCGTGATGGGCGCGCATGAAGACTCCGGCCCGCGAAGGAGTCGGGCCCACGGATGAAGTGTCGGCACTGTAGAGGCAGCCATGACGACGACGCACAGGGTCCTACCGAACCCAGGGCAAAGAAAAGGGCCGCGGCTCACAAGGAGCCGCGGCCCGGATGCTTCATGTGGAAGCCGTCAGACTAGAAGTTGGGCAGGCCCCACGAAGGAGCGCCCACCGCCCAGTCTTCCTTCGTGTTGGTGTCCGTCGCGCTGAGGCGGCGGACGCTGTTGCTCGTGGGATCGGCGTTGTTCGGAATACCTGCCCAGGATGCGGACACGTCACCGGCGGAAGGCGTGGACGTGTTGGTGCAGGGGGCACCTTCGCAATCGGCTGGTAGCCACTGGCCGGCAGCCTGAATGGCCTGCAGGTGGCCCGGGAAGGCACCGGGAGGGGTCCCCGTCGTCCGGAACGGCACCGCGTCCTGAATGGTTCCAGCCGCGTCCTGCACGAGAATGATCCGGCTCGAGTAGGTGATGGCATTGGTACCAATGCCCCTGAAATCCCATGCAGTGTCGTAGTGCGTGGGATTGGCACTCCGCGGGGCTTCATCCTTCGTCAGGGTCTCGGCCCTGAAAGGATTCTCCTGGGTGTCGACCGGGTTGAGGTGCACCACGATGATGTCGCCGACCGCGACGTCCACGTCGGGGAAGCTGGCGAGTGTACCGGGGTTGGCGGTGACGCTGTCCTGGACCAAGATGAGGCCTGCCGTGGTTCCCGCAGTGAGGACCTGCAGTTCAACCAGGTCCTTGGCGCTGCCGGACCCAGTCGCGTTCGGCTGCACCTCGGTCAGCTGGAGAACGGCCGGCGTGCGGTAGCCACGGAACGTCTGCGTGCTGGCCTCCGAAGCCACAGAGCCTCCCGCCACGTCCGTCACGGTGTTCGCGACGGTGACGGAGTAGGTGGTGCCCGGGGTCTGCTCGCTCGTGGTCAGGATGACCCGCTGACCCTCGACGCGGAACTCGGAGATCGTCAGTCCCTCGGTGAGCGTGAACTGCTCCGGCGCGTTGGTGATGCTCGCCGCTGAGATGCTGCGGCTGAAGCTGAGCACGAGCTCCGTCAGCGACGTCGCCGAAGCCGACTTGAACGTCGGCGCGGCGCAGCCCGACAGGGTGAGCTCGGAGGCCGTGAACGCGGACGGCTGGGCGGCGGCATCGAACCGCCAGATGGGGCCCGCGTTCAGCGTGAACGTGCAGCCCTGGATGAGGTCGAGCTCGGTGGCGAGCGTCGTGGGCACGCGGAGCCGGAAGTTGGCGGTGCCAGCGATGACACCCTCGGTGGTGATCTGGAACCCAGTGTAGCCGGCGCCAATGCCACTGCCGGCCGCGGCAATCGCGCCCGTCAGGTAGGTGAGCTCGGACTCTACGGAGTCCAGGCCGTTCACCAGCGTGTCCGACGTGTCCGCGGAGCGGTTGACCGCGAGGCCGGCCGGGGTGGCGGTCGACTGGTTCTGAACCGGGTGGCCCTGGCTGATGACCGTGGTCCCGGTGACGGTGGCCGCGGAGCGCAGGCCGCCGGTGGTCGCCTTCGACGACACGGAGAAGCTGACCCGGTCACCCACGGCGACCGCGGCCAGCGCCGTCGCGTCGGACACGAACAGGGCGGGGCCCTGGGCCTCGGCCTGGACGAAGAAGCCGGGGAGTTCGTTGCTGCCCGTGACGGCAGGCTTGATGAACGTGACGAACGCACCCTCGATGGGCAGCGCGGGGTCGAGCGCGCCATCCGCCGCATCCCGGACCGCCTGGATCTGCGTGCTGGTCGTCGCGACCGGCGTGGCAAAGCCCGAGTCTTCGCACGTGCTCGTCGTGGTGTTGCAGGTCTCGGTCAGACCGCAGGTCGCGTTGCTGGTGCAGCCCTCCGGGTCGGTGCCCGCATCACCTTCGCCGGCATCCGGCTCGGTGCCCGCGTCTTCCTCGGTGCCCGCATCCGGGCCCTGGGTGATGTCGCGCTGCTCGCACGTGCCAGAGTTACAGGTCCACTGCTTGCCGGCGGCCGGGGGGCCCTTGTCCGTGCGGCAGTCAAACTGGTCCACGCATTCGTCGCCACATCCCGTGCCCATCGTGACCATCACGGCCGTGACGACCGCCGGGAGCCAAAATCGTCTCTGCATGAGTTCCCCTCCATGGGAAGCAGGTTGCGTCCCCCTTACACCTGAACCGGAGGGCAATCCAATGTCCGCTCCTGGTGACATGGGCATTTCACACAAGAGGTGCCCGGATTTTCAGGCGTTCAGGGATTGGCCTGGGGAGACCTGGCCGGAGGGCCGGAATACAGGTCGATGACTTCGGAGATGGCGCTCTGACACACCGCGCAGAATGGGACGCGATCCCGAGTGAACATCACGCAGTCGACCTGTGGCCGGTAGTAGCCCTTCGACTCGTACATGGCCCCCTCGAAGGCCCCGACCCGGCCTGAATACTTCTGTGAGGAAAGGAACTTTTCCTCCCAGTCCCGCTGGGTCAGGAAGAGCTTGTCCATGTCTGACTCGGGCTTTCGCTGTGCCCGAATCTGGCCGCGCTGCTTCTGCACGGCGGTGGCATGCTTTTCGTATCCCTCCTTGTTCCAGGGGGTAGGCAGGGGTGTTCCTGGTGACACCAGGTGTTTCCACTTCAGGTCTTCCGGGGAGTGGAGCGCGGTGACGTTCTTCTCCCAGGGCTCCAGGCGGTCCGCGGCGGGCGCATAGACGGATTCGGAGGTGTAGTACTCGTCCGCCAGCCCGGCGAAGTGGTGGCCGAACTCGTGCACGAAGACGTAGGGCGCCCACAGGCTGTCCGAGGCGACGGTGCCGTAGAGCCCGAAGATGCCGCCGCCGCCGTAGGTGTTGCCGTTGACCAGGATCTCCACGAACTCGTAGGGCGCGAAGGACGCTGCCTCGCGGAAGGCCTTGTTGTCGAAGGTGAGCACATAGCGCTCACTGCCAAAGGCGTCGTAGGTGGCCCCGATGGGCGAGCGCCGGTGGACGCCGGTGGAGGGGCGCGAAATACCGGACTGGGCCGCGGCGGGGACGAGCCCCCACACGTTGAAGTCCGACTTGCGCTCCTTGAAGGGAGAGAAGGTGAAGAGGATGTCCACCATGTGCCGGGCATCCTTCTCGAACTTGGCGTGCTCGGCCTTCGTGTAGCCGTCCCCCAGGATGAGCAGGTCGACCTTCTGCGCTGACGGCCCGTTCTCCAGCAGTTTCAACAGCGGCCCGGGCGCGGGAGGAGACGAGGAGTCGACGAACATGTCCTTCGGGTCGACAACCAGCGACCACACTTCGCGGAAGGCATTCTGGGCATCCCGCTTCTTGAGGAGCACCTGCACGGGGCGCGCAGGCGCGGGGAAGCGGAGGGACTCATGGAAGGTGCGGTTGCTGCTGCGCGCCTCGTTCGTGACCTCCCACTCGCCGTAGATGGACGCAAAGCCTCGCGAGAACAGGAGCCGGTTGTTCTCCCGGTCTCGGACCTCGAAGAGGTACTTGCCGAGGTTCGTCTCGTCGATGGCCCGTTCCGGGTGGCCGGGCCAGGGCAGCGGCTCGATGACGACCTTGTCGAGGCTGAACCGTTCCTCGGTGGCGTTCCCGGTGTGGAAGTAGTCGACTCGGAGGGTTCGGGGAGAGGCCGCGGAGGCGCTCGTGGCCAGCAGCAGGACGAAGAGGGCTCGCATCATGCGCGGCACTCTATGCGCCGTGAGGGCCCGGCGGTGTTTGTTGACGCGTCTCTCCTATCCAGCACTCGACGTGTCTGCTTGCCTGCGCGAGAGGTGGACTGACTCGGATGGTCCACCTCTCGCGGAATGCGTGTCTTTGGATTCGTGAATAGTGCGTCAGAACGAACCAGACAGTGAGGCCGCCGCGCCGTGGCTGTCCGCGGAGAGTCCGACTGAGACGGGTGGTGCCGAGCTCGAATCAGGAGACAGGAGGTAGAGCACCGCGCCCGTGACAACTGCCGCGCCTCCGCCGATGAGCAACCCATTGAGGACGTTGCTCTTCTGAACCAGCGAGTCGCGAAGCCCCATCGCCTCCTTGTCACTGGACAGAATCCGGCCGTTGTCGAGCCGCTTCTCCAGTGCGTTCACATCTTTCTGGGCAAGAAGCCGGACGATGCCCGCGCCACCGAATGCGGCCACACCTGTTCCCAGCGCGACATACGAGGCCGTGCGAAGTCCGGAGGTGGAGCGTGTCCCGGACGCGTCACCCTCTGACATGAGGTTGGGGGCCGTCAGGTCCATGCCGCCTGCTGACGCGCTCCCGTTCCGGCCCACGTTCCCAGAAGATTCCCACGGGGCCTTTCCATTGGCGTTCATCACCACGAGGTTGGAGGGTGAGCGGCCGGTTGTGACGAAGTCGACCAGCGCCGCGAGTGCCTCGTCCGGCGCGTCCGCGCCCTGGGTCTTGAAGCCGCCTTCGCGGAGCTTCTGTCCTCCTTCGACATTGAGGACGGTGGCCGCGAACCACTTGGGCCCGCTGCTCGGGCGCTCGAGCCGGACGACGATGACTTCCTCCACGCCGAGCGTGCCGCCCAGCCGGACCGCATGGCTCAGCGTGCGCTCGTCGTTGCCGTCGGAGGTGGCGAGGCAGGGGAAGGGGCTCGCGGAGACAGCGCCCTCATAGGCCACGTCGACGAGTAACGGCGTCTCCGTGCCCTGCACCTGGATGTGCCGTGGGAAGCTCGTGGTGGCGCCTTTGACGAGCGTGAGGTGATAGGTGCCCGGGACCGCATCGAGCGACAGCGGCGTCTGCCCCAGCTTGAGCCCATCCAGGTACACGTCCGCGGCAGGCAGCGTGGACTTCACGGACAGCTTCACCTTGCGCGTCTGGGCGAGTTCCTTCCGGAGCTTGTCGAAGTTCTGTCGAACAGAAGGGGCGAAGTAGTCCGGGTTGAGCTGGTACTCGGGCTGGAGCCGAAGCACGTTGCGGAACGCGGTGTCGCTCTCCTTCAGCTTGCCCATGGCGCGGTAGTTGAGGCCGTGGAGGAGCTGGGCTTCGACGTAGAGCTTCCAGCGGGCGTCTCCCACGGGGAGTCGAGTGATCTGCTGCAGGGCTTCGTCGACGGCCTGGAGCGTCCTGGCGTTGCGGCCTTCGTAGAATTGGTCCTGGGCCGCTTCGAGCTGCCGCTGAAGGTCCTCATAGCTCTTGGTGGGCTGCGGGAAGAGCCGGTCGCTGAACTGGCTGGCGCTGAGTGTGTCCTGCTCAGGGCGCGAGGCGAGGGCTCCCAAAAATGCCTTGGCCTGCCCGCTCAGCTCCGCGTCCTTGCAGTCACCACTGGCCACCACCGTACGACGGGGGGCCGAGTATGCAGTCGTGGACACAAGGCATGCGACAATTGCTGTTGCGATCCTCATCTTTGACTCTCTTGGATACGTAGCGGATGGGCTGGGACTTGGTTTATTGGTTTCGCCGATACACGACAATTTCGACGTGTTGTTCTTCTCTTGGCTCGGTCCAGGCCAATGCCAGATTCCCGGAGGTGTCTGCGTCGAAGCTGTGCGCTCCTATGGAGGTGCGCGTCCCGGGAAAGGCCGCCCGGCTGTTCCATACGAGCTGCCAGTGATTGTTCTCTCGGCGATGGATGTTGATCATTCCCCCCAGGGTGTCATTTTCGGTCGACACCAGGAGGAGCGCATCGTTGGTGGTGAGAGTGCTCCCACGGACTGTTCGGATGCTCGTTGCGTCCGTCCGCGGCGGAGTTCCTAGCGAGACCCATTGGTTGTTGGACCAAATGCTGGAGAACAGGTCATCTTGTGTGCCTGTGCTGCTACCCGTCCAGGAGATGATGGGTTCGTCAGCTGAGTTGAAAAGGAGTGACCTGAGACCGGAGGAATAGGAGGTTTGGTTTGCGCTGCTGTTGACGGACTCTCCTAGTTGCGTCCACTCGCTTCCCGTCCAACGCCAAACGACGATGCGTCCCCGCATCTCAGTTGCGGGATGCGCAAGGGCGATCGTGGGGTTGTCAAGAGAGTCTAGCGCGAGCTGGGGCGTCCGTACCGAGTAGAGGGAGTCATAAACAGGAGGACCAATTCGCTGCCACTGCTCATGGGTCCATTGATAGACTTGGATACCGCCCTCGGCGTCTTCTGGGTCCATACTGGTTGCAACGACAGGCCGACCGTCGCTGGTGAGCGCGAGTGCGACATCCCAAGCATGGGGTCGTTCAGGAACGATTCCTTCGCTGCCTCCAAGTCGTTCCCATGTTTCGCCATTCCATTGTGCGACGTGAATGTAATTGTTGAACTCTGCGCCGAGGTTCTCCGTCCAAGCGACGATAGGGTTTCCGTCTGGAAGGATCCGAAGATTGGGGGAAAAGATGCTGAATTCTTCTGGGCTGGTTTTAAGCCCGCCTCCGAGTTGCTCCCAGTTGTCACCATCCCATCGGCTCACGAAAAGGTTCCCGGCCTGACCATCAAATCGATGTGTCAGAACTGTAGGGTGCCCGCTTGGGCCAAGCTTGAGGTAGGCAGTAACTCCCGTATAGGGATGGCGTGGAACGATTGAGTGCGTCGGATACGGCACGAACTCAGGAACAGCCCAGCTCCACGCCTCCCCCAGATTCACAGCGGCATTCCCAGCCAGGTCCGTCACCGTCCCAGAGAAGGCCAGCGTCACGGTGCTCGGCGCGGTCATCTGTGTCACGGGCACCACTGTCACCGTCTTCCCGTCCTCCGACAGGGACACCGTGTGCGCCACGGCCACGTCGCCCACTGTCAGGTGCACGGACTCCGTCGTCACGGTGCTCTGCTTCACGGGCTCGGAGAACGCGGCGCGGATGGGGCTCTGCACCCAGACCTCCTGGGCGCCAGGTTCCGGCACGCGTGACACCACCTGCGGCGGCGTCCGGTCCACCACCACCTCGCGGTTCGCGCTCACGTACGCGACATCTCCCAGCGCCGCGCGCGCCTCCAGCCGGTACGTCCCTTCCGCTTCTCCCGCCGTGTCCCAGGTGTACGTGTATGGCGGCGCCAACTCCGCCATCACTTCGCCGTCCTTGAGCAGTTCCACGCGGTCCGGCGCATGGCCCGTCACGTCGAGTCGGACCTCGACCACACCATTCGTGTAGGCCGTTCCCGCCGGCGCGGTGATTCGCACCTCTGCCTGTGCGGGCTCGACGGCCGGCACGTTGATGCAGGCGGACGCACACAGGAGGACGACGGCCGCCGTCCAGGGCGGCGGAAGGAAGCGTTCGGAGATGTTCATGGCTCGCGGGCCGAGTGCAGGTTGCGTTCCGTTTCCTGCCCGACAGTCGCTCGCACATACCAAGCCCGCTCCGCTTCCTCCAACCCACCCGTGCTCCGCGAAAAGCCGAGCCATCTCCACCCCTTACCCGCGTAGCACCCCGCCTCCACGTCCCGTGCGGACGCACCGCTTCGCGCCCAGCCCCCGTCCCGGCAGTGGACCCCCATCCCCGGCGGCGGTCTGGGACGTGGACCCTCGCGCCGCCCTGCCGCCTGCCCTCCAGCCAGGTGTTCGATGACCCGGTGCGTCGCTGTGTGCAATCGCCATCTTCGCGAGGGGAACTCAGGCCATGCGCTGGGGCTCGGCCCGACAAGGAGAACGCGGACATGAAGCGAGCCTGGAAGAACCAAGTCGTCGTCGTCACCGGCGCGTCCAGTGGCATTGGCCGCGCCACCGCGCTGGCCCTGGCGAAGAAGGGGGCCCACGTCGTCCTGGCCGCCCGGCGCGAGGAGCCGCTGGAGGACCTGGCTCGCGAGTGCCGGGGGCTCGGCGTCCAGGCCCACGTCGTGCCCACGGACGTGTCCGACGTGGCCGCCGTGCAGCACCTGGCGGACGAGGCGCGCAACGTCTTCGGCCACTTCGATGCGTGGATCAACAACGCGGGCGTCTACCTCATGGGCCGGCTCGAAGAGACACCGGATGACGCCTTCCGGCAGGTGATGGAGACGAACTTCTTCGGCACTGTCAGCGGCGCCCGCGCCGCCGTGGCCCAGTTCCGCCGGCAGGGCTACGGCACCCTGGTCAACGTCTCCTCGACCTTCGGGACGGTCGCCGCGCCGTATGTCAGCGCCTACGTGGCCTCGAAGCACGCCGTGCGCGGCTTCTCGGCGTCTGTCCGCCAGGAGCTGCTCGGCACCGGCATCGACGTGTGCACCGTGCTCCCCGCGGCCATCGACACCCCGCTGTGGCAACACACCGCCAATTACACCGGCTGGCGCATCCGTCCCGTGGAGCCCGTCTACACGCCGGAGCGCGTCGCGCGCGCCATCCTCCGGGTCCTCCGCAGCCCCAGACACGAGGTCTTCGTCGGCCCCGCAGCTCGGAGCTTCGCCGCCATGCACGGCCTGCTGCCCCGCACCTTCGAGCGCACCATGAATGGCGTTACCGAGGCCCATCACTTCGAGAAGGAGCGCCAGGGCCACACCTCTGGGACGCTCTTCCGGCCGATGGCGGAGGGAACGGGGACCTCGGGGGGCCATCACGCTGCGGGCAAGCAATGGCTGCGCCGGCTGCTGGTCGCCGGGGGCGTGGCCGCGGCGGCGTTCTCCCTCGGAAAGAAGCGGGAGGCACGGGGGCTGAAGGCCCGTTTCGCCCATGCACTGGGAGTATGAGGGTCGTTTTTGCGTCACGACGCGTCACCGGTTGCTGCGCCGTGACCGGGCCATGACAAAGCGTGGAGAGAGTCCCGCTCGCCATGAATGACATCGCCGTCCTCGTCAACCTGCGTGCACGCCGGGGCTCCGAAGGCATGGGAGGGCTGGTCCAGCGCTTCCTGCCCCGGGCTCGCGTGGCGCTCACCCGTTCGCTCGACGAGGCCCGTGCCTGGATTTCGGACACGCTCCGGCCCAATCCGCCCTCCCTCCTCCTGGCGGGCGGCGGTGACGGGACGATTACGGGGCTGCTCAACGAGCTGCGCACCGCGGGGGTGGCCCTGCCGGCCATTGGCGTCCTCCCCATGGGCACCGGCAACGCCTGGGCCCGCGTCACCGGCGCGCCCCGGCCCGCGGAGGCCTTGAAGCAGATTGCCGCCGTGGGCGAGCGCCTGCCGCCCCTGCGCCCCTTCGCCCTGGTTCGCGTGGAGGGCAAGGTGGCCCCCTTCGCCGGCACCGGCTGGGACGCGGAGATGATTCAGGACTTCAAGAACCAGCTCGCCGCCTCCGGTCCGCTGCGCAGCACCCAGGCCGGCCTGCGCGGCTACCTGGGCGCCATGTTCACCCGGACGGTGCCTCGCCACCTCTTCGGCGAGGGCAACCCGACGGTGTCCGTCTACAACCTGGGCGACCCCGCCCTCACGGTGGACGCGCGGGGCTCCGTGCAGCCCGTGCCGCATGGGGACAAGGGCGCGCTCCTGTACCGAGGGCCCGCGGGCGTCGCCGGCGCGGCCACCACGCCCGAGTGGGGCTTCGGCTTCAAGGCCTTCCCCTTCGCGCAGGCGGTGCCCCACCGGCTGTCCGTGCGCGTCTATGGCGCCGGGGTGGTCGAGGCCACACGGAACATGTTCCGCCTCTGGCGCGGCGAGCACCCGATGCCCCACATGCATGACTGGTTCGTCCAGCGCCTGCGCATGGACTTCGACCGGGAAGTGCCCTTCCAGATGGGCGGCGACGTCATCGGCATGCGGCGCTCGCTGGAGTTCGACCTGGCCGAGGAGAGCGTTCAGCTCGTCGACTGGCGCCAGTTGTCGCGCATGGTCCGGACCTAGGCCGCGCGGGCCCGGCGGCCACTCCGTCCGCGACTTGACCCGGGTGTGTTCCGGACACTATGCCGGGACCCGTGAGCTACACCTATGAGTACCCGAGGCCGGCGCTGACGGTGGACTGTGTCGTCTTCGGTCTGGATGACGAGGACCTGAAGGTGCTGCTCATCCGCCGCGGGGTGGAGCCCTTCGCCGGGCGGTGGGCGCTGCCGGGGGGCTTCGTGCGGATGGAGGAGTCGCTCGACGACGCCGCGCGCCGGGAGCTGGATGAGGAGGCGGGCATCCGGCCGAACCACCTGGAGCAGCTCTACACGTTCGGCGCCCCGGGGAGAGATCCACGCGGGCGCGTCGTCACGGTGGCGTACTTCGCGCTGGTGAAGCTCAGTGACCATGTGCCGCATGCGGCGACGGACGCGCGGGACGCGGCGTGGTTCTCCGTCTGGGATACGCCGAAGCTGGCCTTCGACCACGTGGACGTGCTCGGCACGGCGCTCCAGCGGCTCAAGGGCAAGGTCCGCTATCAACCCATCGGCTTCGAGCTGCTGCCTCCCAAGTTCACGCTGACGCAGCTCCAGCGGCTGTACGAGGTCATCCTGGAGCGGGAGCTCGACAAGCGGAACTTCCGCAAGAAGATCCTCGCCATGGACCTGCTCGAGGAGCTGGACGAGGTGGAGCAGGACGTCTCCCACCGGGCCGCGCGCCTCTACCGGTTCGACCACAAGAAGTACAAGCAGCTGGAGAAGGCGGGCTTCAACTTCGAGCTCTGACCCGCTGCGGGCTCGAGGGAGGCCCCGGCAGCTCGTGACATTGACATCGTGTAATTTGGACACTATGTTGGTGTCATTGAGACACGAACATGGGCGCAACCCAGGTTCGTGAGAGGCCGCTGCCCGTGGGGTGTCCACTGGCTGAAGCGTGCCGCCGTATCGCCGCCTGTCTCGCCGCACGTGCCCTTTCAGGGCCACGGGAGAGCCATGTCCGCGCTGCCCTTCGACGTCGCCGCTGCCTCGGTGCTGGGCCGGGAGCACGCCCGAGCGGGTCGCAACAACCAGGATGCGCTGTGCATCCGCGCCAGTGAGCATGGCCTGGTGGCCGTGGTGACGGATGGCTGTGGCAGCCAGCCCTGCAGTGAGCTGGGTGCACAGCTGGGCGCGCGCAGGTTGGCGCGGGCCGCGCTGGTGCGGCTCGCGGACGGTGAGCGCGTGGATGAGCCCACCTTCCTCCCAGGCCTTCGTGAGGACGTGTTGTGTCTGCTCAGTGAACTCCGGGCGGACCTGGGGCGGGAGGTAATGGGGGACTTCCTCTTCACCGTGGTGGGCGCGGTGGTGACGCCCTCGCTGACGCTCGTCTTCTCCGCGGGAGACGGCGTGTGGGCGCTCAATGGCGAGGTGCATCCGCTCGGGCCGTTTCCGGGGAACGCGCCGCCCTATCTCGCCTATGCGTTGATGCACGGAGAGGACGTCGCGCTGACCACGCGGGCCCTGGTGCCCACGGAGGACGTCCACGCGCTGCTGCTGGGCACCGACGGTGTGGCGGACCTGGAGCGGCTGGCCACCACGCGCATGCCGGCGGGGGACGAGCTCGTCGGGCCGCTGTCGCGGCTCTGGACGGAGGACCGGTACTTCGCCAACCCGGATGCCCTGCGCCGCCGGTTGGCCTTGCTCAACCGGGAAGCCGTGCGCGCGGACTTCGCCTCCCAGCAACTGTCGCGAACTCCGGGCCTGCTGCCGGATGACACGACGTTGGTGGTGCTGCGTCGCCGCATGGGGAGGGCGTGAGGCCATGGACGTCTGGCTCGAAGGCAAGAAGGTGCGGTTGAACCCCGCGCGAGCGCTGGGCAAGGGCGGCGAGGCGGACGTGTTCGACCTGGGGGATGGCCGCGCGCTCAAGGTGTTCAAGCCACCCGAGCACCCCGACTACACGGGCCTGCCCGCGGAGCAGGCCGCGGCGCGCGTCCGGTTGGACGAGCACCAACGCAAGCTGCGCGTCTTCCCGACAGGACTGCCCGGCCGCGTGGTGGTGCCCCAGGCCCTGGCGACGGACAAGAAGGCGCGCGAGGTCCTGGGCTACGCCATGCGCAAGCTGGACGACGTGGAGCCCTTGCGGCGCTTCGGAGAGCCGTCGTTCCGCAGGGCCGGCGCGGCGTCCGGGCGGGTGGTGGACCTGCTGCGCGAGCTGCATCGGACGCTCGACGCGGTGCATGCGTCGGGCGTGGTGGTGGGGGACTTCAACGACCTCAACGTGCTCGTGGCGGGGACGTCGGAGGCGTACCTCATCGACGCGGACAGCTTCCAGTTCGGCGGGTTCCTCTGTCCGGTGTTCACGGAGCGCTTCCTCGACCCGCTGCGGCTCGGGAGCACGGGCACGCAAGGGTTGGTACCCAGCCGCCCCGCTTCCATCGAGAGTGATTGGTATGCCTATGCCGTCGCGGTGATGCAGTCGCTGCTGTGCGTGGGGCCGCACGGAGGCGTCTACAAGCCCAGGAGCGCGGCCGCTCGGACGACGCCCGCGGGCCGGGTGCTCCAACGCATCACCGTGTTCCATCCGGAAGTGCAGTATCCCAAGCCCGCGCTGCCGCTGGCGACCTTGCCGGACGACGTGCTGCACCATCTGCACCGCGTCTTCGTGGAGGACCTTCGCGGCGTCTTTCCGTATCCGCTGCTGGAGGGGCTGCGCTTCACCCCCTGCGCGTCGTGCGGCGTGGAGCATGCGCGAGCGGCCTGCCCGACGTGTCAGCCCCACGCCACCGCGACTGCCACGCCGGTGACGTCGGTCCGAGGCCAGGTGACGGCGACGCGGTTGTTCTCCACGCGAGGCGTGCTGGTGCACGCGAGCAACGAGGCGGGCACCCTTCGCTGGCTCTACCACGCGGAAGGCGCGTACCGGCGCGAGGACGGACGCGTGGTGCTGCGCGGGGCGCTGGACCCGTCGCTGCGCTGGGCCTTGCAAGGGGACGTGACGCTGGTGGGCCGGGGAGGTGAGGTGGCGGTGCTGGCACCCGGCCGGCCCCCAGACCGCGTGGGCGTGGATGCGCCGGAGGGCCAGTCCGCTTTCGCCACCAACGCGCGGCACCGGTACTGGGCGGTGGGCGGCGGGCTGTGGCGGGACGGCGCATATGGGCCGGAGCGCGTGGGCGCGGTGCTCGAAGGACAGACGCGGCTCTTCGTGGGGCCACGCTTCGGGTTGGGCTTCCATCGCGCGGGCGGTCTGCGCGGCGCCTTCGTCTTCGATGCGGAGCGCCTGGGCTTGAAGGATGGACTGTCGCTCCCCTGGCCCACGGGAAAGCTCGTGGACGTGGACTGCGTCTTCGATGGGCCCTCCGCCTGGCTGTTCCTGGTGGAGGAAGCCGGTGGGCGCACGCTGCATCACTGTGTGGTGGTGGGCCACGACGGGGCCGTGCGCGCGAGCGCGGTGGCGGAGGCCGGTGACGGCTCGTGGCTGGGCAGCGCGCCACGTGGACGGTGCGCGGCGGGCGACGCGCTGTTCTGCGCCACCGATACGGGGCTCACCCGTGTGGAGCTTCGGCAGGGCCGCCTGGAGGCGGTGCGCGAGTTCCCGGATGCCGAGCCCTTCGTGGACGCGGGCTGCTCGCTCTTCCTCGTGCGGCAGGGGCTGGCGGTGGTGGGGCGGCAGGACATCACCGTGCTGCGAATGAACTGAAGGGACGTTTCTCAACCGCGTGGAGCGGGTGCCTCCACGCCTCACAGGAGGTAGGACGATGAAGACGCAAGTGAAGGCGCTTCCGCTTCCGAGGTTCTACGACGCGGCCCATGCCGGGCAGTTCGGATACAGCCCTGACGCGGGAAAGCTCCAGGTGGAGGCCCAGCGCTGGCGCGCGGCGAACGACGTCTCCATGTCGGCGACGGACGCGTTCAACCTGCACCTGTTGCTCATCGACGTGCAGAAGGACTTCTGCTTCCCGGAGGGCTCGCTCTACGTGGCGGGACGCAGTGGGCGCGGCGCCGTGGATGACAGCCGTCGCATCGCGGAGTTCATCTACCGCAACCTCGGCGCGCTGACGAACGTGACGGCGACGCTCGACACCCACTTCGCGTACCAGATTTTCTTCCCGTCCTTCTGGGTGGACCAGGACGACCAGCCGCTGACGCCGTACCGCGAGGTGACACGCGAGCAGATTGAGCGTGGGCAGGCGCGGCCCAACCCCGCCATGGCGAAGTGGCTGTGCGGTGGCAACTACCCCTGGCTGCTCAAGCAGGTGAAGTACTACTGCGAGGAATTGGAGCGGGCGGGCAAGTACACGCTGTACCTGTGGCCGCCGCACTGCCTGCTGGGGAGCGACGGGCACGCGCTGGCGGGGGTGGTGCAGGAGGCGCGGCTGTTCCACGCCTTCGCGCGTGGCATGCAGTCGTGGGCGGAGGTGAAGGGGGGCAATCCGCTGACGGAGAACTACTCGGTGATGCGCCCGGAGGTGCTGGGGCGGCATGACGGCCAGCCGCTGGCGCAGCGCAATACCCAGTTCCTCAAGACGCTGCTGACCGCGGACGCGGTGGTGATTGCAGGGCAGGCGGCGAGCCACTGCGTGAAGAGCTCCATCGACGACCTGCTCGGGGAGATTGTCGCGCAGGACGCGGCGCTGGCTCGCAAGGTGTATCTGCTGACGGACTGCATGTCGTCGGTGACGGTGCCGGACGGCAAGGGGGGCTTCGCGGCGGACTTCACCCCGCAGGCGGAGGCGTCGCTGAAGCGCTTCGCGGACGCGGGGATGCACCTGGTGAAGTCCACGGACCCGCTGGCGAGCTGGCCGGACCTGCGCATCGCCTGAGCCTCGCGGCGCGAGGCGTGACGACACACAGCAATCGCTTCGCCTGCGCTCGCGCGAGCGGGACAGGCGGAGCCCTGCCCTCGGGAGAGGGAGAAGGAGCACGGGACATGAGCAGCAAGGCGAATGGCAGTGGCATCCGGAAGCTCTTCGATGACGCACACGCGGAGGGCGTGCTGAGCCCGGCGGGCTTGCAGGCGCTGACGGTGGTGGACCTGGGCGCGCAGATTCAGGCGGGGCTCGGCGTCTGCGTGGAGGACGTGCAGTCCAGCGAGGTGGTGCTGGTGACGGTCATGCCGGATGACTCGGGGAGCATCGACTACTCCGGGCATTCGAAGACGGTGTGTGACGGGCACAACCTGGTGCTGGACGCGCTGCTGGCGAGCAAGCAGAAGGACGGCGTCCTCTTCCACACGCGCTACCTCAACGGGTTCGTGCTGAACCCGTACCGGCCGGTGGAGGACGTGGTGCGGATGCATGGCAAGAACTACCGGGCGGACCATGGCACGCCGCTGTACGACCAGTCGGTGGTGCTGCTGGGCACGGTGCTGGCGAAGGCGCAGGAGTTCAGCGCCAACGGCGTGCCGGTGCGGACAGTGACACTGTTGATTACGGATGGCTCGGACCAGCACTCGACATCGGCGAAGGCAAAGGACGTGACGGCGCTGGTGAATGACCTGAAGCGCGCGGAGAATCACATCGTCGCGGCGATGGGCATCAACGATGGGAGCACGGACTTCCGGCGCGTGTTCCGCGAGATGGGCATCGACGACAAGTGGATTCTCACGCCAGGGCAGAGCGCGCAGGAGATTCGCGCGGCGTTCCAGGTGTTCAGCCAGTCCGCTGCGCGGGTGAGTCAGGGAGCCGCGAGCTTCAGCCGGACGGCGCTGGGGGGCTTCGGGCAGTGAGGGAGCACGCCCAGGGGGCAGTTGCCGTGCGCCTGGGCGTCTTACGCAAGATGCCGGCTCCAGGCCCAGGTTGCGGGTGGCGATGGCGCGTGATGGAGGTAGCGTTGCGCGGCCATGTCCGACAGCCCGCGCGTCCTCCTCATCGCTGAACGCTTTCCTCCCGACATCGGCGGCCTGGCCCGCAGTGGCGCGCGCACCGCGGGCTCGCTGGTGAAGCTGGGTGCCCGGGTGGACGTGCTGGCCTGGACGCGCACGGCGGCGCCAGGCGCGCTCCAGACGGTGGAGGACGCCGGGGACGTCTCACCCTTCGCGCGGGGTGTGACGCTCCACCGGCTGGGGTTGTTCGGCAGCACGGACCTGTCCATGCAGCACACGCTCGACGTGCTCGGCTACCTGCACGCGAAGCAACGCTATGACCTGGTGTGGGGGCACTACCTGTCTCCGCCCGGGTTCCTCGCCGTCGCCTTCGCCGAGTCCGTGGGCATTGCCTCCACCGTCAGCGCCCGGGGCAATGACGTGGACCAGCTCATGTTCCCCCCGGGCGACTTCGCGCGCCTGCTGTGGACGCTGCAACGTGCCCGCGTCCTCACCGCGGCCTCCGCGGACCTGGGCCGGAAGATGTGCATGCTCCTGGGACGGGACGAAACCGTGGAGGTCATCCCCAACGCCGTCGACACCGGCATCTTCTCCCCTGGTCCCGCGGACCCGGCGCTTCGGGAGCGGTTGGGCATCGCGCCAGATGAAGCCGTCCTCGGCTTCTCCGGTGAGCTGCGGCACAAGAAGGGGCTGCCCTTCCTGCTCTCCGCCCTCACCGAGGTGCGCCGCGTCCGGCCCGCGTGCCTGCTCGTCATCGGCGAGGTGCGGCCGCGCGACGCCGAGCACCTGGTCGCCTTCCGCGCCGAGCATCCCGAGGACGCCGCGCGCATCCTCATCTCCGGGCCGCTGGACACACCGCAGGCCATCGCCGCGCACCTGCGCCTGTGTGACGTCTACCTCCAGCCGTCGCTGTGGGAGGGCATGCCCAACGCCTTGCTGGAGGCCATGGCCTGTGCCCGGCCCGTCATCGCCAGCGACGCTGGCGGCATCCCCGAAGCCGTGGACGCCGGACGCAACGGCTTCATCGTCTCCAAGGCCCTGCTCAATCACCTGGGGCAGGCGTGCCTGGACGTCCTCTCCCTGCCGCTCGAACAGCGCGCCGCGATGGGCGCCGCCGCCCGTCAGCGCATCGAGGAGCGCTTTCAGGCGCACGCGGAGGCAGCGGTGCTTCGTCGCGTACTGGCCCGCGCCATCCCGAGCCGCTCCTCATAGGCGCTCACCAGGGCTTCGCCCGCGCGGCTCCATGGGAAGTCGCGCTCCACTCGCGCCCGTGCCTTCGCGCTCAGCGCGGGGCCCAGGGTGGGGTCCGCCCGCAGGGCCTTCACCGCTTCAGCAATCGCCTTCGCGGAGCCCGGCCGTATCAGCATCACCTCGTCCGGAGCGGCCAGGGTGCTCACCACGGGGAGGTTGCTGGCCACCACGGGCGTCCCGGTGGCCATGGCCTCCAGCAGCTTCAGCGGACAGCAGCCCTGCACGCAGTTGCGGTCGTTGAAGGGCAGGGGCACCAGCACCACGTCGCAGGCATGGTGCAGCGCCGCCAGCTCCGCCTGGGGCAGGGGTTCCAGCAACTCCACGGTGCCCTCCAGCAGCAGGTCACCGCACCGGTCCATCAGCGCCCGTCGTGTGTGCCGGCGCAGCGGGCCCACCAGCGTCAGCACCGTGGGCATGTCCCGCCGCAGCAGCCGGCAGGCCTCGATGGCATGGTGCACGCCCTGCCAGGACGTCATCGTCCCGCTGTACAGCAGCCGCACGGGACGCCCGGGCTCCAGAGAGCGCGGCGGCGCGTACCGGAACACCTCCAGGTCGGCGCCGTTCGGAATCACCCGCACCCGCGAGGCGTCCACGCCCCGTGTCGTCACGAGGTACTCCGCCGTCACCGTGCTCGGGGTCACCACCAGGTCCGCGCGCGAGAGACAGACGTCCTCCTGCGCCACCAGCTTGCGCAAGAGCTCCGCGTCATCCGCCACGTCCGGGTAGTGATACTTCAGCTCGATGGAGGGCAGGCCGTTCACCTCGAAGACGAGCGCGTCCGTCAGCGCTTCCTTCCGGCAGGCGACGGGGTAGCCCTCGAAGATGGAGCGCACGTGTACGACGGAGGCTCGCGGCCTTTCGCGCCACCATGCCGCCAGGTGCGAGCGGAACGACAGGGCCTGGGCCATCAGGTCCTTCCCGCGTGATTCCAGCGGGTGGTACGTCACGCCCTCCGCCAGCGCGAGCGGCCCGGTGGGCGCGGTGGGGTTGTCCCGGAGCGCGACCAGGTCGACCCGGCCAAAGGCCGCGCCCAGTGACTCCACGAAGGCCCGGATGTGCACCGCGGCGCCCTTGGGCGACGGGAAGCGGTCGAACGACGCGTAGACGATGCCGGTGCCGGGAGGGGGAGACACACTCGCGTTGCTATCGCGGCTCGGCCGGGCCGGCAAACAGGAGGGTTTGACCCCTACGGCACGGGCCCTTACGCTTCCCTTTCTTTCGTTCCGCCGAGGGGGCGCGACTCACCGTGGCATTCAACATCGACCGCTTCCGCGAGGAACGCGTCTACAGATGCAGCGGCCCCATCAGGGAGTTGCAAGAAGACCTCGAGCGGCTGCGCCTCCTGGACATGGATGTGGAGCAGTCGCGGCGGAAGTGGCGGAAGTCGGCCTGGGGGTGTCTGGCCGCCACCGTCGCCATCTTCATCTACCGGATGACGCTGGATGAGGGGCTCGAGGACGCGCTCGCACAGCGGCTCACCCTGTGGCCGGGCCTCGTGCTGCTCGCGGGGACCGTGGGGTGCTTCGTCGTGTACCTTCGCTTCCGGCGCCTGGACCTGGAGAACCGGCGATACACGCTGGCCTCTCAGGTCATCCACCGGCTGCGCCGTGACATCGGCCCTGATGCGTCGGTGAGGCTGGAGCTCGACTTCACGCCCGCGGACAGCTCGGAGAAGCTGCTCGGCAAGCACACCACGCCCAGCGGCTGGAATGCGGAGAACTTCAGCGACCCGTGGTTCTCCCTCCAGACGCGGCTGCTGGACGGCACGCACCTGCGCATCGCCATGGTGCAGCGGCTCATGAAGCGGTCGCGCACCCGGCGCAGCGCCAGCGGCAAGTACAAGACGAAGCACCGGCAGGACAGCTGGGCGTTGCTCCAGGTCCAATTGCGGGTGAAGGCGGCACGTCATCAGGACCTGGCGCTGCTCGAGCCGGAGGCCCGTCGGGCGATGCGCCTGCCGGAGGACGTCGCCGTGGACAAGCTCCAGTTGGGCGAGGACCGGATGTTCCTGCGCACCCTCGTGGAGAAGGACTGGGATGCCGGGCCCAACGTGCAGGGGGACGCGGTGGATGCACCGAAGACGGTGGTGATGATGCTGCTGAGCCTCTACCAGGTCCTCAACTCCTCCAGACAACTGCGTCAGCAGGCGAAGGCTTCGTGATGATGGGCATGGGCCGGTTCCTTCTCTGTTGTTCCCTGGTCGCGCTCACGGGCGCCGCCGGGTGCTCCAAGCCCGGTGACGCCGAGGCGCCGCGAGCCGTTCGCGCTCAGGAGGCCGCCAGCGCCCCCGTCGCCGCCGCGGACGTGAAGGGCCTCGAGGGCAAGCTCAAGTTCAAGGACGACGCCGACCGCGAGCGCTTCTCCCTCAAGCCGAAGGATGACGGCGCCAAGCTGGTGGATGGCGAGGAGCGCGAGCTGGCACGTTACAAGTGGAAGGACGCGGCGCTGAAGGTCTCCGGCCCGGATGACGTGGCGCTGGGGTATGTCGTCGGCTCCGCGGGCGGGGCGCTCACCGTGCGGGACGGTGAGCAGCGGCAGGTGCTGTTCACGCTCGCGCGGCAGGGGCCGGGTTGGCGCCTCAACGACATGAAGGGCACGCTCCTGTACTCCGTGTGGCCGGAGGACGACGGTGCTCGCATCCAGGACGGCGCGGGCGCGGACGTGGCCCGCGTGAAGGTGCGCGAGGGCAAGGTCTCCCTGCGTGATGCGCAGGGGCGCACGCTGCTCGCCACCAAGTCGCTGCTGGCGGCGGAGGCCGCCGCGTGTCTCGCTTTCGAGGCGCTGGAGCTGCCGCTGCGCATGGCGCTGCTCTTCCACCTCCAGGCGCCGCCGTCCCAGGAGCTGGCCCAGCCATGAGTGGATTGGTCTGCCAGGAGAACGTGGGCTTCCTGTTCTCCCATGGCTGTGGGAGCCCCGCTGCCATGACGTGCATGCAGTGCGCGATGCCGCTGTGTGAGCAGCACGTGACGTCCGTGGGCGCGGAGATGCTCTGCGCGACGTGCGCGCGGCAACACGAGGACTACACGGGCGACCGGAACGGCGTGGACGAGGACCACCCGAGCTACTACTACGACGACTACGGGTACTACGGCGCCTCCGCCTCGTCGGGGAGCGGCAGGGCCCACGACGCCAACGATTTCACCGAGGCTGACGGCGAGAGCCTCCGCCACGAGGACGACGCCTCCTTCGAGGAGGACATGGGCGGGAGCTGATGGCTGGCCGCTGGCTCGTCTATGCGCTGGGAGGCGGCATGGGGCACCTGACCCGCGCCTCCGCGCTGGCTCGTGCGGCCTCGCGCCGAGGGCACGCCGTCGTCCTGCTCACCAACAGCCCGTTCGCGAGCGGGCTGCCACTGGAGGACGTGCTGGGCACCGGTGTCGAGGTGTTCCGGCTCAACCCCGCGCTGGGGCGCGAGGCCGTGGGCGAAGTGGTGGCGCAGTGCCTGGCGGACGTGCGCCCGGACCTGTTCGTCGTGGACACCTTTCCCCGGGGGCTCGGTGGCGAGCTGGCGCCGCTGCTGCCCTCCGTGCGCGCGCGCAAGGTGCTGATTCACCGCGACGTGAACCCCACGTACGTGAAGCAGTACGGCCTGGCGCGGGCGGTGGACGCGTTCGACCTGCTGCTCGTCCCAGGTGAGGCCGCGCCCTTCGCGAACCATCCTCGCGCCGTGAGGACCGCGCCCTGGCTGCTCCTGCGTGCCAGCGAGCTGCTGCCCCGTGACAAGGCCCGCGCGCGGCTGGGCGTGCCCGCGGAGGACCCGCGCGCCCTGGTGGCGGTGATGGGCTGTGGCACCCCCGAGGAAGTGGGGGAGGCGGGGCACATCGCCGCCCGGCTGGACGCGATGCTGGGGCCGGAGGCCGTGGTCCGGTGGCTGGTGCCGCCCGGAGCGGCGATGGATGTGCCCGCGCCGCGCGCGAAGCAGGGTGGCCGGGCAGGGGCTTCCCAGGAGGAGGGCCTGACCCTGCGCATGCCCACGTGGCCCGCGCTGACGGTGCTCCCCGGCGTGGACGTGCTCGTCGGCGCGGGAGGGTACAACACCGTGCAGGAGGCCCGCGTCACCGGAACGCCCTTCGTGGCGCTCGCGCGGCCCCGGCTCTACGACAGGCAGGCCCTGCGGCTGCGCCCCGAGGAGCGGGCGGGCTCCGTGGAGGCGCTGGTGGCGCGCGCCGCCGGGCTCGCTCGTGCCCGGCCGGCTCGGAGCACGAGGCCCTACGTCAACGGGACGGACGACGCGGTGACGCTCATCGAGCGCACCGTCCTCAGTGCTTGAGGTCCTTGTGCCCCGGCGCCGGGTCGATGCCGTGCGCCATGATGAAGTGGTAGAGCGCCTGCGGGTCTTCCTTGGGCCCGCCCATGAGCTCCACCAGGAAGTGGCCCTGGGTGCCCGTGTCCGGGTCGGGGGCGATGTTCACCTCCGTCACCTCGCGGCCGGGGATGACCAGCTCGCCCACCAGCACCTTGCCCTTGAGGACCTGCACGATGTGCTGGCGCTCCTCTTCCAGGAGGGCCCAGTGGAAGTCGTCGTGGTCATACAGCATGGCGTCCACGGAGCCGCACCGCAGGATGCAGTGCGTGTGCTCCTGGAGCCAGCGCCAGAAGCCATCGAATTTCAAGGTGCGTACCGGCTGGGAGATGATGTCCATGGAGACCTCTCGCTCGTCGGCCAGGGCGCTTGCCGGCCACGTATCGCCCCTCCCTAGCACGGCTGGCGCCATCCGGTGATGTCCCCTTTCAGGGAACGGGTCAGGCGTGTCCGCTTGCCGTCCGGTCCGCGAATCCCGTGGGCATTGGCGGTGTTGCTCCTCTCAGCAATGGGGGTGGCCCTCGTGTCTGGGAACCCCGTGAGGAGCGTGCGTGAAGGTCTCTTCGGGTCTGCCCCGTGTTCCAGATGGCCCTCGTTCCGCCCGGGGCGGCTCCATGAGCCTGCGCTCCTGGCTCGCCGCCACCATGGGGGTGCTGACGTTGGTGACGTTGGCGGCCGCCGCCCTGCTCATCGTCCTGACGAGCGTGCTCGACCGTTCGGCCGCGACCCTGGGGGTCGCCTTCGGGGGCATCCGGGTGTCCGAGGAGCTGGAGGTGGGTCTGCTGGCGCATGACCGGATGGTCCGGGAAGGCCCCGTCAAGGTGCCCCGTGGCCCGGGCGGGCTGTCGCGGTTCGAGCTGGAGGCCTCGCTGTACCGGCAGATGGGGGAGCTGCGGCGCATCGCCTCGACGGAGGCGGAGCGTCAGCGGCTCGACGCTGTCCGCGAGGACGTGGACGTCTACTTCTCCGCCCAGTGGGACCCGGTGCGCGCGGAGCAGGAGGCGGGCCCGGCGCTGGACGCCGCGTTGAGTGGCCTGGAGCAGGTCAGCTCCATCAACGTGGAGCGCGCGCGCGTGGCCCGTTCGGAAGCGGAGCGGTGGAACAACATGGCGGACTCCGTGGGCGTGGTGCTCTGCGGCTTGCTGCTGTTGGGCGTGCTCGTCGTGAGCGTGCTGCTGCGGCGCGTGGCGCTCCAGCCGCTGCGGGACATCAGCCAGTCCATGCGCCGCTTCGGCGCGGGCCGCAGGCGCGCCCGGGCCCCGGAGGCCGGGCCCACCGAGCTGCGGGACATGGCTCGCACGTTCAACGAGATGGCCAACAGCCTGGCCCACCAGCAGGAGCAGCAGCTCGCGTTCCTCGCGGGCGTGGCGCACGAGCTGCGCAATCCGCTGTCCGCCCTCAAGTTGTCCACAGCCCTGTCGGACCGCAGCCGCGCCCAGCTCACGCCCGAGCGCATGGACCGCACCCTGTCCCTGGTGGGGCGGCAGGTGGAGCGGCTGGACCGCATGGTGGGCGACCTGCTCGATGCCACCCGCATCGAAGCCGGCAGGTTGGAGCTGCGCCCGGAGGTGCGGGACGCGCGTGAGCTGGCTCGCGAGGTGGTGGAGCTCTACCGCTCCGGCGACACCGGCCATGGCCTCCGTCTCAGCCTGCCGGACGTGTCCGTGCCGGTTCGCGCGGACCCGGCCCGGCTGGAGCAGGTGCTCCACAACCTCATCAGCAACGCGCTGAAGTACTCGCCGGCGGGCAGCACCGTGGAGGTGTCCGTGCGCCGCGAACAGGACACGGCTGTCCTTTGCGTGACGGACCAGGGCATCGGCATTTCCGAGGAGGAGATGCGCCTGCTCTTCGCGCCCTTCCAGCGCGCCGGCAACGCCCGTCAGCGCGCTCCGGGCGTGGGCCTGGGCCTGTCGGTGGCCCGGCGCATCGTCGAGGGGCATGGGGGCAGCATCGACGTGACGAGCCAGCCTGGCCATGGCTCTGTCTTCTGCGTGCGGCTGGCCGTGGCCACCGAGGCCGCCCGGCATGTCGAAGAAGACGCGGGGCTGACGTCCCCCGAGGACACCCTGCACTGAGGGGGCTGCCCCCGGGTTGGCGCGAAGCGTCGCATGGCGCGCGTCCGCGTGTAGACGGCGGATGCGTTCCCGCAAGGCCCGACGTACCTTCGGGGTCCAACCTTCAGGAGTCGCCTGCCCTTATGAAGACCCCGCGCCGCGCCGCGCCGCTCGCCGCCCTCCTGGCCCTGGGAGGGCTGGGGGCGTGTGCCTCCCGCCAGCAGGCACCGACCGCCGCCGCGAAGCCCGAAGCCCCGCGGGCCGCCGAACCTGTCGTTCGGTCCACGGAAGGGGGCTTCTCCGTCGCGATTCCCGGGCCGGTGAGCGAGGAGCGCCGTTCGCAGGAGACGGATGTCGGCGCGGTGACACTCCACACCTTCATCGCCGTGCGGCCGGAGGTGGATACCGCCTACTACGTCTCCTACACGGACTTCCCCGCGGCCGCGGTGTCCCAGGCGGACCCGCGTGACGTGGTGGCCCGGGCCAGCCACGGGGCGCTGGAGGCGCTGGGCGCCACCGGGCTGTCCGCGCGGCCGCTGGTGCTGAGTGGCTTCCCGGGCTGGGAGGTGGAGGGCGTGTCCGGCCCACGCCACCTGCGCGGCCGCTTCTTCCTGGTGGGGCCCCGGCTCTACCAGCAGTTGTTGCTACACCCGGAGGGCAAGCCGCCCCAGGACGCGGACCGCTTCTTCGAGTCCTTCCAGTTGGACCCGCAGGTGGCCGCGATGTTGATGGGAGAGCGGCGCTCCTGAAGGGGACGTCCGTCAGTGGCGGTGTTCGCCCACCGTGCTCAAAAGCACGTCCATGTCGAAGGGCTTCTTGAGGATGGCGCGGACACCGGGCAGGTGGGCGAGGCCGCTCGCCGTGACGAGGATGATGGGCACCTCCGCCAGGCGCTGCTCCTGCTGAATCCGGCCGACGAACTCCTCGCCGTCCATGACGGGCATCATCAGGTCCAACAGGATGAGGCACGGCCGCACCGCGTGGGGGCCGGTCAGCAGCTCCAGGGCCTCCTGGCCGTTGGCGGCCTGGGCCACGGCGTAGCCTTCGAAGGACAGGATGTCCTGGACGGCCTCTCGGATGTCGGCGTCGTCGTCCACGACGAGCACGGTAGGGGACGCGGCGCTCACGGCTTCGCGCTGCTCTTCCCCTTGCGCAGCCTTCCGAAGAGCTGGGTCATGGTGTCGTGACGGCATGGGAGCGTGTGTTCCAGGGAGCTGAAGCCTCGGCGCGTGAGCTTCACCGTAACCGGAGCGTCTGTCACGCACTCCAGCGTCACTGACAGCGGCGTGGTGCCTTCGGTTCGACCGTTCACAAAGACTGTCGCGCCCGACGGAGCGGAGTCGACCATGAGCAGGCTGGCGCCTTCCATGAACGCGCGCTGCTCACGGACCTCTCCCTCGCGGACCTCCGAGGGTGGGTCGAAGCTCGGGGCCAGCGTCGTCTCGGGGCGGGCGGCGGCCACCTCCTCCGGGGTGACGGGGGGCGCTCCGAAGTGCCGGAGCGCGGGGAGCACGAGGAGGCTCGCGGCCAGCAGGCCCGCGGCCGCGCCGCAGAGCTTGAGGACGGCGGCCAGCGGGCTGGGCGGCGGCGGTGGCGGCGCCTGGAAGGTTCGCTTCCGGGGCTGGGCCTGGGGCGCGGGTGACTCGGCGGGCTCGGCCTCCTGGGGCGTCTGCGCCTGGAGGTGGGCCAGCTCCTCGGTGCGTCCCATCAGCGACTGGGACCAGGCATCGGGGTCGGATGATGCATCCGTGACGGGGCCGCGGGGAAAGGGAGGGGTGTTCACGTGAGGTCGCTTCCTGGAGAGAGGGCTCAGCCGCCAACGACGCGGAACACTTCACGCAGCGACGTGTCGCCCGTGCGAGCGCGTTCGACGCCCGCGGCCAGCAGGGGCACCATGCCCTCCTGGACCGCGAGCTCCTGGATGCGGGAGCTGGGCACCTTGGCGTTGATGGCGTCGCGGATGCCCTGGGAGACCACGAGCATTTCGTAGAGGGCGGTGCGGCCCAGGTAGCCGCTGCCCTCGCAGCGTTCACACCCCACGGGGCCGAAGAAGTTCCCGCGCCGGATTCCGGCGGCGTCCAGCCGCACCGCCTCCTCGGGCGTCAGGGGCAGGGGCGCGCGGCAGTGGGGGCAGAGGCTGCGCACCAGTCGCTGCGAGAGGGTGGCGACCGTCGCGGAGGCGAGCAGGAAGGGCTCCACGCCCATGTCGATGAAGCGGTTGAACGCGCCCGCGGCGGAGTTGGCGTGGATGGTGCTGAGCAGCAGGTGGCCGCTGAGGCCCGCCTGGATGGCCGTGCGCGCCGTCTCCGAGTCGCGAATCTCACCCACCATGATGACGTTGGGGTCTTGCCGCAGCACCGCGCGCAGGCCCTGCGCGAAGGTGAAGCCCTGCGCGGCGTTGACCTGCGTCTGCGCGAAGAGGGGGACGTCGAACTCGATGGGGTCTTCGATGGTGGCGATTCGCGTGAGCTCGCCGCGTGACTGCTGGATGTGGCCCAGCGAGGCATACAGCGACGTCGTCTTGCCGCTGCCGGTGGCGCCCGCCACCAGGATGAGGCCCTGCGGCAGCGCGAGCAGCTCCTGGTACTTCGCGAGCAACGCGTCGGGGAAGCCGAGCGCCGGCAATTGGGGCAGCCGCACGCCGGTGCGGGCGATGCGCAGCGCCACCGCGGGGCCGTGGTTGGTGGGGAGGATGGACACGCGGATGTCCGCGGGTCCGTCGTCCGTGGTCCACGGGAAGTGCCCGTCCTGGGGCTTGTCCAGGTCGTACAGCGCCAGCTTCGCCAGGACCTTGACGCGGTTGATGAGCCGCGAGTGGTGCTCGCGCGGGAAGGAGAGCACTTCCTCCAGCACGCCGTGCAGGCGGAACGCGATGCGCGTGCCTGCTTCCAGCGGATGGATGTGGATGTCGCTGGCGCCCAGGCGGATGGCGCCGTCCATCAACTGGCCCATGAAGGCGATGATGTCTGGATCCGGCTTCGCGGCGATGCGGCCCAGCCGCTGGCCCAGGTCCTTGAGCAGCGTCCTGACGGCGGTGGCCGTGTCATGGGTGAGCACCTCGAGCGGGGAGATGCTGGGGCCCTTGGGCAGGGGCTTGGGCCGGGGGGCGTGGTGCCGTGCGCGGCGAGCCACCACGCCGGAGGCGTAGCTCAGACCGAACGCCAGGGCCACGCTGCCCGCGAGCAGCGGCGACAGCACGGCCTGGAGGTAGCGTCCGCCTTCCTGGAGGAGCGTGGCGGCGCCCAGCGACGAATGCCGGTAGGCCCACATACCGACGCCGCCCACCACCACGAGGACCGTCAGGGTCCACAGCAGGCTCGCGACTCGATTCATCAGCGGGGTCATGAGACGCCGCACGCTACCATCGGGGTTGGCGCGCTCTCAAAAGTCCCCGGGGGCTGGCGTGCGGACCCCGGAGGGTCAGGACGGATGGGCGTGTCCTGACCCCCTGGGAACCCCTGTGAGGCTCAGCGTTCCTCGAACATGGCCTGGATGACGCGCCAGGCGAGCTCGACCTCGCGGCCCGAGCGCAGGGACAGGAAGTCGCAGATCTCCGCCACTGCGTTGGAGCGCTCGCGCTCGAAGCCCTGGAAGAGCGTCTTCAAGGAGACGTCGAGCCCCTTGGAGAGCTTGCCCAGGGTGTCCAGGGACGGAGAAAACGAACCGCGCTCAATCCGGCGGATGGCGTCCACGGACAGGTCGCTGCGTTCCGCGAGCGCTTCCTGCGTGAGCTCCCGGGTCGTCCGAAGCTTGCGCACGTGGTCGCCAAACCGGCGGTGCAACCGCGTCCAGTTCGCGACCCTGTTGTTCCGTTTCTCCATAAGAGGGAGCGGATAATTTGGGGTATCTCGGTCGCAAGTGAAGGGAGGATGTTCGGGGCTTGACCTTGCATTTGCGCCGGGCTGTTTCTCCCGCAACTTCCGTTGACTCACAGGCATCCACTCCGCCGCTGCCAGGACCGCGGAGCGTGGGCGCTGGGGCTGCTCCTCCAGCAGGCGGGGAGACGCTGGCCGGGAACATGCGCACGCAGGGGCTTTCGTCTACGCTGCCGACTACATGACGCATTCGGAAGTCGGGCGGAGCGGCCGGCGGACCTGGTTCCCGGTCCTGCTCGGTGGCCTGTTGACCGCCTGTGACATCGGGTCCTCGCCTCGCGCCGCCTCACCCCCTGCTTCCGCGCCAGAGGCACCGGTCGCGCGCCCCGCTGAACCGCCGCGACCGTCCCCCGCGCCAGAGGTCCGCCGGCGGATGCCTGTGCGTCCCGAACGGACCGCCGAGGTCCAGGCCCTGGCCGAGAAGCTGGGCGCGCCCGGTGCGAAGGTGGAAGACCCCTGCGTGGCACCCCTGGGGAACGGCTGCGCGCGCACGGCGCTGGCGCCCTTCTTCGCGTCGCTGGATGCGTTGGCCGCGGGCACCGCCACCCGACCCGTCGTCATCGAGGCCTTTGGCAACTCGCTGATTGCGGGGGACCGCATCGTGGACGTCCTGCGCGACGACCTGGCCACGGCGTTCGGAAGCGCGGGCCGGGGCGTGTTGCTCGTGGACCGCATGGCGCCCTACGGCGGGCGAGGCCGCACCAGCGCCAGCAGCAGCGGGTGGCAGCCGCGCACCCTGGGCGAGCTGCGCGCGCCTCCGCACTCTTTCGGTATCACCGGCGTGTATCACGTGGCCACGAACGCCAAGGCCCGCAGCCGCTTCAAGCTGGATGGCGAGCCGCGCGGAACGCTGTGGTGGCTGGACGTGCCAGGCGCGGGCGCGGTCAGCCTCTCCAGTGGCGGCAAGGTGCTGGCACGGACCGAGCCCACGGGAAGCGGCTTGTCGCGCGCCACCCACTTCGAGCTGCCCGAGGACGCACAGACGCTGGACGTGGTGGCCGAGGGACAGGGCGCGGTGGTGCAGGGCGTGGTGTTGCAGCACGCGCGGCCCGGCATCGTCCTGGACACGCTGGGCGTGCCTTCGTCGGACGCGAGCCTCTATGCACGCATCGACGGCGCCACGCTCACGTCCCAGCTCGCGGAGCGTTCGCCCCAGTTGCTCGTCTTCTTCCTGGGGGGCAACGAGTCCAAGCGCATCGAATGGAAGCGCCTGGACATGGAGAAGCTGCGCACGGACCTGCGGGCGCTGCTCCGTCGCGCGCGGGAGGCGGCGCCCGGAAGCGCGTGCCTGCTGGTGGGGCCCATGGACGCGGTGAAGGGGCCCGGCGCGAAGGCTCAGGCGCTGACGCAGCGCCCCTCGCTGGAGGCGGTCAACGCCGCGGAGCGGGAGGTCGCGCTCGCCGAAGGGTGTGCCTTCTTTGACTTCTACGCCGCCATGGGCGGAAAGGGGGCGCTCGCGCGCTTTCATGCGTCCGGCTACATGCATGACGACCTGGTGCACCCGCGCGGCGCGGGCCTGGACGTGCTGGGGCACCTGGTCACCGACGCGCTGCTGCGCGCCTATGTGGAGACGCCGCCGCCCGCGCGGGGTGTCGCGGCGGTGATGCCCACGCCCTCGGGAGCGGGAGCCACGCCCGCCGGGGTGTCCGAGCCCAGCGCGGAGGCGACGCCATGAGACTTGCGTTCGTGCGGTATGGGGCCGCGGTGCTCCTGGGGCTCGCGGGGCCCGTGTCCCTGGCGGCGCCTCGGGCCTCGCTGGGGATGGTGTGTGAGCCCGCCAGTCTCGACGCCGAGCAGTCCCCTCGGGCCTTCTCCGAGGAAGTGCGCGGCGCCCTGGACGCGGTCGTCCGCGCCGAGCTGTCACAGGGGCCCGTCGCGGGGCTGTCCGTGGGGGTGACGCGCGGCGCGGAGCGCTGGGTGTGTGCCTATGGTCTTCGCGACGTGGGCCGCAAGCTGCCCGCGACGCCGCGCACCACGTACCGCATGGCGTCCGTCACCAAGTCCTTCACGGCGGTGGCGGTGCTGCAGTTGGTGGAGCAGGGGAAGCTGAGCCTGGACGCGGACATCTCCACCCTGGTGCCGGCCTATCCGGCCAAGCAGTGGCCTGTCACGGTGAGGGACTTGCTGGGCCACGTGAGCGGTGTGCCCACCTATGACGGGGTTGCGTCCACCCGCAACGTGAAGGCGGTCAGCACGGAGGCGGCCATCGCCGCCTTCGCGGGCAAGCCGCTCGCCTTCGAGCCGCGCACCCGCTACCTGTATACGACGTGGGGCTACAATCTGCTGGGCGCGGCGGTGGAGACGGCCTCCGGCCAGTCCTACCGCGACTACCTGCGCGAGCACATCTTCAAGCCCGCGGGCATGCCGAACGCGGACCTGGACATCACCGCCACGCGCGATGAGCACCAGGCCAAGGGCTACCGCATCCAGGGGGCGGCGCTGAAGCCGTCGCGCTTCCTCGACGTGTCCAGCCGCTTCGCCGGTGGTGGCACCCGCGCCACGGTGGGGGACATGCTGGGCTTCGGCCGCGCCGTGCTGTCGCACACCCTGGTGTCGCGCGAGACGATGGGCCGCATGCAGACGTCCATGTCCACCACCGACGGGCGCCTCACCGACTACGGCATGGGCTTCGCGACGTATCCGCTGCGCGGCCACTACGTGGTGGCCCACGCGGGCGGCCAGCCCGAGACGACCACGCTGCTGATGATGCTCCCCGCCGAGGACACGGTGATTGCCCTGGCCTCCAACGTGGAGGGCGAGGCGCGGCGCATGCGCCGGCTGTCCATCCGCTTGCTGGAGCAGGTGCTGGAGGAGGGCAACACCCGCCGCGATGCCTACGTGGCGGACCCGGTGGACGCGGTGGTGCACGAAGGGCTCAGCCGCGTCGCCAGCTATGGGCTGTCCTATCACCAGTGGGCCACGCGAGGCCCGGGCGTGCTGCCGGAGGAGACGGACCTGCCCGGCGCCTTCGCCCAGGTGTCCGCGATGCTGAACCGGAAGGAGATTGGCCGGGACACCCGGGTGGCGCTGGAGCGCGTCCGAAGCGGGCATGACCCGCGTCTGCGCGCCCTCTTCATCCGCGTGGGGGCGCACATGGCCCGCACGTTGGAGAAGGTCCACGGCGCGGCGCGGCTGAAGGCCTACACCGTCGAAGGCCCGCTGGCGTTCTTCGAGGATTACCTGGCCGCCTGTGACGCGAAGCAGGTTCCAGAGGCGGCGCGCATCGGCGAGCCGCTGCGCGCGGACGTGCTCCGTCTGGCCGCGAGCTGGAAGCGCGCGCAGTTGCCCGAGCTCCAGCGCCTGCGCCTGGACGAGGAGAAGAACCCGGAGGCGCGCTGGGCCTCGCTGCGCAAGTCCGTCACCGCGTCGCCGGGGTTCCATCCGGATTACTCAGACGAGTTGCTGCGCATCGCGGAGGGCTTCGCCTGGCGCAAGCAACCCGCGGCGCGGCGGCGCTGGTTGGAGCGGGCGGTGGAGCTGCAGCCCCGGGGGCTGGATGCGCGCTGGGCCCTGGCCGAGGCGTTGCTCGCGGCGAACCCGGAGGAGGCCGTGCTGCCGCATCTGCGCGAGGCCGTGGCCACGCCGCAGGGCACACTGGCGCTCGCGCCTCGGAACTTCCTGAAGCGCCTCATCAACGCGGAGTCCACCGCGGTGGCGGCGGGCCTGCTGCGCGCGGGCGTGGCGCTGCATCCGGATGCGCCCGAATTGTGGGATGCGTTGGCGAAGCGGGAGCAGTCCCTGGGCCGGAAGGCGGCGGCCACCGCGGCCCTGCGTGAGGCGAAGCGGGCGCGTGAGGCGCCCAGGCTGGAGGCCGCGCCGGCGCCCTCCGTCCCCGAGGTGCCGGGCGCCAGCGGCCCCGTGCCGGATGACCATGGGCTGGTGCCCGCGGGGAAGTGAGCGTCACCGCCGGAGCCCGTGACTCCGGCGGAGGCGGCTCAGTTCTCCGGCCGTGGCGTCAGCTTGCCGAACAGCATGCAGGTCGTCGCGGTGGGCTTGTCCTTGTAGAGGGCCGGCTTGAAGCGCCACTGCTTGATGGTCTCCCGGTTCTTCGCGTCCAGGCCCACTCCGGGCTTGAGCATCAGGCAGTCGGTGGCCGTCCCGTCGAGATGGATGGTGCACCTGAGCTGATAGGTGGTCGCCTTGATGTGGGTGAGTCGCGAAGGGTCGAACTGGAGGTCCTCTCCCTTGATTCGCTCGGGGCGCATCGGCGGGCGGCCGCAGGGGATGGGCATGCTGCGGTCCATGTTCTGCTCGAAGGCCTCCAGGTTGCGCTGGAGTTCGGCTTCGAATGCCGCCTGGTCCTGAGTCGCGGGCTCGGCGGCCAGGACGGGCGCGGACAGCAGGAGGAGGGAGACAAGCCCGGGCATGTGCATGGTCTCTCCCTTAAGCGTGAGTGGGGTGGGGCGAAAGCGTGATGCTGACACCCTGACTTCCCGGCGGGCACCCGTGCGAGGATGCGGGCACGTATGCGCATCCCGTGTCCTCGTTGTCAGGCCTTCGTCGTCCCAGGTGCGCAAAGCTGCGCGTGGTGCGGCGCGTCTCTTCTGCAGGAGGCCACGCCAGGCTCCGCGGACCCCGTGTGTGCCGTCCACCCGGAGCTGCTCAGCCTGCATGCGTGTGGCCGGTGCGGCAGCTTCGCGTGCGCGCAGTGCCTGCGGAAGGGGCCCGGGGACGAGCCCCTGTGCGCCGCGTGTCATGACCGCGTGCCCGCGGATGCCCTGCCGTGGGACCGGCGCGATGAGTTGGGGACCCTGCGGGCGTACTGGCAGACCTGTGTGGCGGTGATGCTGCGTCCCTCGGCCACCTTCGCGCGCGCGCGGCCGAAGGGTTCGGTGGGCAGCTCCCTGGGCTTCGTGGCGCTGTCCAACCTGGCCGCCTCCTTCACCACGGCGCTTCTCTACATGGCCCTCCTCTTCTCCATCCCGCGTGAGATGATGGATGGCGACAACGTCTCCCAGAACCGGTTCCGGCTGGCCGGAGTCGGGGTGATCGGGGTGATGATGGTGCTGGTGCCCGTCGTGGGCATGCTCGTCGCGCTCATCAACTCCGCGCTGGACCACCTCGTGTTCCGGATGGAGGGCACCGGTCAGCCCTTCGAGGTCACCCTGCGCGCCAATGCCCTGTCGCTGTCGCCCTACATGATGGGGCTGATTCCCTTCTGTGGCATGTATGGCGGGCCCTTCTGGGCCCTGGGGCTGCGCATCTACGCGTACCGGAGCCTGCACCGCACGGGCTGGGGCACCGCGGCGGTGGCCGCCCTGGCGGTGCCGCTGCTCTCCTGTGGTCTGTTCTTCGCTGCCTACGCGGTGATGGCGGTCGTGGGCGCCAGCACCGGCAGGTAGTCCGGCGCGCGAGCGCTACGGCCCCGTCACCGTGCTGGCGGGCGCCGCCGCGGTGACGGTCCGCTGCTGGGGCCAGAAGCGCGTGCCGTGGACGTTCTCCAGCGCGGCGATGCGCTTCTTCGTCTTCGCGTCGTAGACGCGGGCGGCCTGCTCGGCGGAGACCAGCAGCAGGCGTCCGCGCATCCGCAGCGCCACGGTTGACGTGGGCGCGAGCGCCAGTTGCTCAGGCTCCACCAGCCGGTCGTTCACCTCCCAGCGCAGCGGGAGCATGAGCGTGGGCAGCTCGCCCGTGGCTTCCCAGGAGTAGAGCGGACCCTGGTGCGTCTCCATGGAGACCCACATGCCGTAGGCCGTGTGGCCCCGGTCCTTCACCACCGCGTCCAGCCGGGCCGCGTCTTCGTTGCCTTCCTCCAGCTCCGACTCGGAGAGCCGGTCCGCATCCTGGCTGAAGGTGGAGGACGTCAGCCGGCTGGCCGTGGCCAGGGCTTCCGTGCCCAGGGCACCGTCCATCTCATACAGCGTGGCCACCGTCTCCAGGTGCTTCCACTGGCCGGCCTCGTAGCGGTACGCGTGCGCCAGGCCCGGGCTGCCTTCCGCCTCGGGGAGGAGGAAGCGCTTGCCGTCGAAGAGGAAGTACTCACTGCCGCTCTCCATCTTCCGCGGCAGGTCCTCCAGCTGCGACACCAGCGCGACGACGTGGCCCGCTTCGTCGAAGCCCAGCGTGTCGGTGTGGCCGAGCTCGGGCAGCAGCAGCCGGGTGCTCTGGCCGGACTCGAAGTCCACCTGCCAGGCGCGCGGAGGCAGCTCGCCGTTGCCCCGGTCCATCACCAGGCCCTGCCGGCCACGCGGCCCCCAGGCCAGCTTGAGCCGCTCGCACGCCGCGTCCACGGTGGCGAGCGGCTTGCGTGTGCCCGACGACTCATGGCGAATCCAGGTACATCCCGAGGGCGACGCCGCTTCGAGGAAGGACAGGGTGTAGCCAGGCGCGGGCTCGGTGGGCGCCGGCGGCGGAGTGGCGGAGGGCTCGGGGGCGGGGTCCTCGGACTTCTTGCAGGCGCTGCCCAGAAGCAGCGTCGAGCCAAGGATGACGGCGGGGCCGAGACGGAGACTCATGTTGCGCTCCAGCGGAAAAAACGGCCCTTCACCATGGCAGATGGTTGGGCCTCAGAGGAAGCCACCCCAGGAGTACCCGAAGGGTGCGCCGGGGTCATCTGGACCTCGTCGCTCGCCTCCCTGGTGGGTTCGCGCTTCAAGCCCGGAAGCCCACGTTGCATTCGGGGAGCGCCTTGCGCAGGGCCTCGACTTCTTCGGGGGGAAGGGAGGTCTGGTAGAGGTCCAGGTGCTTGAGGCTGCTCATCCGGGACAGCCATGGCGGCAGGGTCGTCATGGGCGTGGCCTTGAGGCCCAGGCTCCTCAAGCGCGTGAGCTGGCCCACCGCCTCCGGGAGCGTGCGGACGCCGGTGTTGTCCAGGTTGAGGGACTCCAGTCCCTCCAACTGCCCGAGCTCGGGAGGAAGCGTCTCCAGCTTCGGGTTCCAGGCGAGGTCGAGTTGTTTCAGCTTCGTGAGCCGGCTCAGCGCGCCGGACACCTGCGTCAGTTGTGCGTGCTTCAGCGTCAGGCGCTCCAGCTCGGAGAACTCGCCGATCAGCTCCGGGACGACGCCGAGCTTCCGCCCCAGGAGGAAGATGTCCTTCGTGTCTCGGGGGAAGGTGTCCAGGATGGCCGCGGCGCCCTGGTCGCGGGCCTTCGCGGCGGCTTCACCGAGGGACTCCTGCATCAGGCCCAGCGGATCGCCCAACGAAGGGGCCTTCTTGCCGCTCGGTTTCGTGGAGGCGCCCTTGCTCAGCGCCGCGAGCTTCTTGGTGAGCCACGGCGTGAAGGGCCCCAGTTCGAGCGTGGGCAGGCTGTCTTCCACGGACCAGACGACCAGCGCGTCGTCGTGCGCGCTCCTGCCGAAGCAGTAGCCGTTGACGTCATTGAGGTCCTCGGACGCGAACATCACGAAGCGGTAGGTGTGCCGGCCCGCCTCGCGCTCCTCCCGGACGGTCGTCCACTGTCGTCCTGGTTCGCCCATGCCTTCCGAGGCCTGGATGCGCCAGCGCGGGGGCAGGAAGCTCAGGCCCTTCTTGCCGGTGGTCACCCAGCGATAGCCCACGGCCTCGACGAAGCGCTGATAGTCCTCCGGAAGGAGCGAGCTCAGGTCGGGCGCATGCTCGAAGGTCATGTGCATGGGTTCCAGGTCCGCCGGGTGCTGGCCCGCGGCGTTCTGTCCCAAGGTGTTCCGCAGCGTTGCTTCCAGGTCCTGCCACGCGGTCTCGATGGGGACAGGCGGCGCCTTGCCTGGCTTCTTCGCTTTCGCCGAGGAGGCTCGTGGTGGAGCGGTCTTCTTGGTCGCCATGGCGTTGCCTACCGCCTTGGCGAAATGCCGGCAAGGGACTCCGTGCCGTGTGCATCACCGCGGCTCACGTCGCCGCGGACCACAGCTCCACTTCGTGCTCGCGAGCCCGCAGCAGCGCCTGTCCCAGCTCCACGGGATAGGGCGGCCGGGCGGGTGACAAGGCGCGAATCTCGGGCGGAAGTTGTGAGACTTCGCGTCGCGCGTATTCGCGGATGTCCTCGAGCGTTGGTGAGGCCTCGGACAACCGCTGTCCTCCGCGCATCACCGGTTGGAGCAAGGGCCTTCCGGGCGCGGTGTCCTGCCTGCACGTGAGCACGTCGCCGCGCGCCACGCCGTCCACCTCCCGCCGGTAGACTTGCTTCGCGCCCGGGAGCAGCAGCTTCCCCGATGACAGCTTCACTCGGGGCCGCCCTGCGTACGCCACCAGCTTGTAGGCCATGTCCACCGCGGGCGCGTCCGACGAAACGCCCATGGCCGTGCCCACGCCGAAGCTGTCGATGGGCGCCCCGCGCGTCACCAGCCTCTCCACCGCGTCTTCGTCCAGTCCGCCGCTCGCGTACACGCGCACCTGCTCCAGGCCGGCTTCATCGAGCATCTCCCGCGCCGCCTTCGACAACGCGAGCAAATCGCCCGAGTCCAGGCGGATGGAGCGCACCTGGAAGTCCTCGCCCAGCTCCCGCGCCAGCCGGATGACGTGCTGCACGCCGCGCAGCGTGTCGTAGGTGTCCACCAGCAGCGTGGCGTTGGGATGGACGCGCACGAAGGCGCGGAACGCCTCCAGTTCGTCGTCGTGCGACTGCACGTAGCTGTGCGCCATGGTGCCGGCGAGCGGAATCCCATACACCTTCCCCGCCAGCACGTTGGAGGTGGAGTCCACGCCCGCCACGTACGCCGCGCGCGCCGCCTTCATCCCGGCGTCCGTGCCGTGGTAGCGCCGCAAGCCGAAGTCCATGACGTGGCGTCCGGCGGCGGCCGTCACCACACGCGCGGCCTTCGAGGCCACGGTCGTCTGGAAGTGCACCTGGTTGAGGAGGTACGTCTCCACCAGCTGCGCCTCTGGCAGAGGCGCGCGGACCTCCAGCAGCGGCTCCTGGGCGAACACCGTCGTGCCCTCCGCGACGGCGTCCACGTCACCGCTGAAGCGGAAGCGTTCGAGCCACCCGAGCAGCCGGTCCGAGAAGCGGCCTCGAGATGCCAGCCAGTCCAGCGCCTCCGCGCCGAAGCGCAGCTGCTCCAGGTACCTCAGCGCATCGTCGAGCCCCGCTGCCAGCAGGTAGTTCCGCCGGGGCGGGAGCTTGCGCGCGAAGAGGCTGAACACGGCCTCGTCCCACATTCCCTCCTCGAGATAGGCCTCCGTCATCGTCAGTTGGTAGAGGTCCGTCAGCAGCGCGGTGTCTTCCGGCCAGGTCATGTCGGGGGCTCCGCTCGAAGGGGCACTGGCGCCTGAAACTCAAGCTAGGCCCTGGCCTCGACGCGCGCTCCCACCAGTCCGCTGCCCGGCGAGCAGGCGCCCGCTGCTCGTGCAGCTTTTGCCGCACGCCCCCTGGCTGCGCATCTTTTGCGCGGCTGTCGAGGTCCGGCGGCTTGGGGGGCTGCATGGAGCAGGCCTTGCATTGACGCTGGTGGCACGCGGCGAGGATGGCTCGCCGGGCAAGGGAGCGGGCATGCGGGTGGCTGTCTTCGACACACACCGATACGACCGGGACGCGCTGGAGGCCGCCAACGCACGTTTCGGACATGCGCTCACCTACTTCGAGCCGCGCCTGACGCTCCAGACGGCGCCGCTGGCGGAGGGCTTCCCCGCCGTGTGTTCCTTCGTCAACGACAAGGTGGACGCGGCCACGCTGGAGGTGCTGCACGCGGGTGGGGTGCGGCTCGTGGCGGCCCGCTCCGCGGGCTACAACCACGTGGACCTCGAAGCGGCGCGGCGGCTGGACATGCGCGTCACGCGCGTGCCGGAGTACTCACCCCACGCGGTGGCCGAGCACGCGGTGGCGTTGGTGATGTCCCTCAACCGTCACATCCCGCGTGCCTTCTCACGCGTGCGTGATTGGAACTTCTCGCTCGACGGGCTGGTGGGTTTCGACCTCGCCGGCAAGACGGTGGGCGTGGTGGGCACGGGCCGCATCGGCCGCGTGGCGGCGCGCATCTTCAAGGGCTTCGGTTGCAACGTGCTCTGCTACGACGTGGCGCCGGACGCGGCCTTCGAGCGCGAGCTGGGCGTGCGCTACGCCCCGCTCGACACGCTCTTCTCCGAGTCGGACATCCTCTCGCTGCATGTCCCGCTGACGCCGGGCACGCGGCACCTGGTGGACGCGGCGGCGCTGGCGCGGATGAAGCGGGGCGTGGTGCTCGTCAACACCGGCCGCGGCGCGCTCATCGACAGCAAGGCGCTGGTCGCCGCGCTCAAGTCCGGCCACATCGGCGGCGCCGGACTGGATGTGTATGAAGAAGAGGAGGGCGTCTTCTTTCAGGACCTCTCCGGGCAGGTGCTCCAGGATGACGTGCTGGCGCGGCTGCTCACCTTTCCGAACGTGCTCGTCACGTCGCATCAGGCCTTCCTCACCCATGAGGCGCTCGCCAACATCGCCGAGACGACCCTGGCGAGCCTCCAGGCCTTTGAGCGGGGCGAGCCCCTGGTGAACGAGGTGCGCGCCGAGCAGGTGCTCCGCGCGCGTTGATTTCCACTCCACGCCCTTTCGAACCTGGAGCTGCCATGTCCATTGTCTGTGCCACCAACTTCTCCGACTCCGCGCGGCGGGCCTCCACGCTGGCCGCGGAGCTGGCTCGCAAGGCCGGTACGTCCTTGTGGCTGGTTCATGTCCTCAACCCCGACTCCGTGCGCGCCTTCGGCAAGGCCCTGTTGGGGTCCGCCGAGGCGGTGCTGAGTGACGAGACGAAGCGCCTGGCGCAGCTGGGGGTGAAGGTGGAGCCCGTGCTCCTCACCGGCGAGCCGGCGGTGATGCTGGATGGGTTCTGCCGGGAGCAGGGTGCCTCGCTGGTGGTGGCCTCGCGGGCCGCGGACGAATCCCCCTTCGGAGGCGAAGGTGGCACGGTGGACCGGATGGCGCAGACGCTGACGGTGCCCCTGCTCGTCATGCGTGACCCTGAACCGCTGGAGGCGTGGGTCCGGGGCGAGCGGTCCCTGAAGGTGTTCCTCGGCGTGGACCGCTCCCTGCCCTTCGAGGCGGCGCGCGACTGGGTGATGACGCTGAGCAAGGGGGGCCGGGTGGACGTGGTGGGCGGACGCGTCTACTGGCCCGAGGAGGAAGCCCGCCGCCTGGGGCTGCGGCAGGCCTTGGCCTACGGTGAGGCCCTGCCCGAGCTGCAGCACGTGCTGGAGCGGGAGTGCGCGGAGTTGCTGGCCCCGCTGGCCCAGGGCGGAACGCCCGTGCGCACTCGCGTGGAGGTGGGCGTGGGGCGCATCGCCGACCACCTGGTCGACCTGGCCGAGCAGGAGCACGCGGACCTGCTGGTGGTGGGCACGCACCATCGGCGCGCGCTGGGGCGGTTGTGGAGTGTATCGCGCCATGCGCTGCGGCTGGCGCGGATGTCCGTGGTGTGCGTGCCCGCGCAGGCGATGGCGGTGGGCGCGGACACGCCGCTGCCGGAGTACCGGGAGGTGATGGTGGCCACGGACTTCTCGGAGACGGGCAACCGCGCGGTGGCCCATGCCTTTGCGTTGACGGCTCCGGGCGGCACGGTGCACCTGGTGCACGCCACGGAATCGAAGCCGTCAGTCGAGGAGGAGGCCCAGATGCGCGAGCAGCTCTCGGCGCTCGTCCCCAAGAGCGCGAACGACCGGAACGTGCGGCTGAACATCATCCCCGGCAGCAAGGACGTGGTGGCCACGCTGGCGCAGACGGCCGAGCGGCTGGGCGCGAGCGCCATCGTCATGGGCACGCATGGGCGGTCGGGCTGGAAGCGCGCCGTGCTGGGCTCGGTGACGCAGTCCCTGCTGCTGCGCACGGACCGGCCCGTGCTGGTGGTGCGGCCCCCGGCGACGTCGTGATGACGCGCGTGGACGCTTCCTTCGATTAGGAGGCGTCCACGTCCACGTAGGCGCGCTTCGCCAGGACGGACACGAGGCGGCCCTCCGGCATCACGTAGGCGGAGAGCTTGCCGCCGTACACGCAGCCGGAGTCCAGCCCCACCGCATGCGGGTGCCGCTGGATGCCCCGCATGGCGTCATGGCCGAAGATGACCAGCTGCGGCCCCTGCCACAGGCTGGCCCAGGGCGCGCCCGCGTCCACGCGCTTCGACGGCGTCCCATCCGGCAGGATGCTGCGCAGGTTGAGCAGCTCGTCTTCCTTCTGCGCCTCCAGCGGCACGCCTGGCACCAACCCGCCGTGCACGGCGACCACGTTCAGCTCGGGGAAGAAGCGGTACAGCGGCTGGGATTCCAGCCAGGCCCAGTCCTCGGGCGTCAGGGTGTCCAGCACCTGCTGATGCTCGGGCTTCAGCTTCTTGCCGCGCGGTCCCCGGCCGGCGTGCCAGCGCAGCACGTGGGCGTCATGGTTGCCTCGCACCGCCAGGAAGCCCTTCTCACGCGCGCGGCGCACCACACCGGCGGAGTCCGGGCCCTTCGCCACCAGGTCCCCCACCAGCACCACGCGGTCGTCCGGCCGCCAGGCGCACTGCGTCAGCAGCGCGTCCAGCTCCTCCGCGCACCCGTGCACGTCTCCAATGAAGAGCGTTCGCATCCGCTCTCCCTTTAATGCGCTTTGCATCTATCCGGAAACCCTCTGTCGGGTGTCAGGCATTCAGGGGGCTCGCGCGGCGGGAATGTGTGTGGGCCTGGGCAGGCGTGCCCGCCAGGCATCCACTTCCTCCAGCGCCTCCTGCCCAGACGCCCCCAGCGTCACCAATGACTCACGGGCTTCCTCCGCCAGCTGAAGCGCACGGGGCCCGTCCCGCTTCGCGTCCCAGAGCGCTTGCGCCAGGAGGAATCGCGCGCGTGCCTGCTCGCTGGGCGCCTGCGGCGACCGGGCTCCGCTGGCCACCACCCGCTCCAGGAGTTCGGCGGCCTGAAGCGGCCGGTGCAGCGCCAGCAGCGTGCGGCCCAGGTCCATCAGCGTCCCCGTCCGGTAGCCAAAGGCGTCGTCCTCGCGCGCGTCGAGGATGGCGCGGGCGCGCTCGAGGTAGGGCAGGGCTTCGGTGTAGCGCTGGTCCATCATCAAGAGTTTGCCCGTGGCCCGCAGCGTCTGGGCCACGTAGGGATGCTGGGCGCCCAGCCGCTGCTCCAGCGGCGCGAGCATGGTGTGGAAGCGGGTCAGGGCCTCTTCGGAGCGGCCGGCGCGCGCCATCAACGTGGCCAGGTTGCCCGAAGTGATGAGCGCCCCCGCGCCGTCCGCACCTTCGACCTTGAGCGCGATGTCCAGCGCGCGCTCCTGGAGCCGCAGCGCCTCATCGGAGCGGTTCATCCGCTGGAGGGCCGCGGCCAGGGGATTGATGGCGGAGGCGACGTCCGGGTGCTCGGGGCCGAGCGCGCGCTCGAAGACCTCCAGCGCGCCGCGGGCCAGGGCTTCCACCTGTTCGACGTCAGACCTGCGCCAGTGCGCATAGGCCAGCTCCAGCTGGGCACGTGCCACGTCCGGATGGCTGGGCCCCAGGGCCGCGCGGCGCGTGCTCAGTGCCTGCTCGAAGAGCCGCATCGCCTCGTCGGCGCGCAGTTGCGCCATGCGCGTGGCGCCCAGCTCGAGCCGGACGTCGGTGACCTCCAGGCTGTCAGGCCCATAGGTGGCTTCCAAGCGCGAGAGGGCGGACTCCTGCTGTTCGGCCGCCTCCGTGTAGCGCCCCTGCGCGAAGAGGAGCGCGCCGACCCGGGCCTGGAGCTGCGCGCGCAGCACGCCGTCACCGCCCAGCCGTTCAATGGCGGCCTCCGCGCGCTCACGCCACCGGTGTCCCAGGGCGTGCTGGTCCAGCACATAGCCGGAGGCGTGCACCAGTCGCGTCCAGGCGCGCGCGGCCGCCACGTCGTTGCGCCCGGCCTCCGCGTTCCACACGGCGTTGAAGTAGGTGGTCTCCGCGTCGCGCGGCTGGCCTGTCTCCTCCCGCAGCTGTCCCATCAGCAGCAGGGCGTCCGCGCCGCCGTGGCGGTCATCCGCGTCCTTCGCCGCCTTCACCACGGGCTCCAGTAGCGCCACCGCCTCCGTGTACTTGCCCGCGGCCTTCAGGGCTCGCACCCGCACCAGCATCCGTGCCCGTTCAAGAGAGGCGCCGTTCGTGGGTTGGGGCTCACGCGCCGCCAGTGCCGCCAGGTCCGAGCACCTGCCCAGCGGCGGCAGGGCCTCCGCGGCGCGCGCGGCCAGCTCCACGGTGCCCGCGTCCGCCCGGGTGAAGAGCTGCGTGAGGGCGGCCACTTCCGCCAGCCGCCCATCCAGGCAGTGCATGCGCCGCGCGAGCACCTGCTCGGATTGCTCTCCCCGCACGCGCGTGGCCTCGCAAGCGGAGGTTCGCATCGACGCCCACTCCGCGGTGTACGCATCCAGCGAGCGCCGCACGCGGAGCCATGCGGCGGGCGCGAAGGGCTTGCCCGTCGCGAGGAAGGCGGACTCGATGGTCTGCTGCGCTTCCGGCCCCCACACCGAGGCCATGGCCTCGTCGGCGCGCTGGCATGCCCGTGCCCGGCTGGCGTGCACCGCGTGGGTGAGGCCCACCGCCAGCAGCAGCAGCGCCGCGCCGCCCACCGCGGGCAACCAGCGCTTCCAGCGCGAGGCCGGGTCGTGCTGAAGCGCGACCAGCAGGGCATTCAGGTCCGTGTACCGGTCCATGGCGCTGGCGGACAGCCCCCGCAGCAGCACGCGCCGCAGCCAGGGCGGGACGTGTGTGCCCCGGGGCGCGGGCCGCACCTTGCCGGCGCGGACCTCGGTCAGCAGTTCGAGCGGGGTGGTGGCGGCGAAGGGGCGCTCGCCGTAGAGGGCCTCGTACAGCGTGACGCAGAAGGCGAACTGGTCGCTTCGGGCATCCGCGGGCGCGTGGGCCTCCATCTGCTCGGGGGCCATGTACGCGGGCGTGCCTCCCGCCAGGGGGGACACGTCGTCCAATGGATTGGCGTTGCGCGCGAGCCCGAAGTCGGTGACGCGCACGCGGCCGTCCTGGCCCACCAGCAGGTTCTCCGGCTTGAAATCCCCGTGGACCACGCCCGCCGCGTGCGCCGCCGCGAGTCCCCGGCCCGCGTCCAGGAACAGCGCCAGCACCTGTCGCCACGTCCGAGGCGCGTCCTTCAGCCAGGGGCGCAGCGTCCGCGCGTCCACCAACTCCATGGTGAGGAACACCTGCGGCCCGAAGGTGCCCACGTCGTAGACGGGCACCACGTGCGGATGGGAGACGCGTGCCATGGCTTGCGCTTCGTGCAGCAGGTGCGCGCGGCCCTGCTCCGCCTCCAGGCCCAGGGCCGCGACGCGCAGCAGCTTGAGCGCCACGCGCCGGTCCAGCTCCGGGTCGTAGGCGCTGTAGACGACGCCCATGCCTCCGGAGGCCAGCCGCTCCAACACCAGGTAGCGGCCCACCGCGGTGCCTCGCTCCAGCGAGGGGCCTTTTCCCGAAGGCGGCCGGGCGTGCGTCAGCGCGGTGGTGGCCTCGGGCGGGTCGTCGTCGGGGGCCTGTGCCCGCAGGGCCTCGGCCACCATGCGGCGGCAGGCGGAGCAGGTGTCCAGGTGCGCATCCACCTCCGTCGCCCGCGCGGGAGGCAGGCCCCCCATCAGCAGCGCCACGAACGTGTTTTCATCCAGGCAGGCCATGGGGCGCGCGCGTCAATCGTTCATCCGCGAGCGCAGCAGGCGGCTGAGGCTCACGTCGAGCTGACTGGAGATGAGGCGCAGCACGCTGTCGAGCTGGGAGGACGTGAGGCGCAGGCGCTCGGTGAGCCGTTGCCGCGTCTGCTGGAGCAGGGTCTCCTGCGCGCCCAGCACCCAGCGCGCCGTGGTGGAGCGGTGCACGCCGTACAGCGCGGCGAGCTGGTCGATGCTCAGGCCGTCCAGGTACTTGAGGCGCAGCACGTTGCGCTGGCGCGGCTCCAGCGCGAGGAGCGCGGTGGAGAAGCAGTCGCTGAACTCGGCGCGGTACGTGCGCTTGAGGTAGGCCAGCTCGGGGTCGTCCTCGGGAGACACCAGCATCGACAGGTCGCCGTCGTCCGTGGAGGCCGCTGGTCCGCCGCGCTGCCGCTGCCAGTCCAGGGCGAGCCACAGCGCCGCCGCGCGCACCCAGCCACTCAGCGGGCCCGTGCCCGGATAGGCCGCCAGCCGGGCCGGTGTCTCCGCGCTGCCCACGAGCATGCGCTGTCGCAAAAGCTGGCGTACCTCGTCCAGGCCCGAGGGCGGCAGCTTCAGCCGGACCACCGCGAGGTTCACCTCCGGGAGGTAGCGCGCCTCGAACGCGGAGAGCGCCGTGGGCAGCCCGTCCGCCGCCGCGCGAGCGAGGTAGACGTCCGGCAGGCTCAGGGTCTCCACCGCCACCGCCGTGCCGTCACCGGGGAGCAGCCGGGCGAGGTGACTGACGAAGCGGTGGCCTTCCAGGTCCACCCCGGGCCAGGGCGCGCGTGCCATGTCCAGGGCCTGGGCCAGCCGTGCTTGGAGTGGGGCCAGCGACTCCGGCGAAGACGCCTCCGCGCCACCGCGCGCCGCGACGAAGGCCTGGGCCAGGGATAAGTCCATGGGGGACACGCGCGAGTCGATGGCACCGCCTCCGGGAAACCGCTCCGGGCGGCTCAACCGTCGGGGGCGACAATGCTTCCCCAGCGGCCCTTCCAGCAAGGAGGCGACCTGGACCCGGGGCGCTGCCACCGCCGTCCGCCTGCTCCGCGCGCGGGCGGGTGTGGCGTATGGGCCGCGCCTGGCGCATGGCCCGCGCATTGCTGGTATGGCTGCGAGCGTGGTGGAGGTGAACGTGGAGTCAATCGGCAGTGGCCCAGGAGACGCGGTCCATTCCTCGTGGCTGGAGTTGAGTGCGTCCGCCCTGCGGCACAACGTCGCCGTGTTCCGGGCCCTGGGGGGGCAGGGGGCGCCTCGCGCCCTGGGGGTGGTGCTCAAGGGCAACGCGTATGGGCACGGGCTGGCGCAGGTGCTGCCCGTGGTCCACGGCGAGGTGGACCTCCTCTATGTCATTGCCCCGCAGGACGCGCTGAAGGTGCGGGAGTACGAACGGGCACAGGGACTGGCGCCGCGGCAGGTGCTCGTCCTGGGCGCGGTGGCGCCGGATGAAGCGGTGGTGCTGGCGCGCGAGGGCGTGGACGCGGTGGTGGCGGACCGTGGCTGGGCGGACGCGGCGGCGGTGTTGCGCGCGGCGAAGCTGGAGCGTCCCCTGCGGGTCCACGTCCACCTCGACACCGGCCTGGGGCGCGAGGGCTTCACGCTGGAGGGGCTGCCCACGGAGTCGCGTTTCCTCTCGGAGTCCCGCGACGTGCTGGAGGTGGTGGGCGTGCTCAGCCACTTCGCCAACACGGAGGACGTGACGGAGCAGGGGTACGCGTTGGCGCAGGTGGACGCCTTCGAGAAGGGGCTGGCGTTCCTCTCCGAGCAGCTGGCGCCGGTCCGGCCGCTGCAAAGGCACATCGCCGCGAGCGCCGCGACGCTGGTGTTGCCCCGCGCCCGCTATGAGGCGCTGCGCGTGGGGATTTCGCTCTACGGGCTGTGGCCGTCGCCGGAGACGCGGCTGTCCGCGCGGCTGGTGCTGGGCGAGGTTCCGGTGCTCAAGCCGGTGCTGTCGTGGCGGTGCCGCAGCCAGGTGGTGAAGTGGCTGCCCGCGGGCAGCTACGTGGGCTACGGCTGCACGTACCGGTGTCCGGAGCCCACGCGCATCGCGGTGCTGCCGGTGGGGTACTACGACGGCTACCCGCGCCTCGTGTCGGGCAAGGCGCACGTGTTGGTGAATGGCCGCCGGTGTCCGGTGCTGGGGCGGGTGATGATGAATCACCTCATCGTGGACGTGACCCGCGCCACGTCCGACGAGCACCCCGTGACGGCCACCCTGATGGGCCGCGACGGCGAGGAGTCCGTGCCCGCCGAGTCACTGGCCGGCTGGGCCCAGACGATTCACTACGAGCTGGTCACCCGGCTGGGGGCGCACCTGAAGCGGACGGTGGTGGCGTAGTCCCGGCGGGCAGGGCGGCCTCCGGTGGCGGCTGCACCTTCCAGCGGCGGTGCAGCCACATCCACTGGTCCGGGTACTTGCGGATGCAGCGCTCCAGCGCGGCCGTCACGCGCGCGGTGTGCTCCGTAATCGGGTCGGCGCACTCACCCGGCGCGGGCGGGAGGATGGGGCCTTCCACTTCCATGCGGAAGCGGGCGCCGCCTCGGCCGTTGCGTACGCCCATCACCACGAACACCGGGGCGTCCGTGCGCGCCGCCGCCACCGCCATGGCCGGCGTGGTGGAGGCCAGCTTGCCGAAGAAGGGCACGAAGGCCGCCCCCTTCGCCGGCAGCGCCTGGTCCAGCAGCATGAAGGGGGACTCGCCGCGATTCACCGCGTCGATGATTTCCTGGATGGCGCCTCGCGGATAGATGAGGCCGGCGCCCACGCGCACGCGGTTCTCCGCGATGCGCGTGTTGAGCGCGCCCTTCAGCGGGCGCACCAGCGCGTCCAGCGGGATGCCATGGCGGATGAGCATGTCCCCCAGCAACTCCCAGTTGCCGAAGTGCGCCGTCACCAGCAGCGCGCCCTTGCCCGTGGCCACGCGCGCCTTCAGCGCCTGCCAGGCCGCATCGCCTTCCACGCCCTGCTCGGCCCAGTCCCGCGGCAGCCGGTCGCCGGAGGGCAGCGACTCCAGCACCACGCGCGACATGTTGATGTAGGCGCCGCGCGCAATCTCCCGGCGCTCCGCGTCACTCTTCTCCGGCATCGCCAGGGCCAGGTTTTCCAACGCCACGCGACGACGGATACCCAGCCTGTATGCGAGGTTGCCCACGAAGCGAGCGAGCGCGTCACGCGACTCCGGAGACAGCCACGTCAAGAACGCCCAGACAAAGCGCGTGAGGAATCCCACCACCCGTCCGGGTGGCGTGCCGACGATGCGGCGCAGGTGCTCTGACGGGAGCTTCTGCGTCACGGCGGGTGAGTCAGGGGGCGGGGATGCAGGCGCAATCTGGGACACGTGACGCACTCCACCTCGAAGTGGAGATGACGGCAAGGCCACACCTGCTTGTTGCGCGCTACCTTGCTCGCCCGGCATGGGACACACTGCGCGCCATGCCCAACCTGCTCCGTCCAGCGGCACTGGCCGCTGTCGCCCTCCTCAGTGCGTGCGGTGCCCGGCAGAACCCTCCCGCCACCGCTGAACCCCTCCCGGCCCAGGCGTCACGACAGGCCGTCTCCGCCACACCGCCGTCACCGAAGCTGCGCCTGCCCACGGAGGTGCGCCCCACCGGCTACAAGGTGGAGCTCACGCTGGACCCGAAGGTGTCCTCGTTCCAGGGCGTGATGGACATCTCGCTCGACGTGACGACGCCCACGTCCGTGGTGTGGCTGCACGCCAAGAGCCTCAACGTGACGGGGGCCGTGTTCATCCAGAACGGCTCGGCTTTCTTCGGGACGCCCGTGAAGGGCGAGGAGGACTTCCTCGGCTTCTCCGTGGCGAAGCCGCTGGCCACCGGCCCGGCGAGGCTGCGCATCAACTATGAAGGCGTCGCGTCGGAGAAGGAGACGGACGGCGCCTTCCGCGTCAAGGAAGGCGGGGACTGGTACATCTACACCCAGTTCGAGCCGGTGGACGCGCGCCGCGTGTTCCCCTCCTTCGACGAGCCCGGCTTCAAGGTGCCGTGGCAGCTCACCTTCCACGTGCCCGCGGGCGTCGTGGCCGTCACCAACACGCCGCAGGAGTCGGAGGAGGTGCGCCCGGACGGTGGCCGCACCTACCGCTTCGCGCGCACGCAGCCGCTGCCCAGCTACCTCATCGCCTTCGGCGTGGGGCCCTTCGACTTCCTCCCCGCCGCGGACGCGGGTCAGAAGAAGGTGAAGACGCGCATCATCACCCCGCGCGGCCGCACGGCGGAGGGCGCCTACGCCGCGCAGGTGACGCCGGAAATCCTCGCCGCGCTGGAGGACTACTTCGGCATCCCGTACCCGTACGAGAAGCTGGACGTGCTGGCGGTGCCGCTGCTGGGCGGCGCCATGGAGCACCCGGGCCTGGTGACGTTCAACTCGCGCCTCATCCTCGCGAAGCCGGAGGAAGACTCGCTGGGCCGCCAGCGTGCCTTCTCCGACACGCAGGTGCACGAGCTGGCGCACCAGTGGTTCGGCAACCTGGTCACCATGCAGTGGTGGGATGACCTGTGGCTCAACGAGGCCTTCGCCTCGTGGATGACCCCGCGCATCGTCGAAACGTGGCGCCCCGCCTGGGACGCGCCCGTGGAGCGCGTGCACGACCGCGCCCGGGCCCTGGACGTGGACAGCCTCCTGTCGGCGCGCCGCATCCGCCAGCCCATCGAGAGCGCCAACGACATCCACAACGCCTTTGACGGCATCACCTACGGCAAGGGCTCCGCGGTGCTCAGCATGACGGAGGAGTGGCTGGGCCGGGAGGTCTTCCAGCGCGGCATCCAGCGCTACTTCCGCAAGCACGCGGGTGGAAACGCCACCGCGAAGGACTTCCTGGACGCCGTGTCCGCCGAGGCGGGCAAGGACGTGACGGGCATGCTGGGGACCTTCCTGGACCAGAGCGGGGCGCCGCTCGTCACCGCGTCGCTGGCGTGCGGCGCGGACGGCGCGAAGGTGGTGCTCACGCAGCAGCGCTACCTGCGGCTGGGGGCCGCGTCGCCGGGCCCGCAGACGTGGAAGGTGCCGGTGTGCGTGGAGTACGCGGCGGGCGGCAAGGAGGCCCGGACCTGCACGCTGCTGGAGGGCGAGCGCGCCGAGGTGGCCCTGCGCGAGGCGAAGACGTGCCCGGACTGGGTGTTTCCCAACGCGGAGGGCGCGGGCTACTTCCGGGTCCAACTGGATGGGGACGCGGCGGCGAAGCTGGCGAAGTCCGGGATGAAGCGGCTGTCGCGCGCCGAGCAGGTGACGTTCCTGACGGACGTGCGCGCGCTGGCCCTGGCCGGGACGATTCCCGCCGCCGAGGCCCTGGCCCTGACGAGCCGCCTGGCGAATGAGCCGGACCGCGTCGTCACCCTGGCCTCGCTGGACCTGCTGGAGCTGGTCAGCTCGCGGCTGCTTCCGGACGAGAAGCTGAAGGACCGGGCCCGCTTCCTGCGGGAGACCTATGGCCCCCGGGCGCGGCAGCTCGGCTTCGCCCCGCGCCAGGGCGAGAGCGAGGACACGCGCCTGCTCCGGCCCCGGCTGGTGCGGCTGGCGGGACGGGACGGCAGGGACCCGAAGCTGCTCGCGGAGGCGCGTGTCCTCGCGAACAAGTGGTTGAAGGACAAGCGCGCGGTGGCGCCGGAGATGGTGGACGTGGTGCTCGCCCTCGCCGCCACCGAGAACGACGCGGCCTTCCGGGAGCAGCTCGTCGTGGCGGTGCGCTCGGAGAAGGAGCGGCGCACGCGCCAGCACCTCATCGGCGCGCTGAGCAGCTTCACGGACCCAGAGCTGGTGAAGCAGAACCTGGCCCTGGTGTTCGAGAAGGGCTTGGACCCGCGTGAGACGATGTGGATGGCGTTCGCGGCCTCGCAGGGCCTGCGCACCCAGGATGTGGCCTTCGACTTCGTGAAGGAGAACTACGACCGCCTGGTGGGGGACTCCCCCGAGGCGCTGCTGCCGCTCGATGCCGCCGGCCGCATGGCCTACATCGGCAGCAACTTCTGCGATGCGGGCAAGCGTCAGCAGGTGGAGGACTTCTTCTCCGAGCGCAGCGCGAAGGCGCCGGGTGGCCCCCGGGTGCTGGCGCAGGTGTTGGAGCTCGTGGACCAGTGCATCGCGCTGAAGAAGACGCAGGCGGCCAGCGTCGAGTCCTTCCTCGCGAAGGGCACCCCGCCGCGTCCGCCGCGGGCACCCACGTCGCGGTAGTCGCGCGGTCGGCCGGGCCCGGCATCCCTCATGGGGTGTCCGGGCCCGGAGGTTCCGCCAGGCCCTACTTCCGGCCGCGGGACATGAAGGACATGAAGGCTTCCTGCGCCTCGGTGGACTGGAGGCGCTGGATGAACTCGCCGCCCTCGCGGGCCAGCGTCTCGCGAATCTGGGCGCGCAGGGGCTCGCGAATCAGCCGCTTCGTCACGCGCACCGCCTCGGCGGGGCGGGAGGCCAGCGTGGTGGCGCGCTCGGTGGCCACCTGCTGGAGGCTGGCGTCCGGCACCACCTTGTTGATGATGCCCGCGCGCAGCGCCGTGGCCGCGTCGAAGGGCTCGCCGAAGAGGAGCAGCTCGCTGGCCAGCGCGAAGCCCGCCGTCCTGGGGATGAGCAGGCTGCTGGCGCCCTCCGCGCACAGCCCCAACTGGACGAAGGGCATGTGGAAGCGCGCTCGCTCGCTGGCCACCACGTAGTCACAGTGCAGCAGCATCGTCGTGCCGATGCCCACCGCCGGGCCGTCCACCGCCGCCAGCACCGGCTTGTCCGCGTCCACCAGCGCGCGCAGGAAGCGGAACACGGCGCTGTCCTCGCCCGCGGGCGGGTGCTCCATGAAGTCGCCAATGTCGTTGCCGGCGGTGAAGACGTTGCCCGCACCGGTGAGCAGCACCGCGCGCACGTCGACGTTGCCCTCCGCGTCCTTCAGCGCGCGGGTGGCCGCCTCGTACATGGCATGCGTGAAGGCGTTCTTCTTCTCGGGCCGGTTGAAGGTGAGGGTGAGGACCCCCGAGTCGAGCTTCGTCAGCAGCGTGTCGGACATGGTGCCGGGGAGCCTAACCGACTCCGTGCTCACTGTTGCCGCGCACGTGCGTTGATGTTCCATGACGGACCACGGTCCGGCTTGTTCATGGGGTTTTGCTGAAAAATAATGGAACGCGTGCAATCCTCCACGGGCACGCACGGCGGGCGGCACCGACGCTGATGGGGGCGTTGTGAGGTGATTCACCCTCGGGAGTCGCCGATCGCGGCTTGCGCCGGAGCACGAGGCGGCTCAAGGCTGCAGGGTGCCGAACTCAAGCGGAGCAGGGGGCTCTCGCGCCTCCATGTCAGTCCTTGCGGCTATTCTCCCTGGGATAGAGGGGGAAGCAGGCACCATGTCTTGGGTTGACGTGCTGGAGGAGCATCTCGACGAGGCTAGATTTCGGTGGCTGCAGTGGGAGAGGGCGCTGGAGGCGGCTGACGTCACCGTCGAAGAGAAGGCAACGCGCGAGGAGCGACTGCTGGCGCAGCCCTTCTCCGGTCCGGTGCTGGTGGAGGCGTTGGAGTCCAGTCCCATGCGGCGCCGCCAGGTGCTGGCCATTCGCACGAGTAGGCGGCACGCCATCCCCACCCAAGCCTTCACTCACAGGCAACGCGAAGCCCTCCTCGCGGCGCGCGCCGCCGCGAAGTTCATTACGCCGTGCTCCCTGAGCGCTTCCCTCGCGGTTCACCCCATGTCGAAGGCCCCGCCAATCGCTGTTTGGATAAACGACCCCGCGCGGCTCTCCGCCTTACAGGAAGCTGCGCAGTAACCTCTCGAACGCACTGTTCCACTTGCGTTGACAGGCTCCAGGTTCCCACAGGAGCAATCGATGCGGGTTTTTAATGAGAGGATTTACAAGAGCCTCTTCGTCCAGTCCTGTGGAGTGCTCAAGAAGGAGTTGCTCGAGCATCTGCGTTTCCGTTGGAAGATGAGGCGTTCGAAGTTGGCGACGACGGCTGGCTGGCAACGCGGCCAAATCCGTGACGCGGTGTCGATTCGCGATAGGCCAACAGAAGAGGAGGACAGCGCGGTGTGGGGGCGCTGGGAAGTGGACTTGCTTGCTGGCGCGGATAACAGCCACATCGCCACGCTTGTCGAGCGACACTCTCGCTTCACGATGCTCGTGAAGGTAGCCGGCAAGGATGGCACCAGCGTCGTCCGCTCTCTGCCGCAGGCAGTTCGCAAGTTACCCCGGGAGTTGCGGCGCTCTCTGACGTGGGACCGCGGAACGGAACTGTCGAAGCGCCGAACGCTCGCGATGGCGACCGACTTCTCTATCTGCTTCTGAGAGTCCCAGAAGCCTTGGCAGCGTGGAACGAACGAAAACACCAACCGGTTTTTTCGACAGCACTTCCCGGATGGAACGGACGTTTAGACGTTCACCCAGAGGTCGTTGGACGAGGTGTTACTCAGACTGAACCGGCGCCCCGGGAAGACCCAGGAGTGCGAGACCCCATCAGCCAAACTGCATCAGGTGTTGCCGTGAGCGATTGAGTGCACCATTGGGACGCAATTTCCTGCGCGCATCAAACATGAGGGCGGAGCTTGCGGTTCGTCACGCGCACCACTCGATCGTCATGATGCGAGTTTTGACGCCCCCATGATGCAGCGATTGAGTTGTTGATAGGTAAGCCCGGTTCCGTCTATAGTCAAATGCTCGCCGGCGCTCCATGTCGGTGACGCTTGACACTTTGTCTGCCGTAGGTGGCTCGCATTTGCGAGTGTCCTTATCTGGTTTATCTTTACAGTAGGTCAGGGTTTTTTCGTCATGATTGACATTTCAACCTGCGCGCGCAGACGGACTTCGCTCCGCCTGCTTCTCTCCACGACTGCCCTGTTGACGGGCTGCAGCGCCTTCGAGCCCTCCGTCCCCGCGATTATCGGCTCCGAATCCGAGGCGGAGAGTCGTTGGGTCCCCACCGATGCTCCCAAGGGCGTCACCTATCTGCGCATTGGAACGAACTCCGCTCCAAGTGAGCTGAAGTACTCAGTGGTTGATGGTCTCGCCGTCTTTCAGGGAGACATCATCCTGGGCGCGGTCTCCGAGCTCCCCAAGAGCCCAGCGGAGGTGACCGCCCAGGGCGTGGCGATCACCGGTGCTGGCTACCGCTGGCCTAGCGCACTGGTGCCATACACCATCGACGCGGGCCTGACGAATCAGGCCCGGGTGACCACAGCCATCCGGCACTGGCAGGAACGGACCAACGTCCGGTTCATCCTGCGGGATGCCAGCAATGCGGCGCTCTTCCCGGACTTCGTCACGTTCCAGCCTCACGCCGACGCATGCAGCTCTCCCGTCGGTAAGCGGGGAGGACAGCAGTTCATCAACCTGGCGAGCGGGTGCAGCACGGGGAATGCGATTCACGAGATTGGCCATGCCCTCGGCTTCTGGCATGAGCACAGCCGCGAGGACCGCAACAGCTTCGTGACCATCAATCTGAGCAACGTCAAAGTGGGGCTAGAGTACGCCTTCAATCAGCACATCGCTGATGGCGATGACGTGGGGGCTTACGATTACGGCTCCATCATGCATTACGGCACCCACGATTTCTCCCACAATGACCAGCCGACTATCACTGTGCTGACCCCCGGAGCGATCATCGGGCAACGTATTGGCCTGAGCGACGGGGACATCGCGGCTACCCATCAGATGTACCCGGTTCCTGCATATCCCATGGGCAATCGCTTCTTCACGATGGACTATGACGGGGACGGCGACGACGACCTCGTTATCCGTGGCCCGGGCGGCGAGTTCTTCGCCTACGTCGCCAATGCGGGAACCTTCACCCGCGCGCTCGGAGATCTCATGACGACGGACCTGTCGGACCGTCATAGCTGGAACGAGGCGCACCGCTTCTTTGTCGCGGACTACGACGGGGATGGCGACGACGACCTCGTCATCCGAAACGCTGCTGGAGAGTTCTCCGCCCTACGCTCCGAGCGCACCCACTTTGTCAACGCGGGTCCCCTCCTGACGGGCACGACCTACTCGGACGCCAACGGCTGGGGTACGGGCAACCGTTTCTGGGTCATGGATTACGACGGGGACGGCGACGACGACCTCGTGGCGCGCCACCCGAGTGGGGAGTTCGTGGGACTTCGCTCGAACGGCACCACGCTCACGAGCGTCCCCGCCCTCGCAACCACCATGCTTTCTGATGCCAACAACTGGAACAGCGGGCTGCGCTTCTTCGTGGCCGACTACGACGGCGATGGCAGGGACGACCTCATCACCCGGAACGGTGGTGGTGACTTCAATGCGCTGCGCTCGAACGGCACGCAGTTGGTCTGGATGTCGTTGCTTTACGGGAGCGCCGCGTTCTCGGACGCAAACGGATGGGGGCCCGGCAACCGCATCTTTGCCGCCGACTACGATGGGGACGGCGACGACGACCTCGTGTTGAGGTTCGCCGGTGGTGAGCTCGTCGCGCTGAACGCCAACGCAGGCGCTTTGTCCCTGGTGTCCCTGCTCTCCAGCAGCTACTTGACGGACGCGGACGCCTGGAACGACGCCAACCGCTTCTTCGTCGCGGACGTGGACGGCGATGGCGACGATGACCTCATCGCTCGTGACGCCGATGGCGCCTTCCATCTCGTGCGCTCCTCGGCCTCGGGACTGACGCTCCCCGGCATCGTCGCGAACACGACGTTCCGCGACCCCTGATGTCACACGCGCCGGCCCGGAGCAGCTCCGGGCCGGCGCGGTCTCATGCTCCCTTTCCCAAAAGAAAGGGACGCGGTCGGCCTCGCGCGGGAGCCCGTCAGCTCCGCTCCTCCATTGGCGCGGCCCATGACAACGGCTTCGGGCGGCAAGAGACTTCGCTCGTGCTTCTTGTGTCCCGGCTGACCGCCAGGACGGCGCCCCATCGGCTTTTTCGGCGGGCGAGGGGTGCCAGGGACATCCATGGAGCCGGTGTCTCGTCTTCCGTGAAAGTCCGTGCAGCGGATGCCGACGTCGAGCCCTCGAAGCAACCTCCGCTTCAGGTGCTGCTCCGTCTCCTCACTCCCGAGTTCATCGCGTCAGGCAAGAGACGCGCTACAACGGCCCGACGCACGGGGGCGCCGAGAGGGTCGTATCCCAGAGGTGGCAGCCCGCCCCGTCTCGGTGTCCGTGACGCCTTTCACCCTCCGGGCCAGGTGTGCTCGGAAGTGTCCGCTGGCCATCAGGGCCGCAGGGCCCGGGCCACCAGGGGCGCGAGCGTCACCACCTGGTGCTGGAACGGCAGCCCCAGGACAGGCTCCACGCTGTCGGTGCTCACCAGCCGGGTGAGCGGCAAGGTGCGCAGGCGCTCCACGGCGGGGCCCACCAGCAGGGCGTGGGTCGTCGCCACCGTGAAGTCCTCCGCGCAGCCCGCGTCGCGCAGGGTGCCCGCGGCGGCGGCCAGCGTGCCACCGGTGGACACCATGTCATCCACCAGAATCGGGCGGCGTCCGCGCACCTCGCCCATCAGCCCGCTGGCGTGGACCTCGTCTCCGCTCAGCCGCACCTTGTGAATCACCGCCCACGGCCGGTCCAGCAGCCGCGCCAGGGCCTCCGCGCGCTTCACCGCGCCCAGGTCCGGCGCCACCACCACGGAGGTGTCGGTGACGTGCTCGCGCAGCGCGTCCGCCAGCAGCGGCAGCGAGGTGAGGTGCTCCAGCGGCGCGCCGAAGCAGCCTTCCAGCGCGGGGCTGTGCAGGTCCACCACCAGCACGCGCGCGAAGCGGCCCTGTGACAGCAGGTCTGCCACCAGCCGGCCGCCCAGGGGCTCTCCTGGCCTGGCGCGCCGATCCTGCCGCGCATAGCCCAGGTAGGGCACCACGGCTTCCAGGCGGGCGGCCCCCATGCGCCAGCACGCGTCCGCCATCAGCAGCAGCTCCAGCAGGTGCTCGCCCGCGGGGGGCGTCGTGGACTGCACCAGGATGACGGTGCGGCCTCGCACCTGCTCGGGCACCTCGACGTGCATTTCCCCGTCGGGGAAACGCTCGAAGTGGCAGTCAGCGGGCGCGACGCCCAGGGCTTGCCCGAGCGCGCGTCCCAGGTGGGGGCTCGCCGTGCCAACAAGGAGGACAGGGTCCATGGGCCGCACCCTAGCGCGCCTGCCGGTCGGACGGCGCGTCTCCGGAGGTCCCCCCGCGAGCATCCCTCCGGGACGGCCCTCGCATGGCCCTCCGCCGCCAGTCGCGCGCCCCGTGACTTCCTTGTGGGAAGGAGGATGGACGCAATGCGCTTTCGGGACCGAGCAGATGCGGGCCGCCGGCTGGCGGCGCGGCTGTTGCCCTACCGGGGTGGCGAGGTGCGTGTGCTGGGCCTGGCGCGAGGCGGGCTCCGCGTGGCGTACGAGGTGGCCCACGCGTTGGAGGCGCCACTGGACGTCTGGGTCTCCCGCCGCATTGACGTGCCGGGCCGGATGACGGTGCTGGGCGCGGTGTCGGAAGGGGGCGGCATCTACCTGGACCAGGACGCGCTGCGGAGCCTGGGCCTGCCGGAGGTGGAGGCCCGGAGCCTGGCGCGGGCGGAGGCTTCGGAAGTGGACAGTCAGGTCCAGCGGCTGCGGGGCACCTCGGAGCCCGCGATGGGTGGTTTCACGGTGCTGCTGGTGGATGACGGGCTGGTGTCGGGCGCCACGGCCATGGCCGCGCTCCAGGTGCTGCGGCGGCAACACCCGGCCCGACTGGTGCTGGGCGTCCCCGTGGGGACCCCGCATGGGCTGGCCCGGGTGCGCCAGGAGGCGGACGCGGTGCATTGCGTGGAGGTGCTGCCCGCGATGCGCGACGTGTCGGAGGCCTACGACGACTACCGGCCGCTGCCGGACGTGGAGCTGCGGCAGTTGCTCGTGCGGGCCCGGGAGCCCGTGCAGCCGCGCGAGGTCCTCGAGTCCACGGACCTGGGCGGCTTCTGGATGTGATGGGAGACAAGGAGGCACGGACGACATGTGGCAGGGAGGAAATACGGACCCGGACGTCAGGGAGGTCGAGGTCCAGGTGGGCGACGTGGTGCTGGGGGGCAGCCTGGGCGTCCCGGACGGCGCGCGAGGCCTGGTCATCTTCGCCCATGGCAGCGGCAGCAGCCGCTTCAGTCCCCGCAACCGCGCGGTGGCGCGTGCGCTGCGCGCGCAGGGGCTGGCCACGCTGCTGTTCGACCTGTTGAGCGAAGCGGAGGAGGTGGAGGACGCGCGCACCGGGGAGCTGCGCTTCGACATCCCGTTCCTCGCCCGGCGGTTGGCGGCGGTGACGGAATGGGCGCAGCGGCAGCCGGCGCTGGCCGTGCTGCGCATGGGCTACTTCGGCTCCAGCACCGGCGCCGCGGCGGCGCTCGTCGCGGCGGCCCTGCATCCGGACCTCATCCACGCCGTGGTGTCGCGTGGCGGGCGGCCCGACCTGGCCGGACCGGTGTTGCCCCGCGTGCAGGCGCCCACGCTGCTGCTCGTCGGCGGGCAGGACGTGGGCGTGCTGGAGCTGAACGAGGCGTCACTCGCGCGGATGGAGGGCCTGAAGGGCATCCAAATCATCCCAGGGGCCACGCACCTCTTCGAGGAGCCCGGCGCGCTGGAGCAGGTGGCCCGCCAGGCGGCCGCGTGGTTCCTCCGCTTCCTCGGCGGAGTCGGCGCGGAGGCGCGCACGTGAATCTGGCGTCGGGACACACCAACGAAGGAGGCGTCATGGAGACGGGGCAGGCGTCGGCGGCGCGCGAGGCGATGCCTCGGTGGGAGCACCTCACCCGCGGCTCGGAGCGCGTGGTGCGGGGGCGGGGGCGCTCGCTGGAGGAGTCCTTCGAGCAGGCCGCGGTGGCGCTGTGCGCGCTGGTCGTGGACCCCGCGTCGGTGGAGGTGCGCGAGGAGGTGGAGTTGGTGTGCGAGGCGACGGCGCCGGAGCGGCTGCTGGCGGACTGGCTGCGCGCCATCGTCCACAAGATGGCGGCGCGCCGCCTGTGCTTCCGGTGCTTCGCGGTGCGCATGGACGGCACGCGCCTCTTCGGCCACGCCTTCGGTGAGCCGTTGGACCGGGAGCGCCACCCCTTCGCGCGAGACGTGCGGGGCGTGTCGCTGGTGGACACGCGGGTGTCCCAGGGCGCGGATGGCCTGTGGACGGCCGAGTGCGAAGTGGAGCTGTGACGCATGGGCGCGCGGGACGTGACGCTGCGAGGTGCGGAGGGTTCGACGGTGACGGCGCGGCTGGACCTGCCACCCGGCAGGCCCGTGGCCAGCGCGGTGCGGGTGGGGTGCTTCGCGTGCCTGGGGCCATCACCGGCACCCTCCCGGCTGGCCCATTCGCTGGTGGCCCGCGGCTTCGCGGTGCTGTCGCTGGACTTCACCGCGCCGGCGGCTGCCGGGACGCGGCCGGACACGGTGCCCTCGGTGGAGGCGGTGGAGGCCGCAGCGGCGTGGCTTCGGGAGCGCTACCCACCGGTGCGCCTGCTGGTGGGGCACAGCCTGGGCGGCACGGCGGCGGCCGCGGCGCTGCCCCGGCTTTCGGAGGTGGCCGCGCTGGCGCTGGTGAATGCGCCAGTGGGCGGTGGACCGTTGCTCGAACGGCTGTCTTCCACCGCGCGGGAGGCGGGTGAGGGCGAGCTCGACTTCGGGCCGGGCCGTCTGCGCCTCACGCGCCGCTTCCTCCAGGACATCGACGAGGCGCACCTGCGGCGGGCGCTGAACGCCTTTCCGGGCGGGCTGCTGGTGCTGCAGGCGCCGGCGGACCGGTACGTGCCGCTCGAACACGCCCGGCGGTGGATGGCCATGGCCCGCCGTCCGGCCAGCCTGATGCTGCTGGAGGGCGCGGACCACTTCCTGTCCCACGACGCGGACGCGGGTCATGCCGCCGACGTGCTGGGGGTGTGGGCCGCGCGGCAGGTGACACCGGTGCGGGAGCGTGAGGCGCCCCTGCCCCCGGGCGTGGTGGAGGTCACCGAGGCGGGTGAGGGCCGCTTCGCCCAGGACATCCGCGTGGGGGCGCACCGGCTGCGCTCGGATGAGCCGCTGTCGGTGGGCGGCGAGGACACCGGCCCCACGCCCTACGGACTGCTGACGGCCGCGCTGGGGGCGTGCACCGCGATGACGCTGCGACTCTACGCGGCGCGCAAGGGCTGGCCGCTGGAGCATGTCCACGTGCGGCTGAGCCACGAGAAGGTGCACGTGAAGGCGTGCGAGGAGTGCGAGACGAAGGACGGGAAGATGGACCGGCTGCAACGAACGGTGAAGCTGGAGGGCCCGCTGACGGACGCGCAGCGCGCGGCGCTGGTGGCCATCGCGGACCGCTGCCCGGTGCACCGGACGCTGGCTTCGGATGTGGATGTCCACACGGACGTGGAGCAATGAGCACCCCGGGCACACGCGCGGGCTGGTAGGGTCCGCCGCATGATTTCGAGTGAGCAGCGCTTCGTGTGGCTGGACCTGGAGATGACCGGGCTGGACCCGGAGACGTGTTCCATCATCGAGGTGGGCGTCATCATCACCGGTCCGGATTTGCGGCCCCTCGCGGAGATTGAGCGCGTCATCTGGCAGCCGGAGGAGGTGCTCCTGCGCATGGAGCCCGTCGTCCGGGAGATGCACACCCGCAACGGGCTCCTGGAGAAGGTGCGTGCCTCCAACACCTCGCTGCGCGTGGCGGAGCGGGATGTCATGGCGCTGGTCACCGAGCACTGCGCCCTGGGCGAGGGCATCCTCGCCGGCAACTCCATCCACACCGACCGGCGCTTCCTCATCCGCTACATGCCGCTGCTGGAGCGCTACCTGCACTACCGCATGGTGGACGTGACGAGCCTCAAGGTGTTGACGCGCGCCTGGTATCCGAACCTGGTGGAGCCGCGCAAGGCGCCCAGCGGGCACACCGCCCTGGCGGACGTGCGCGCCAGCATCTCGGAGCTGCAGTACTACCGCGACACCCTCTTCCGCGGGACGCCGGCCTAGGCGCTGGGTTGGGGCTCGACGAGCAGCTCGGCGATGGTGTCGAGCAGCACGTCCAGCTCGAAGGGCTTGGCGAGGAAGCGCGCGCTGGAGCGGCGCTCCTCGTCGGAGATGCGGCCGGCGCTCATCACCACCACGGGGATGCCGCGCAGGCCGTCGTCCTCGCGCATGCGGCGCAGCATCTCCCGGCCGTCCATGACGGGCATCATCAAGTCCAGCAGAACCAGGTCCGGCTTCGCGTCCGCCATGCGGTGCAGACCTTCGGCGCCGTTGAAGGCGGTGTCGACGTCGTAGCCCTCCACGGACAGGATGTCCTGGAGCGCTTCGACGATGGCCAGCTCGTCGTCCACGATGAGAAGCCGCTTCATACGCCACGCCCCCCACGCCGGGACGGCTTGCCGCGCCGGACCGGTTTGCTCCCTGTCTTGCGTTTCGGCTTCCGCGGGGGCGCCGCGTGGGACGGGGCCTGCCCGTTGAAGAGGGCCTCCGCGCTCTCACTGTCCGCCGCGACTTCGATGCCCCGAGGCGTCATGGAGAACAGGCGCTGGGCCGTGTCGTGGTCGCTCTCCCGCGCCTTCAGCACGGAGAGCACGCGGTAGTTCCGCGAGCGCAGCGCCACCATCCGCAGCACCAGGACGTTGTCGACGAGCGCCTCCACGTCCAGCCGCGCGTCCGCCTCCGGTGCGGCGAGCGCGTGCGTCTGCTGGAGGACCAGCGGGGTGACGCCCAGGTTGAGCAGTTCGTGCATGAGGGCGGCGAGGAAGCAGGGCGTGCGCTCGGAGTCCGTGAGTTCCTGACAGAAGGACTCCAGTCCGTCCAGCACCAGCCGCTGGATGCCGTGTCGTTTCACCCACCCGAACAGCGCTTCGGCCAGCGCGTCCGGTTGCGTCTCCGCCGCCACGCGCGACTCCAGGTGGACCCGGCCCGCTTCCACGTGTGCGCCCAATCCCAGCCCCAGCCGCTCCGCCTTGTTGACCAGCCGGGCCGGCGGCTCCACGAAGCCGAGGTACAGCCCGGGCTCTTGTCGGCGTGCGCCCTCCGCCAGGAACTGCAGCCCCAGCTGCGTCTTGCCGCAGCCGGGCGGGCCCACCACCAGCGTGGACGAATCCCGCACCAGGCCGCCGGAGAGCATCTCGTCCAGCGCGGGGATGCCGAAGGCGAGCCGCGCGTCCGTCGAGGGCGTGTGCGTGGGCAGCCGCGTGTGGAGGGCTTCGATGCGGGGATGGATGGACAGGCCGTTGTCGGAAATCTCGAAGCCGTGACGGCCGGGGACCTGGGGGCCGCCGCGGAACTTCGTCACCTCGGCCAGGCGCACCGACTTCACGCCCACGCGCTCCTGGGCCAGGGCGACGACGCCGTCCACCATGGCGTAGCGTGGGTCGGACGGGTCGCCGCTCTGCCCGGTGAGCAGCAGCGTGGTGCAGCCCGCGAGCGCGTTGTGGACGCAGAGGCCGTGGAGGAACTCCCGGAAGCTCAGCGGGTCCTCGGAGCGCTCCTCCATGGCGACCAGGCCGTCCACCACCAGCACCGTGGCGCCGTGCTCGCGCACCGCGCGGAAGATGAGCTTGCTGAGGCCCGCCAGCCCTTCCGCCTTGAGGGCGGCGGAGCCGCTTTCGTAGTTCAGCGCGCGGCCGACCTCTTCCGCGTGGAAGAAGCGCATGCTCCGCAAGTGCAGCATCATCCGCGCGTGGGATTCCCCCAGCACCGTGAGGTAGATGGCGCGGCCACCCTGGGCCACGGTGGCGAAGCAGAACTGGTTGCCGAGGATGGTCTTTCCCGTCCCCGGCGCCCCCGTGATGATGTACGTGCCTCCGCGAAGAAAGCCGCCGCGCAGGAGCGCGTCCAGCCCTGGCACGCCGCTGGGAACCCGCGCGTCGGGTTCGTCCGGCCGCTCAGAGGTGTCCGTCACACGATGCTCCTTCCGTCCTGGGCGCGAACCCTAGGCCAGCAAGGTGCCCACGCCATGCAATTGCGCGGCGTCTGTTCGGAACCGTGCGGTGGATGCGCGGCTCATCGCGTGCCAGGTGGCACCAGTGCTGCCCGGAGGAGGTGCTTCTGCACCTTGCCCAACGCATTGCGCGGCAGCGCATCCGTGAAGATGACCTGGCGCGGCTTCTTGAAGCTGGCGAGCCGGTCCTTGCACCAGTCCACCAGGGCCTGGGACTCCGGCGGGGTCGCCCCGGCGTGAGGCACCACCACGGCCACCACCTGCTCGCCCAGGTCCGCGTCCGGCAGGCCCAGGACCGCGACCTCCGCGACGCCCGGGTGCATGGCGAGCACCTCCTCCACCTCGCGCGGGTACACGTTGAAGCCGCCGCTGATGATGAGCTCGCGCGCCCGCCCGGTGATGCGCAGGTAGCCGTCCGCGTCCACATCCCCCAGGTCGCCGGTGCGGAACCACCCGTCCGCGTCGAAGGACTCGGCGGTGGCGTCCTGGCGGCGCCAGTACCCGGCGAAGACGTGAGGCCCCCGCACCTCGATTTCGCCCGTCTCGCCGCGCGGCAGCGGCTGACGCGTGCGCACGTCCACCACGCGGGCCTCCTGGCTGGGGTAGGGGAAGCCCACCGTGCCGGGGCGGCGCTCGCCCTCGTAGGGGTTGGTGGTGTTCATGAGGGTCTCCGTCATCCCGTAGCGCTCCAGGATGTGGGCGCCCAGCTCCGCTTCGATGTCCGCGAAGAGCTGGGGACTGAGCGGCGCCGAGCCGGACACCCACAGGCGCAGCGCGCGCGGCTTCACGCGTGACGCGCGGGCCTCCTCCAGCAGGCGGCTGTACATGGTGGGCACGCCGAAGAACATCGTGAGCGAGGCGTCATCGCGCAGCGCGGTCAGGGACTCGGCGGCGTTGAAGCGGCGGCGCAGGTCCACGCTGGCGCCGGTGAACAGCGTGCCGTGCAGGCCCACCATCAGGCCGTGGGTGTGGAACAGCGGCAGGGTGAGCAGCAGCCTGTCGCTCTCCGTCCACCGCCACGCCTCGGTGACGGCCCGCACGTTGGCCAGCAGGTTGCGGTGCAGCAGCATGGCGCCCTTGGAGCGGCCGGTGGTGCCAGAGGTGTAGCCGAGCACCGCCAGGTCCTCCGGACGCGGCACCACCAGCGGCGCGGTGGCGGAGGCGCCCTCCGCGAGCAGCGTGTCGAAGGGGACCTCCGTGAGCGACTCGGGCAGCGCGGTGGTGGGGCGCTCCACGGTGATGAGCCACTGGAGCGAGGGCAGCTGGGCCCGCAGCGGCACCAGCTCCGCGGCGCCCGCCGCGCCGGTGACGCAGCCGCAGACCTCCGCGTCGGACAGGATGTGGGCCAGCTCCACCTGCCGGTAGGCGGTGTTGACCAGCACCACCACGCCGCCCGCGGCCTGCACGCCCAGGTAGGCGATGGCGAAGCGGGCGCTGTTCTCCAGGAAGAGCGCCACCCGCTCCCCCGGCTGGAGCCCGCGCTGCTTGAGGCTCCGGGCGAAGGCCGTGACGTGCGTGGCGAACTGTCCGTAGGTGAAGCGCTCCTGCTCGAACGTCAGCAGGGGCCGCTCGGGCGCGCGGTGTGCATGGTCCAGGAACACTTCGAGAAGGGAGGCCGGCATGGGCGCGCACCTTAGCGCTGGCGCCCCCGGGGGCCTCCACCCCCTTCCGGCCGCTGTCCGCTTCTGGGACGGCACTTTCCGCAAGTGGGCACGGCCTCCGCGAGGCAGTCCTTTGCCCTGAGCAATTCCAGGGGGTTGGCGTGGGAGGTGGCTTTGGCACGCGCCTCGCTCTGGGCAGGGGCGTGGACATTCCCAAAGCCAAGAAGCCGCGTCGCAAGCCCTGGGTGCTCGCCATCGGTGGAGCCTGCGTGCTCCTGCTGGTGACAGTGGGCCTGTCACGGCTGCGCCCGGCGGCGCCCACGGTGGAGCGGGCCTCGGTGTGGTTGGACACGGTGAAGCGCGGACCCATGGTGCGCCAGGTGAAGGGCGCGGGCACGCTGGTGCCGGAGTACATCCGCTGGCTCACCGCGGACACGGCGGGCCGGGTGGAGCGCATCCACGTGCGGCCTGGGGCCACGGTGACGGCGGACACGCTCCTGTTGGAGCTGTCGAACCCGGACGTGCAGCTCCAGGCCCTGGAGGCCGAGCGCCAGCTGGCCAGCGTGGAGGCCGACCTCATCCAGGTGCGCATGGAGCTGGAGACGCAGCGACTGGCCCAGGAGGCCATGGTGGCGTCGCTCATCAACGAGTCCGCTGAGGCGGGACGCCGCGCCGACGCGAACGAGGCCCTTCACCAGAAGGCACACATCGGCGACCTGGAGATGCAGCAGGCGCGCGAGAAGGCCGCGGAGCTGAGCCGTCGCCTGGAGCTGGAGCGCAAGAAGCTCCAGGTGGTGGCGTCCAGCATGAAGGAGCAGCTCTCCGCGCAGCAGGGACAGGTGGAGCGCCTGAAGGCGGTGGCCCGCTTCCGCCGCGCGCAGGTGGAGTCGATGAAGGTGCTCGCGGGGGAGGATGGCGTGCTCCAGGACCTGCCGCTGGAGCTGGGGCAGTGGGTGACGCCGGGCGTGCTGCTGGCGAAGGTGGTGAAGCCGGAGCGGCTGAAGGCGGAGCTGCGCATCGCGGAGACGCAGGCGCGCGACATCCAGCCTGGGCTGAAGGCGTTGGTGGACACCCGCAACGGCGTGGTGGAAGGCCAGGTGGCGCGGGTGGCGCCCGCGGCGAGCCAGGGCACGGTGCGCGTGGAGGTGTCGCTGCCCGCGGAGCTGCCCCGCGGCGCGCGGCCGGATTTGACGGTGGAGGGCACGGTGGAGCTGGAGCGGCTGGGCGACGTGCTGTCCGTGGGGCGCCCGGCTGGCGCGCAGCCCAATGCCACCATGGCCCTCTTCCGCTTGATGCCGGGCAGTGATGAAGCCGTCCGCGTGCCGGTGCAGTTGGGCCGGGGTTCGGTGAACGCGGTGGAGGTGCTGCAGGGCCTTCAAGAAGGTGACCAGGTGGTGTTGTCGGACATGGCCGCGTGGGACGCCGTGGAGCGGGTGCGGCTGCGATGATGGACGCACTTCGCCGTGACGTGCGGCACACGCTGCGCTCGCTGCGCCAGAGCCCCGGCTTCGCGCTGGTGGCGGTGCTCGCGCTGGCGCTGGGGATTGGCGCCAACAGCGCCGTCTTCAGCGTGGTGAACGGGGTGCTTCTCACGCCGCCGCCCTTCTCGGAGCCCGAGCGGGTGGTGCACCTCCAGGGGAACATCGCGCAGGCCGGGCTCGAGGACATCTCCCTGTCCGTGCCGGAGTACTTCGACCTGGCGACGCTGTCGCGCGCCTTCGAGTCGGTGGCGGCCTACCGGGGCGGCAACCTGACGCTCACGGGCAGGGACACCCCCCAGCAGCTCGCCGCGGTGGTGGCCACGCCGTCCTTCTTCGCCACGCTGGGTGTGTCGCCGGTGCTCGGCCGCGCCTTCACGGAGGCGGAGGCCGTCCAGGGGCGTGAGCGGGTGGTGGTGCTCACCGACACGGCGTGGCGCGTGCACTTCGCCCGGGACGCGCAGGTGCTGGGCCAGACGATGCAGCTCGACGGCGAGCCGTACACGGTGGTGGGCGTGTTGCCCCCCGGGGTGGCCTACCCCGCCTGGGCGGAGATGTACGTGCCCTTCGTGCCCACGGAGGCGCAGCGGCAGGAGGACCAGCGCGGCGCCCGGTTCCTGTCGGTGGTGGGGCGGTTGAAGCCCGGCGTGACGCAGGACGCGGCGCGCACGGACCTGGCGCGCGTGGGGCTGGAGATGGAGGAGGCCGTCCCCTCGCGGTACCGGAAGGTGGGTTGGTCCTTCTCGGTGACGTCGCTGGACGAAAAGGTCGTGGGCAACGTGCGCGGCACGCTGTGGCTGCTGCTGGGCGCGGTGGGCTTCGTGCTGCTGGCGGCGTGCAGCAGCGTGGCCAACCTGCTGTTGGCCCGGATGGCGGCGCGCGGACGCGAGGTGTCCATCCGCGCCGCGCTGGGGGCGACCCGGGGCCGGCTGGTGGCGCAGTTCCTCACCGAGAGCCTGGTGCTGTCCCTGGCGGGCGGGGTGTTGGGGATGCTGCTGGCGCTGTGGGGCACGGACGCGTTGGTGGCGCTGGTGGGAGATGCGCTGCCTCGCGCGAGCCAGGTGCGGCTGGATGCGCGGCCGCTGGCGTTCACCATGGGCGTGAGCCTCCTCACGGGCGTGCTCTTCGGGCTCGGTCCGGCGCTGCATGGCAGCCGGGAGGACTTGAGCGCCGCCATGCGCGAGGGCAGCCGGGGCACGGAGGGCCAGGGTTCGGGCCGGATGCGCGCGGGGCTGGTGGTGGGGCAGGTCGCGGTGGCGCTGGTGCTCCTGGTGGGCGCGGGGCTGTTCACCAAGAGCTTCCTGGCCCTGCGCGCGGTGGACGCGGGCTTCACGCCCGAGGGCGTGCTCACGGGCAAGCTCGTGCTGCCCTCCGCGCGGTACCCGGACGCGGCACACAAGGTGGCCTTCCAGCGGGAGCTGTTGGGCCGGCTCCAGTCGCTCCCGGGTGTGGAGGCCGTGGGGGTCACCAACCTGCTGCCGCTGGGAGGGCGCTCGGACAGCAGCTTTGACATCGAGGGACGGCCGCAGGCGCCGGGGGAGGTCTGGCCCGCGGTGGAGTTCCGCGCCGTCAGCCCGGGTTACCTGCGTACGCTGCGCGTCACCCCGCGCCAGGGGCACCTCCTGGAGGGAGACGGGATGGAGGGGCCGGACGCGCCCTGGCAGGTGGTCATCAACAAGACCTTCGCGGACCTCTACTGGCCCCAGGGGGATGCGCTGGGCCAGCGGTTGAAGCTGCACTGGGACGCGGCGCAGTGGACCACCGTGGTGGGCATCGTGGACGACGTGCGCGAATGGGGCCTGGATACGCCCGCGCGGCCCGCCGCGTACTACCCGGCGGCGAAGGTGCCCACACCCTTCCTGTCGCTCGCGGTCCGGGCGAAGTCCGGCGGTAGCCCGGAGGCGCTGCGCACCGCCATCGAAGCGGAGCTGCGCGCCGTGGATGGCAACCTGGCGCTGTACGCGGTGGCGCCGCTGACGCGGTTGGTGGATGAGTCCATCAGCTCCCGCCAGGTGTCGGCGCTGCTGATGGGCCTGTTCGCGGGCACGGCGCTGCTGCTGGCGGCGCTCGGAATCTCCGGCGTCATTGGCTACTCGGTGGCGCAGCGCACGCGGGAGATGGGCATCCGCATGGCGTTGGGGGCCTCGCGGACCCGCGTGCTGACGCTGGTGCTGGGGCAGGGCCTGCGGCTCACCGCGCTGGGCGTGGTGCTGGGCCTGGGGTTGTCGCTGGGACTGGCGCGGCTGTTGGATGCAATGCTGTATGGGGTGGCGGCGTACGACGGGTGGACCTTCGTGGGCGTGGCGTTGCTGCTGGGCACGGTGGCCGTGCTGGCCGCCTGGCTTCCGGCGCGCCGGGCCACGCGGGTGGACCCGGCCATCGCCCTGCGAGCGGAGTAGCCCGATGGAGACTTCAGACATGACCGCGTGGAACGCGGTGGAGCGGGTGGGTCAGCGATGATGACGAACGACACGAAGACGGCTGCTTCCCCGGAAGGCGCGGTGGCGCAGGAGGACGCGGGCGCGGAGCCCGGCAAGGCGCTCATCCACCTGGACGGACTGACCAAGGTCTTCGAGACCGAGGACGTGGAGACGCACGCGCTCTCCAACATCCACCTCAACGTGCGCAAGGGAGAGTGGGTGGCGATTGTCGGCCCGTCGGGCTCGGGCAAGTCCACCTTGCTGGCGGTGCTGGGGCTGCTGGACACGGCGACGCGCGGGGCCTACCTGCTGGACGGGCGCAGCGTGTTGGACCTGTCCGCGACGGACCGGGCGCTGGTGCGCAACCGGCACATCGGCTTCATCTTCCAGAGCTTCAACCTCATCGGCGACCTGACGGTGTTCGAGAACGTGGAGCTGCCGCTGACGTACCGGGGCATGCCCGCCGCCGAGCGAAAGCAGCGGGTGGAGCGCGCGCTGGAGAAGGTGGGCATGGCGCACCGGGCCCGGCACATGCCGGGGCAGCTCTCCGGTGGTCAGCAGCAGCGCGTGGCGGTGGCGCGCGCGGTGGCGGGCGACCCGCTCATCCTCCTGGCGGACGAGCCCACGGGTAACCTGGACTCGAAGAACGGCGAGGCGGTGATGCAGCTCTTGACGGAGCTCCACAAGGGCGGCGCCACCATCTGCATGGTGACGCACGACCCGGCGCACGCGCGCGTGGCCACCCGCACGGTGAGCCTCTTCGACGGCCGCATCGTCCAGGACGAGCAACGCCGCTGAGACGGACATGCCACCTCCGCTCATCTCCCTGAGGAACGTCGAGAAGTCCTACCCCCTGGCTGGCGGCCGGGCCTGGGTGCTGCGCCGCATCGACCTGGACATCCAGCCGGGCGAGTTCGTCACGCTGATGGGGCCGTCGGGCGCGGGCAAGTCCACGCTGCTCTCCATCCTGGGCATGCTGGACGTGGACTGGACGGGCGAGTACCTGCTGGATGGCCAGGCGGTACATGCCATGAAGCCCAAGGCGCGCGGGGAGCTTTCCCGGCGCACCATCGGCTTCGTGTTCCAGCAGTACCACCTGCTGGACAACCTGACGGTGGCGGAGAACCTGGAGGTGCCGCTGTCCTACCGTGACCTCAAGCGCGGCGAGCGCGAGGCCCTGGTGGGCGACATGCTGGACCGCTTCCAGCTCGTGGGGAAGAAGGACCTCTTCCCCTCGCAGCTCTCCGGTGGGCAGCAGCAGCTCGTGGGCATCGCCCGGGCGCTCATCGCCAACCCCAAGGTGCTGCTGGCGGACGAGCCCACGGGCAACCTCCATTCGCAGCAGGCGAAGCAAATCATGGAGGTCTTCCAGGGCCTCAACCGGGACGGCACCACCATCATCCAGGTGACGCACTCGGAGGCGAACGCCGCCTACGGCCACCGCGTCATCCAGCTCGCGGATGGTTGGTTGCAGGGCGCCTGAGGTCCCTGGCCGCCCACAACCCGCGCGACCGCCGCCGGTTGTTTCTGGCACATTCCCCCCTATTGGTGTCCCCCGTGTCTGAATCCGCGCCCCCCCTCCCGAATCCCCCCAGCGCCGCCGCGCGGCCTCCGTGTGTCCTCGTCGCCGACGACCAGGCGGACGTCCTGGAGGCCCTCCGGCTGCTCCTCAAGCGGGACGGACTCACCGTCGTCACCTCGCAGTCGCCCGCGGGTGCGCTCGCCACGCTGGAGGCCGAGGACGTGGACCTGGTCCTGATGGACCTGAACTACGCGCGCGACACCACCTCCGGGCAGGAGGGCATCGACCTGCTTGGCCGCATCCGCGCGCAGGATGCGTCCCTGCCGGTGGTGGTGATGACGGCGTGGGGCAGCGTGGAGGGCGCGGTGGAGGCCATGCGCGCCGGTGCTCGCGACTATGTGCAGAAGCCCTGGGACAACACGCGCCTGCTGGCCACGCTGCGCACCCAGCTGGAGCTGCGCCGGGCGCTGAAGCGCAGCCGCCGGCTGGAGGAGGAGAACCAGCACCTGCGCCGGGGGCAGGGCAATCAGCTCACCATGGTGTCCGAGTCGCGGTCCATGCAGCCGGTGCGGCGGCTCATCGAGCGGGTGGCGCCGTCGGGCGCCAACGTGCTGGTGACGGGCGAGCACGGCACGGGCAAGGAGGTGGTGGCGCGGCTGATTCATGGGGGCTCCACGCGCTCCGAGCGGGCCTTCGTCGCGGTCAACTCCGGCGGCCTGTCCGAAGGCGTCTTCGAGAGCGAGCTGTTCGGCCACGTGAAGGGCGCCTTCACGGACGCGAAGACGGACCGCATCGGCTGCTTCGAGCTGGCGGACGGCGGCACGCTCTTCCTGGACGAGATTGGCAACATGCCGCTGTCGCAGCAGGCCAAGCTGCTGCGCGTGCTCCAGACGGGCGAGCTGCACCCGGTGGGCTCGTCGAAGACGCGGCGGGTGGACGTGCGCGTGGTGAGCGCCACCAACGTGGACCTGTCACGGGCGGTGGCGGAGGGCCGCTTCCGGGAAGATTTGCTGTACCGCCTCAACACGGTGGAGGTGCAGCTTCCGCCCCTGCGCGAGCGTCGCGAGGACATCCCGCTGCTGGCCGCGCACTTCCTGGCCGAACAGGGCCGGCGCTACGGCAGGCCCAACGTCCGGCTGTCCTCGGAGGCGCTGGAGGCCCTGCTGGCCTATGCGTGGCCGGGCAACGTGCGCGAGCTGGAGCACGCGGTGGAGCGCGCGATGCTGATGGCGTCGGGTGACGAGGTGACGCAGGAGGACCTGCTGCTCAAGCGGGCCGGCCGTGAGGGCATGACGCGGCTGGAGGAGATGACGCTGGAGGAGGTGGAGCGCTACCTCATCGAGCGGGCGCTGGCGCGGCACGAAGGCAACGTGAGCGAGGCGGCGAAGGGACTGGGGCTGTCGCGCAGCGCGCTGTACCGGCGGCTCCAGTACTACGGCATCAAGGGCGCTCGGTGAGCGAGGAGCGCCGGCCACCGCCGCATGACCTGCAGGTGCTCGGGCTCGCGTGGCTCGCGGGCCTGCCGGGTTCGGTGGCCGCGCTCGTGCTGGTGTGGTTGGGGGACTTCTCTTCCAAGGTGCAGTGGACGCTGACCTCCCTGGTGGTGGGCACCTTCCTGGGCGTGGGCCTGCTGGTGCGCGAACGGGTGATGCGGCCGCTGCACGCGGTGGCCAACCTGCTGGCCGCCTTGCGCGAAGGGGACTACTCCGTGCGCGGCCGGGGCGCGCGGGCGGGGGACGCGCTGGGCGAGGTGCTGCTGGAGGTGAACGCGCTGGGGGACACCCTGCGTGAGCAGCGGCTGGGCGTGCTGGAGGCGGGTGCGCTCCTGGAGCAGGTGATGGAGGAGATTGACGTCGGCGTGCTGGCCTTCGACGTGGCGGGCACGCTGCGGCTGGTGAACCGCGCGGGCGAGCGGATGCTGGGCGCGTCACGCTCGCAGTTGGTGGGCAAGGGCGCCGGAGCCCTGGGCCTGACGGACCTGCTGGAGGGCGACGTGCCTCGCCGGCTGACGCGCTCCTTCGCGGAGGAGGGCGGCCCCTACGAGCTGCGGCGAGGCTCCTTCCGGCAGGGTGGCCTGCCGCACCAGTTGGTGGTGCTCGCGGACCTGCGGCTGGCATTGCGTGAGCAAGAGCGCGAGGCCTGGCAACGGCTGGTGCGGGTGTTGAGCCACGAAATCAACAACTCGCTGGCGCCCATCGGCTCCATCGCGGAGGCGCTGCGCGACACGTTGCTCATGGCGCCGCGTCCGTCCGACTGGGAAGAGGACGCGAAGAGCGGGCTGGGCATCGTCGCCCGTCGCTCCCAATCCCTGGCGCGCTTCATGTCCGCCTACGCCAGCCTCGCGCGGTTGCCGCCTCCGACGCCAGGCGCCGTGGAGGTGGACGCGTGGGTGCGCCGGGTGGCCGCGCTGGAGAAGCGCCGGCCGGTGGGCGTACGCGCGGGCCCCGGGTTGGTGCTGCGGGGCGACGTGGACCAGCTGGAGCAGTTGCTCATCAACCTGGTGCGCAACGCGGTGGACGCGGTGCTGTCCGCGCCGGATGCCGCGGGGGACGTCTGGGTGTCGTGGGCTGTGTTGTCGCCGGGCGCGGTGGAGGTCTGGGTGGAGGACGAGGGCCCCGGCATGACGGACACGGGCAACCTCTTCGTGCCCTTCTTCACCACCAAGCCCCAGGGCAGCGGCATCGGCCTGGCGCTCAGCCGGCAAATCGCGGAGGCCCACGGGGGCAGCCTGCGCCTGGAGAACCGCCCCGAGGGCAAGGGCTGCCGCGCGCGCTTGAAGCTGCCTCAGGGCGCGTGAGCCTCAGGCCACCTGGGCGCGGCGCGGCGCGTCGTCGTCGGAGGCGCGTCGTACTCGGGCGTGAGGTCCACCACGTCGTTGGTGAGCAGGTGATAGACGATGCAGTTGCTCACCCAGAAGAACAGGGCGCTGTAGTGGACGTAGACGAGCGGTGAGCCGGGCCACACCTGGAGCGGATGGTTGAAGACATTGGCCGCGACGTAGCCGCCCACCCATTCGCCCACCCAGCACACCCCGGCGCCAATGGCCAGTCGCGGCCAGACCTTCACGCGGCGTGGGTAGAACCAGAAGAAGTGCAGGCTCCACAGGAGCGCCACGCAGCCGGCCCACAGGATGAGGCTCCCGAAGGAGAACCAGTGGTACGGCGACTTGGGGAACACCCAACCCCAGTCCCCATTCATCCACCGCCAGGCCACGTTCTGCGCCAGCTCCATGAACCAGAAGAGCGGGGCGACGTAGAGCACCTGCGTCAGCAGGACGCGAAGGAAGGTGCCGCGGTTCTGCCAGGTCAGCCTCGCGGGCCGGGCGAGCGAAGTCATGAGGTCCCCTGCGGCGGGCGGTGGGTCGTCCGGTGCCGCGTCACCAGTCAGTACGTGATGAGTCCCATTTCTTGAGGGGAGGGTGGCGACAGGTGGTTGCGCGGAGGCGCCAGAGTCCCGGCTGAACCCTTGTTGAAACAGCCTTTTCCGGGAAGGTCAGCAAGAGAGGTGGTTTCACACCCGTTGGCCTGAGACGGGAAGGGTCCCAGAATCCGCCGGATGATTCCCATCCCCCGCCAGTATCACCGACCTGGCCAGCCGCCCGTGCTGCTCCTCGCGCTGCTGTGCACCGTGGGCGCCGCCGGCGCCCGCGCGGAGGTTCCCATCCAGCGCTCCTTCCTGCGCCTGCCGTCGTCCAACGGGCATGGCGCGGTGATGTTGGACGTGGAGCAGCGCAAGGTGACGCACTTCCGCGAGCACCTGTTCGCCACCGAGGAGCCCGTCATCGACGCGGCGGGCAATGACGTCTTCGAGAATGGCCAGCCGAAGGTGATTCACGCCCGCGACCTGCTCTTCGACGCGTTCTTCGGGCTGCGCTCCGGGGGCACGCAGCGCTGGCTCAGCACGCAGGAGGCGGACCGGGACGCCAGCGGCTACGCGGCGTGGGCGCCGGAAAAGACGGGCGGTACGGGGCTGGGCGCGCTGGTGCAGCGGGTGGGAACGCTGGAGGCGACGACGTTCGTCTTCGCGCCGCAGGGCCTGCCGCACGCGTCCTTCGTCATGGCGCTGCGCGTGCGCAACACCGGCACGTCGGCCGTCACGGGCGTGAGTGCCTTCTCGCTCCACAACTTCCACCTGGGCTTCGGCCGTCCGGGCGTGATGGCGGACCTGGATGAGAATGGCGAGACGGTGGAGCTGAGCGGCAACGACTTCGTGGAGAAGGGCTTCGCGGGGGTGTTGGTGGCGCGGCCGCTGGGCACGGTGGCCCGGAAGTCGGCGTGGCTGTCCACGACGACGGGCTCGCAGAACGCCTACTCGGTGGTGAATGGGGGCGGCGGGCAGGACCTGCAGGACTTCACGGCGCAGCCCTCTGCGGGCACGGGCTGGGTGACGGCGTACCAGTTCAACCTGGGGGACATCCCGGCGGGCGCGGAGCGGTGGGTGGGCGTGGCCTTCGCGCACCACGGTGACCCCGCGGCCGGGGCCACGGTGCGGCAGTGGCTGACGGAGTACGCAGGCGCGTCCGGCGCCCAGGCGCTGGTGGACGCGGAAGTGGCGCGGTGGGCGGCATTCCAGTCGGACACGGTGAAGGTGCCGGCGGGCATGTCGGCGGACGAGGAGTCCCTGCTGCGGCACTCGGCGGTGGTGCTGCACATGGCGCAGGTGCGTTCGCGCGACGTGTACCTGCGCGAGTTCCTGTCACGGGATGGCGAGCCGCGCCGCACGCGCTTCAAGGCGCCCGGCGGAACGCCGGCGTCGCTGCCAGGCGTGGTTCGCCACGCGGGCCACGGCGCGGTGCTGGCGAGCCTGCCGCCCGGGCAGTGGACGTACGCCTGGATTCGGGATGGGGCCTACGCGGTGGCGGCCATGGCCACGTTGGGCATGCAGAGCGATGCCCGCGACGCGCTGTCCTACTACCTCAACGCGGACAGTGGCCGCTTCCAGCACTGGCGTGAGCTGGAGCCGTATTCGATGCCGCCGTACATCATCACCCTCACGCGCTACCACGGCTTCGGCGTGGAGGAGACGGACTTCAACGAGGCGGGGCCGAACATCGAGTTCGACGGCTTCGGTCTCTTCCTGTGGGCGCTGCGGCACTACGAGCGGACGACGGGCGACACCACGTTGGTGGACCAGACCTGGCCCACGGTGTCCACGAAGGTGGGGGACGCGCTGGTGGCGCTCATCAACCCGGTGACGGGGCTCATCCGTCCGGACTCGTCCATCTGGGAAACGCACTGGAAAGGGCGGCAGCGGTCGTGGACGTACACCAGCCTCACGGCGGCGCGCGGCCTGTGTGACGCGGCGGAGCTGGCGCAGCGGGTGGGCGACACGGAGCGCGCGCAGCGCTACCGGCAGGCGGGCGAGTCCTTGCGCCGGGCGATGGCGGAGCAGCTGACGGACAGGAACTTCGCGCTGGCCTCGAACCTGGAGGAGCTGAGGAAGGGCAGGGGCTACTGGGACGCGGCGGTGTTCGACGCGTTCGCCTTCGAGCTGTTCGACCCGGCGGGGAAGATTGCCCAGGCGACCTTTCATGGACTGGACCTGCGCCTGTCCTCACCGGCGGGTGCGGGCTGGCAGCGCAACGATGACCGCTATGACCACCCGGATGGTGCGGACTTGAGCCCTTGGGGCGGCGAGTACGACAGCGCGGAGTGGGTCATCGTCAGCCTGCGCGGCGCGATGGCCAAGCGCATGGGCGGTGATGTGGCGCGTGCTGACCGCGTGCTGAAGTGGGTGACGGACCAGTCGCTGAAGAACTACCTGGCCGTGGCGGAGACGTATGACGAGCTGAACGGCACGTATAAGTACAACACGCCCATGGCGGGCTTCGGTGCGGGCGCCTATGCGCTGGCGCTGGACCACCGTGCGGCCGGTGTGAGTGACCCGGCGTGTGGCGCGTACTTCGATGAGAGCACGCTGACGAAGCCGCCGGACGCGGGCACGGGCACGCTGGATGCGGGCACGCAGCAACCGGACGCGGGGCCGCAGACGCCCGACGCGGGCACTTCGTCGGGTAGCGGCGCGGACGTGGGTGGTGGCGGCTGCAACGCGACGGGGCCGGGCGCGGTGGCGCTGTGGGTGACGATGGCGTTCGCGGGACTGGCCATGGCGCTGCGTCGTCGCGGAGCCTGAGCGTCGGCGGCGCGCGGCGGGAGGCGCGCCGCGCGCTGTGGCCTCGCGTGGCGCTGCGCCGTTGCGGAGCCTGTGTGTGAAAGAGCGCTCGGGCGCGTTACAGCGCACCCGCGAACTTCGCGGCGATGGGCGCGGCAACGCGCCCGCCCACGCCGCCGCCTTCCACCAGGACGGCGAATCCCACGCCCTTTCGAAACCCGATGAACCACGCGTGCGTGGGCAGCGGCGCCACGGTGCCGAACTCGGCGGTGCCTGTCTTGCCGCCGAGCCCGGGCACCTGCCGGCCGGCCTTCCCGGAGCCTTCCATCACGACGGCGCGCATCAGCGCGGACAGCGGCGCCCGGACGCCGTCCGAGAGCGGGCTGCTCGGTCCGCCGTCCAGTCCTTCCACGAGGTAGGGCGCGCGCCACTCGCCAGACTCCGCCGCCGCTGCGACCGAGGCCATGTGCATGGGCGTCGCGAGCACCCGCCCCTGACCGATGGCGGCGGCCGCCAGTTCGATGGCATCCGCGGGCGCGGGGAACGATGCACCGGCGGAAGTCAGCCCGGGGAAGTAGGGCACATCGAAGCCGAACCGGCGAGCCGCGGCACTCAGCGCATCACCGCCGAGCCCCGTCGCGAGCGTCACGAACGCGGTATTGCACGAGTGGGCGAACACTTGTCGCAGCGTGGTGTCACCCAGGGACTCTCCCTCGAAGTTCCGGAAGGGCTTGGTGCGCACCATCGTCATCGGCGGGCACGCGACAGGGGAGTCCACTCGCATGCCTCGGGCGAGCAGCGCCTCCGTGGTGACGACCTTGAACGTGGACCCGGGCGGGTAGCGGCCGGTGAGGGCACGGTGCAGCGGCTGCGAGAGCGGCCGGCTGGCCACGGCGAGGATGGCCCCCGTGGCGCTGTTCACGGCGACGAGGGCCGCGGGGTGGGCCACACCGTCGAGCGCGGCCTCCGCGGCGGCCTGGACCTCGCGGCGCAGCGTGGTGGACAGGGGCGCTCCCGGCTCACCCTCGAAGTGGAAGAGGACCTGCGTCTTGCCCGAGGGGCGCATGAGCAGGACGTCACCGGAGGGGCTGCCCGCGAGCTGGACCTCGTATGCCCGCTCCAGGCCGGACAGGCCCACGAGGTCTCCAGGCAGATAGGTGGGGCCCATCTGCGGTAGCAGCTCGGCCGTCACCTCGCCAACGCGGCCCAGGGTGTGCGCCGCGAAGCCGTCCGTCGGGGTACGGGCGCTCTTGCGGCGGAAGAAGATGCCGGGCACGGGGGCCAGCGCCGGGCGCACCTGTTGGTAGCGCGCGGGGGGCAGGTCGATGATGGGCACGAAGCGGCTCGTCGCCGTGCCCGCCGCGCTCAGCGCCGCGTCGAACTGTGCGGTGCTCACGCCGGTATGTGCCTGGAGCGCCGCCGCCACGTCCGCGTGGTTCCGGACGCGGGTGGGGTCGACGCCGATGGTGATGACCTCTCCGTGGAGGGTGAGTGGCGTTCCCTGCGAGTCGAGGATGTCGGCCCGCTGCGGGGCCGTGCGGGTGCGGGAGAAGAGGTCACCCTCGCGGGCCTCGGGGTGCAGCGTGGCGGGAGTCCACTGGACGCGCCACTGGCCCTGGTGACGGACGAAGCGCAGCGCTCCTTCCAGCTCCCATTCCCCGAGCCCGCGCAGCAGGTGCACGGCGCGGTAGGTGGCCACCCTGGCGTCGCCATCGCGCTGGAACGGTCCGAGCTCGAACTGGGAGGAGACGATGCGCAGCCCGTCGCGGAACTGCTGGTGCATCACCTCGAAGTACGCGGGCGGGTTGACGACGGCGCGCCGCATGGAGGCGACATCCCCCGCGGCCCAGGCGCGCAGATAGCCCTCGGCCTCGGCGACCGGGCCCGTGACGACCGGTTCTGCTGGGACTGGCACAGGGGCAGGGGCCACCGGCCTGGACGCACAGGCCGCCAGGAATGCGGCCATCAGGGCCAGGACTCCAACCTTCCACGCTCGCCAGGACACGGGCGGCACTCTGTTGCGCACGAGCGCGGATGGGTCAAGGAATCCGCCGCCGAGGGCACCCGGAGTGCGGCCAGGGGATGTCGGTCAACGGACTGCGCGACCGTGGACGGTGTCCCCGCCCCGGTGCGCCGACTGGGCCTCACGTCCGGCTGCTACGGTGGCCTCGGACGCAGCGCCCCGAGCGAGGACACGGCCGGGAACGCACGGCGTGACCGTTCTTGGGCGTGCAGGTCCGCCGCGGATGGGATGGAGTGGGGCGCATGACGGAAGCATCCCTGGAGGCCTTGGCGCGGCAGGCGCTGGAGCGGTGTCGCGCGGCGGGCGTTCGCCTGGCGTTGGTGGAGGCCTGCACGGGAGGGCTGCTGGGCGCGACGTTGACGGAGGTGCCCGGCGCCTCCGCGGTGGTCGAGCGTGGCTTCATTCCCTACTCGTATGAGTCCAAGGTGGAGCAGCTCGGCGTCCCGTTGGCGTTGCTGCAAGCGCATGGCTCCGTCAGCGCCGAGGTCGTGGAGGCCATGGCCCATGGTGCCCTGGCGCGCTCCACGGCGGACTGGGTGCTGGTGGAGACAGGCATCGCGGGACCCGGAGGCGGCACGCCGCAGAAGCCCGTGGGCCTGGCCTACCTCGCGGTGCTCCAGCGGGGTGGACAGGCCACGGTGGAGCGGCACGCCTTCACTGGGGACCGGGGGCAGATCCGGCGCTCCATCGTGGGCCGGAGTCTGGCGCTGCTGGTGGAGCGGCTGGGAAGGGCCTGATATCGTTCAGGTCCGCCGTCTCCTTGGGGCGAAGGTCGCACTGTACGGCACGACGTCGGATTGGGGGGCCCATGGCCTCGAATGATGATGGCGCCAAGCCCGAGAAGACGCTCCAAGCCGCTCACCGGGAGCCCATCACAGGGGCGCGTGTTGGCAGGCTCATGGGGGTGAATCCGGAGGGGCTGGCGCTGGTGGACTTCGCGGGCAATCCGACGTCCATGCCGGTCGCGGCCCGGAGCTTCGTCTCGCTCGGGGCTGAGCAGTTGCGTTCGGCGGTGGAAGAGCGCCGAGAGGTCGTGCTGCTGTTCGAGGACGGTGACCCCGCACGTCCGCTTCTGGTCGCACTGGCTCAAGCCACCAGCGCTCCTTCGCTGCTGGAGCAGTTGCTCGAGGTGGCGAGCCGTCCCGACGCCGCTGCTGGCGCTCCGGCGCCCTCTGTACCCGAGGCGAAGGACACCCCGAAGGAGGACCGGTTGGTGCTCGGCGCCGAGAAGGAAATCGTGTTGCGTGTAGGCGAGGCAAGCATCACGCTGCGCCGGGACGGCACCATCCTTCTTCGAGGGGTTCGAGTGGAGAGCCGGGCCTCGGGGCTCCAGCTCATTCGCGGTGGTAAGATTGAGTTGAACTGAGTTCCACGGGGGCACGCATGGCGAAGGCAGATCATCTCGCTGGAATGGGCAAGCTGAAGGCCCGGCTCAGGCGCTCGCGTGACTATCGGGATAAAGGCCACAAGCACATCAAGGGCAATGGTGGCCGGAACAAGATCTACGCGGACCTTGAGATCATCCAGGGCGTGCTTCAGGCGCGAGGCACCCGTGTGCGCGGGGACAAGCGAATCAAGCCTGGCAGCCTGACGCATGCGCGCCGGTACACCTTCGTCCACGGCCAGAACTTCAAGATTGGCCAGTCCCCGTACATCAACCAGGCACACCATCTGCTTCCGGAGGAGGCCTTCTCCGATAAGAACTTCACCAGCGACCAGATGCGGATGCTTCGGGGCGTGGACTACAACATCAACAATGGGGAGAACATCATCTTCCTTCCCGCAGTGGCGCGCGACTCGGAGTTCCACCGCTTGCCCCACCACATGGGGAGTCATCCGGCCTATTCCAGACTGGTGAGTGACGATATGCGCCGCGTCCGCAACTTGCTGGATAACGCGCTGGCCAAGGACAAGAAGCACAAGGAGTGGAATCCTCCGGAAGACGTCAAGACGGAGCTGATGGACTTCCAGTTGGATTACTGGGAGATGGTGTCCACAGCAGGCCCCATCAACATCAACTTGTTCACGAAGCCCGCTCCGAAGAAGCGAGGCTTGGCGAAGAAGCGCTGAAGTGGAGCGGATTGGCGTGAGCTACTACCCTTGGGTGGATGACGACGAGGATGAGTCTTTCGCGTGGCTGGACTCTTCCCGCAAGGAAGAGCTGGATGGGCGCGGTTACCTCCTCACGGAGGGCGTTCGCTGTGAGGAATGGTTCCCGAAAGGCCTTGTGTTCGACTTGTCGAAGGAGGGGGGCAGCACGCTGACGGACAGCATCCCGAACACGTTCGGGATGCTGGTGGTCTCCGAAAAGCTCAAGGGCATCCTGGAGCAGGAGACGCCGGCGGATTTCATCGAATACCTGCCCATCCGCCTCCGGACGCCCCGCAAGAAAGTCCTGACCACGCCCTATTACATCGCCAACGTGTTGGGGTCGGTCGCGTGTATGGACGCGAAGAAGTCCGACTTCAGCATGAGTTCCATCGTCAAGACGCAGGTGAGGCGTTTTCGGCGATTGGCGCTCAATGAGAAGAAGATCCCCAAGGACGCGAAGATCTTCAGGCTCGCGGAGCAGACTAGCCTCATCCTGGTTCGTGAAGACCTGGGCCAGCGAATCGTGGATGAGGACTGTCTGGGCGTGTTGTTCCAGGAGTTGGAGGATTTCGGCTCCGAGTTCCGCGGGCGGGCCTGAGCAGTGCATCTCCTTGAGGTTGGAGCTGGCTCCTCCCCTCGGGGGCGCGCGACTCGGAGTTCCACCGGCTGCCCCACCGCGTGTGGGGAGTCAGCAGATCCGAAGAAGCGGGGCTTGGCGAAGAAACGCTAAAGTGGAGCGGATTGGCGTGAGTTACTACCCCTGGGTGGATGACGATGAGGACGAGTCTTTCGCGTGGCTGGACTCTTTCCGCAAGGAAGAGCTGGATGGGCGCGGTTACCTCCTCTCGGAGGGCGTCCGCTGTGAGGGATGGTTCCCGAAGGGCCTTGTGTTCGACCTGTCGAAAGAGCGGGGCAGCACGCTGACGGACAGCATCCCGAACGCGTTCGGAATGCTGGTGGTCTCCGAAAAGCTCAAGGGTATCCTGGAGCAGGAGACGCTAGCGGGTTCCATCGAATACCTGTCCATTCGTCTCCGGACGCCCCGCAAGAAAGTCCTGACTACGCCGTATTACATCGCCAACGTGCTGGGGTCGGTCGCGTGCATGAACGCGAAGAAGTCCGACTTCGACATGAACGACATCGCCAAGGATCAGGTGCTGTATTTCCGGCGATTGGCCCTCAATGAGAAGAAGATCCCCAAGGACGTGAAGATCTTCCGGCTCGCGGAGCAGACCAGCCTCATCCTGGTTCGTGAAGACCTGGGCCAGCGAATCGTGGACGAGGACTGCCTGGGCGTGTTGTTCCAGGAGTTGGAGGACTTCGGCTCCGAGTTCCGCGGGCGGGCCTGAGTCGTGCACTCACCTTGAAGCTGGAACAGTCAGCGGGGGCTCGTCGATGCTGAAGATGGACTTCATTCGCGAGAATGCGTTTTTTGCGGTTGAGGAGCTGGAGAAAGGGCTGAAGCAGCCGCTCACAGCGATCCAGCGAGAGACGCTGCTGACGCGGCTCTCTACGTACCTTCGCATCGCCGCCATCAGCACCTTGCTGGTGGAGGCGGACACGCTCGCCTTCCAGCGATGCCTGCGTCAGTCCGCCACCGCTCGCAGGGACTTGCTGGCCGAAGCCCAAGCGCGTTCAGACGCGACTCCAGGGCGGTTCGCGTGTGCCAGCCGCACGGAGCCGCTGTTCGATGCGCTCGCCGCGGGCGAGGCCGGCCTGGCGCAGGAAATCGCCCGGCATTCGCCCCGCCAATGGTCGGAGAAGGACGAGTTCGAGGATGACTTCCGTTACGCGGACTTCCTCCACGAACTCCTGCTCGCGGGAACCCAGGGGCTCTCCGCTGGGGCCGAGCGTGCCCTCTCCGCTTTCCAGCAGTGCTCCGCCGACACGGGCTCCACGCGGCTCGCCGTGTGCGAAGCCCTCGCGTCAGCGGACCAGAACGCGTTCGACCTGGCGCTGGATGAGTTGCTGGTTGAGCGGGCCCAAGAGTTCAAGGACGCGGGCGTGCCGTCCCACCCAGAGCGCTTCCAGACCGAGCGCCACATCTTCGTCGAGGGTCTCGCCCTGCTCCGGTTGGCGGAGGGCCGGCAATTGCGGACCCACCCCGAGTACCGGATGCTTCCTCGGCTCGCGCGCTGACGTCTGCCTCAGCGTGCGGAGGGCGGGCGCAGGTGGAAGGCTGCCCGCTCCCCGTTCCATCCCCAGAGCCAGGTCAGGACGCCTGACGTGGGCAGGTAGCCCCTCGCGAACCCGCGTGCCGCCATGCAGACCGCGACGGCACCGGTCGCGGCGCCCAGCCCTCCCCACACATCCGCGGGGTACCAGGTGACAGCCTCCTTCAGGGGCGCGCTGTTCAGCCGTAGCTGCGCGTAGCCCCAGTCCTGCGCTCGGGGCACGGTGCCGTCGAGGTCCGCGATGACGAGCCCCGTCGTCTGGCCACGGTCCTCGAGGCTCCCGAGCACCTCCGCGATGACGGAGGACAGGGCCACGCCGACGTGCGGCTTGCCTGCGAACAGGTGCTCGGGTTCGGAGGACGCAGCCATGGCGTCGACGTAGGCGACGGCCGGCGTGCCGCGGCGAGAGGCCGCGTCCGCGAGTTCCAGGAGCACGAAGGCCGCGCCCTCACCAGGCATCAGCCCGGTGGGCCGCTCACGCGTCTTCAGCATTCGGAGCGCGTCCAGCGCGTCCAGCCACTCGAGCTCGACGATGCTGTCGATGCCTCCCACGATGCATCGGTCCAGCGCGCCGGACCGCAGCGCGCGTTCCGCGGCACGCATGGCCGTGACGAAGCCGGGGGAGTCTCCGAAGAAGACGGCCTGCTGGGTGACGCCCCCCGGTACGGCGGCCTGCGCGAGCAGCCGGGGCAGGAGTGTCTCGGCGTAGCGCTCGCGAAGTGTCTCGGCGAGCAGCGGCGTTTCGTCGAAATCAGAGGAGGCATCAGCGTCCTCTGCCTCGCCGTCGGGCTCCGTCTCTTCGCTGGCGGCCTGTCGCTCCTGTCGCTCCGCGGCCGCCAGGAGGAAGCCACTGGGAAGGTTGAGGAAGATGCCCGTGCGCGGCCCCGCCTGCATGCCGGAGTGGTGTTGGAGGTCCGCCAGGGCAACCGTCCCCAGCCGTACCAGGCGCCCCACGCCCGCGTACCCTTGCGTGAGGTGCGGGATGGCATGCCCCGTCACGGGGAGCGACTCACCCGAGTCCTCGTCCACGAAGGTGAGGTCCTCGAGCCCGTCTGGCCGGGCCACGCCCACGCGAGCGGCCGCGCAGCTCCCCACCACGCCATCGCCCAGCGACGACACCATCCCAAGGCCCGTGATGGCGAGCGCACCCGGTGGGGGCGGGCGCTGCCAGACCACGCGCTGGAAGAGTGCGTCCGCTTGAATGGGGGACTCGTCAGCCAGGACGGCCGACGGCGAGAAGGCGCGGAATGGCCCCAGCGGCAATCGCCCCTGCAAGCCCGCCTTCGCTGCCTGGAGTGTCTTCCATTGCCTCGGAGCCCAATCGCGGACCCGAAGCTGGAATGCGCCCTGGCTCCGGATGGCCAGCTCGAGCGCCAGTGCTGAGCGTCTGCGCATGGGGCCCGTCATCAGGGCATCGAGGAGCGTCTCGGTGCTGAAGGGCTTCCCGCCGAGGTATCGGACCTGGGGCGAGAAATCCTTCTGGACCTGCTGCCACCAGTTCGCCACGGCTCCCGGCGCAGGCACGGGGAGGGCGTGCTCAGGGCCCAGGGGCGGCGCTTCTTCATCTTCGGGTGTATCGGGGGTCCAGGGCTCCGCCTCCGACACGAACGGTCCGGTGAGGACGAGGCCGGTGATGGCGCAAAAGGCCTCCGCCGCCACCTGAGAGACCGACTCGTCCTTCATGGCCTCCAGGAGGGGGCCCACGGCGGCGACGCGCCCGCTGAGCCCCAGCGCCCAGAGCGCCTCTTTTCGCAGCGCTGGCTCCTGGAGTGCCTTCAGGAGCAGGTCCAACTCTTGAGGGTCGCCCCCCATCGCGAGGAGTGCCGCGGAAGGTCCCCAGCCTGCATCCTTGCGACGGACGGCGTCGACGCAGTGGGGCCATGCGGAGCCGTGGCCCAGACGCAAGGCGGTCTCCAGCGCCGTGTTGCGAACCTCCGCGTCGTTGGACTCCAGGGCTCGTTGAAGCGCGGCGCGTTCCAGCCGGGAAGGGACGCGACGGGCGGCGCGCAGTCCCGCCTGGGCCAGGGCGCTGTCCTTCGACGTAACGGCCTCATCCAGTTTCCGGGAGGGAGCCGTCCCCCACGCCGTCAGGATGTCGAGCACCCGTGCCTGCACGGCGGGGGCGCTTTCATCGAGCAACGCGAGGAGTTGGGGAACAGCGCGAGGGCTTGGGTGGAGCTCCAGCGCCCATGCGGCTCCGTGGCTCGAAGGATGGGCACCGCCTTCGTCCGCCAGCGTGGAGAGCACGGCGCCGAGGTGTTCCTGCCCGGGCTGTGACAGGAGGACGCTGGCGGCACAGGCCACCTGCTCCGGCTCGTCCGACGACAGCGCTGGCAGCAACAACTCCCGGGTGACCCGAGGACCACCGAGCAGCAACGCGTCCAGGCACGCGAGCAGCCGTTGCTCGGGCCCTGCTTGGATTTCCTGCAGGGAATAGTCGGGGGCGAGGAGCCCTTGCTCACGCAGCGTCCAGAAGAAGGACGCGTCCGCGAGGAAGTCTCTGGCCATGTCCATCCGAATGGATGCGTCGTGCCGCTCGGAGGGAAGGGGGCTACCGGGAGGAGGTGACATCGTGGCGCGTTGTTAGATGTCTTCTTCGCAGACAAGGCACTGGGGCTTGCCTTCATTGCCACCCATGGCGATGACGGGCCCCTGCATGACGGGGAACGGCGGCGTGTTCTTGTCGTTGTGGAGCATCAGGTCGAAGGCGCGCGCCACGTTTTTCCCTTCGAACTTCACGTCGAAGGAGAAGTTGACGAACTCCGCCTTGCCCTTCGTCTTGCTGGAGGCCACGCCCCCGCCCGCGGTGCCGGCTTCGTCGCCGGTGCTCATCTTGAAGTTGGAGTCCTTCACGCACACCGGGTTGCCGGCCACGGAGACCTTCTTCGTGCCCTTGTCGGTGTCGGAGGACTGGGCCACGTTGGGGTAGGGGATGGGCACGGGCCCGGCCGGGCTGGGTGTCTTGCAAACATCCGGGAAGGCCACGGTGACGCCGCCGCTGTCCTTCGTCACCACGGACATCTTGTTCACACCGGTATTGACCGCCATGCCAGTCACCTCCAGGGGAACAGAATACCCTGGCGGGGCCACGCGGTGCGAGCCAGGCCCCCGCGAAGCTGGAGCGCGGCGGCGCCGCTGGAGACATGTCCCTACGCAGGCTCCGTTCAGGCCGCCTTGGGCGCGCGCGCACCCTGGGCGGTGACCTTCAGGCCCCGCACATCGTGGAGTCCCTCGGCCAGGGTGACGTGTCCACGCCAGAGGAGCGTCACCTGCTCCTCATCGGTGTCCAGGGTCACGGTGTCCAGGTGCATGGGGGGCGTCGCGTCCTTGCCGCCCGCGAGCGTCACGATGACGACCGGCGCGGACTGTCCTGGGAGCGAGAAGGACAGCCGGCCCTTGGGAGAGGCGCCAGCGATGATGACCGGCTCGTCCCCCTTCAGGTAGCCGGGAGCGATGAGGCCCGGCGCGGCGGCGTTGAAGAACCGCCGGTCGAAGTCCTTGGGCAGCAAGGGCTTGCGCGTCTTGTTCCAGGCCTCGTCGTAGGTCCCGCCGTATCGGGCGCGAGGCTGCCAATGGGGAGACGTGAAGCCGAAGCCCGCGGGCACCACCTTCTGACCGAAGTGGCGCAGGGGCTCCGTGGCGGGGTCCTCCAGGTTGGGCAGCTTCAGCCCCTCCTCGAAGTGGCGAGGACTGGCGCGGAAGCCCACGCCCACGGGGTTGCGCGGCTCGAAGGCCGGCTTCGCGGTGTCTGTCTTGTCCCAGCCGCCGAAGGCGCGCTCCCACGTGAGCGGGATTTTGTCGAAGGGGAGCGGCTTGGTGGCCGTGACGTGCCCCATGCTCTTGAACCAGGTCCGCTCGCCCACGACGCGCACGGCCTTCTTCAGCGGCCCGACTTGAAGCGCCACCAGCGCCTCGGTGGCGCCTTTCTGGGGCGGGTAGGCATGGCCAATCAGCGCCACGTCCGTGGCCAGCTTGATGAAGGCGCTCTCGGGTTCGAACTTGTCGCTGGATTCGCCGGGCTTGCCCCAGGACTCACCGCTCCACGTCACCGGCGCCTGCGTGTCGGCGAGCTTCAGCCCGGAGGGTCCCATGGCATAGGTGGCCTTCACGACGAGCAGCAGCAGGGGACGCCCGTCCTCGTCGGCGAGGCCCATCATGTCGAAGGCAAAGGGCGTTTCGTTCTCGAGGGTGGGGTGTCCCATGGCTTTTCGACTCGGCGGGCAGGAGGTCCGGCTGCGCCAGCGCAGACGCGCAGTGTAGCAGTCATGCCCCAGGCTGTTCCGAGCGTGCCGTCACTTCGCCTACCACGCCCCCACCGCCAGCAGTCCCACGAGTCCCGCGAACAGGGGCACGTTGAGCGCAAGTGTCAGCCGGTTGATGCGGCGGAACCGGGCCTGCTCTTCGTCCGCGAACCAGATGCCGTCCTCGCCCGTGGTGCGTCCCTCCACGGCGTGGAAGAACAGGGCCGCGTAGGCGACCTCGACGAACAGGCTCACGAGCACCAGGCCCAGGAAGGCCAGGGCCCACAGGTCCTCGGGGCCGAGCACGCCCAGCCACCGCGCCCGGCCCCAGAACAGGCCGCCGAGCACCAGCGCGATGCACGCCACGTCATGGGCCACGCCATACGGAGGCCGCCAGCGCTTCACGCCGTAGAGCAGGTACAGCTCCGCCACGCCACGCAGCCACATGAAGGCGGCGAACGCGCCCAGCACGCCTCGCGCCTCCGCCGGCACCGCCACGTCCAGCGCCACCAGCGGGCACGCGAGGAACCACAGGAACACCGCGTAGAAGAGCCACGCCAGCTTGGGGCCGGAGATGCGTCCGCCGCGTGAGCCCTTCACATTCTGCGCGTGACGGAACCCGGCCGCCGCCACGATGCAGACAGCGGCCAGAATGGCGAGAAGGGCTCGGGTGTGCGGAGAGGGCATCGGAAAGCGCGCGTGCTGAAGGACCTGTGCCCGGAGTTTGCAATGCCCCGGGCATGGCATGGATGCATGGACAGGAGGGGCGCTTGCAAGCCCCTGACCTGATTGGACAGGGCGCGCTCCACGGGGCACGCTCCGCACGCGCGCGGCGACGCGCTTCGGCGGGAGGCGGGCTTCCATGAGCGTTGGTCCCGGGGTGAGCCCGGCTGCACAGGTGTACATCCCGCAACACACGGCGCCGCGCGTCGAGCGCTGGGGTTGGGTCTGGCCTCGTTGGAACGACCCGCGCCTGCCCTTCGCCTTCCTGCTGACGCTCTACGGCGTGCTCGGCTTCACCTTCTTCGGCTTCAACCGCAGCCCGTGGCAGATGGCCGCCATCGTGGTGACGGGCAGCGCGCTGGACGTCGCGCTGGGTTGGGGGCTGAAGCGGCAGAAGGTCGTCCCCCTGAGCGCGTACATCTCCTGCTGCTCGCTGGCGCTGCTGCTCAACTACTCGCATTCGAGCTGGCTGCTCCTCCTGCCGGTGTGGATCGCCATCGGCTCGAAGTACGTGCTCACCTTCCAGGGGCGCCACGTCTTCAACCCGTCCATGTTCGGCGTGGCCATGTCGCTGCTCTTCACGCGCGAGCTCATCACCGCCGCGCCCGCCTACCAGTGGGCGAACGGCGAGGTGGCCCTCTCCGCCTTCATCCTCATGGCGGCGCTGGTGCTGTTCTTCTTTCGGGTGGGGCGCGGGTGGCTGGTGGTCAGCTTCCTCTTCTTCTACGCGCTCCAGACGGCGCTGCGCGCCTATGTGCTCCGGCACCACCTGCCGCCGGAGGTCCTCTTCCTCGGTACGCTGGGTGCGCCGTCGTTCTTCATCTTCGTCTTCTACATGCTCACCGACCCGGCCACGTCTCCGGGCACGCGGCGCGGGCAGATCCTGCTGTCGCTGGCGGTGACGCTGGTGGACCTGGTGCTGCACTTCAAGGAGAGCGTCTACACGTTCTTCTATGCGGCCCTCACGTGCGCCACGGTCCGCTTCCTCTTCGTCCACGCGCGAGCCGCCTGGCAGCGCGGGTTGCGCGAGTCGCTGAGCACGCTGGTGTCCTCCGGCTGGCTGAAGCGCGCGGCGGTGGTGGGCGGGCTGGGAGGTCTCATGGTGGGTGGCTACACCCTGGCCGCCACGCCCGGCGTCCGGACCACGCCGCTGGACTTCCGCATGGAGCGCGTGGAGGCGCGGGCCGCGGGGCTCGACTCCACCATGGGCAACACGCTCGAGGAGCTGGACCCACGGCTGGGGCATGTCGCGAAGTGGCTGGTGGCGGTGGGGGATTCCGTCGCCGTGGGGGACTACGACGGGGATGGCCGGCCGGACCTGTTCCTCACGCACCCGCTGGCGCGGCCCGAGGACCACGCAAGCCTCTATCGCAACCTCGGCGACCTCCGCTTCGAACGGGTGCCCGTGCCCGCGCTGGAGCGCTTCGCCACGCGCTACAAGGAAGAGGGCCTGCCGGGCGGCGGCACCTTCGTGGATTGGGACGGTGACGGCGACCTGGACCTCGCGGTGGCGGTGGCCTTCGGGCCCGTCCGGCTGCTGCGCAACACGCTGCGCGAGACGGGCACGGCGGGCTTCGAGGACGTGACGGAGGCCGCGGGCGTGACGGACCACGCGGTGAGCCTGGGCCTGACCTTCCTGGACTATGACCGGGACGGGCACCTGGACCTCTTCGTGCTCAACGTGATGACCACGCACCTGCCGGGCTACGAGCCGCCGGTGCCGCTCAACCTCTTCCGGCTGCCCGAGCCCGAGCACCCCGACGACCGCCGCATGTTCCGCTTCATGCATGACGGCTGGCACAACGCGGCCAACGGTGGGCTCAACGCGCTCTATCGCGGCAAGGGAGACGGCACCTTCGAGAAGGTGGACATCGCCGCGATGGGCATGCCGGAGACGCACTGGTCGCTGGCGGTGAGCACGGTGGACTTCAACCGCGACGGGTGGACGGACCTGTACGTGGCCAACGACTTCGGGCCGGACGACGTCTACCTCAACGAGGGCGGCAAGCACTTCCGCCGCGTGGCGGGCCGGCTCTTCGGCGAGATTGGAAAGGACACGTACAAGGGCATGAATGCCTCCGTGGCGGACTTCGACCGCAACGGCTGGTTGGACCTGTACGTCTCCAACGTCCATCACTCGCTCCAGGCGGAGGGCAGCCTGCTGTGGATGGTGGGCCCCGGGAAGGACGCCTTCACGCCGGAGTTCCGGGACGAGGCCACCTTCCGCGGCGCGCTCAACGAGCGGCGCTTCGGCTGGGGTGCGGCGGCGGGAGACCTGGACAACGACGGCTGGCCGGACCTGGTGCAGGCCAATGGCATGGTGGATGACCGCCTGGACGCGGCGCGGTGGCGCATCCCCGACGGCCAGCGCAAGGACTACTGGTACGTCAACCACAAGCTGATGCAGTCCGGCCCGGAGGTCCACACGTACGCGGACAAGTGGGGCGACATCCGGGGTCGCACCATCTATCCGAATGAAGCGCGCCGCGCGTACCTCAACCTGGGCGACGCGAAGCCCGGACACTTCGTGGACCTGGCGCGCGAGCTCGGGTTGGACGACCCGGACAACTCGCGAGGCGTGCTGCTCTCGGACCTGGATGGGGATGGCGACCTGGACGCGCTCATCACCAATCAGCACGGGCCGGTGTCGCTGTATCGCAACACGCTGCGCTCGGAGGGGCGCCAGGATGCGCACTTCGTGGGCCTCACATTGGTGGGGCATGGCGGGCGCACGCACCGGAGCGCGGTGGGCACCCGGGTGGTCGTCTCCTACGAGGAGGCGGGCAAACGCGTGGAGCAGGTGCAGGAGGTGGGGTTGATGGGAGGCTTCTCCGCATCGGCGGACGCCCGGCTGCATTTCGGGCTGGGCCGGTACTCGGGGCTCGTGACGGCGCGGGTGCACTGGTACGGGGGCGACGTGCAGGAGGTGTCGCTGTCGCCGGACCGCACGCATGAGCTTCGGCAGCCTCCTGACGCGGAGGTGTTGCAGGGGCGTGCCCGGCCATGATGTCGCCGCTCAAGGGTTCGACGGTGCGGCGTGATGCGCTCACGGAGGCGCAGCGTGGGCAGATGCTGGCGCTGATGCAGCTCTGCTACACGGGCGTGTCGCCGGAGCGCTTCGCCGAGGACCTGGACGCCAAGCAATACGTCATCCTCCTCCACACGCGGCGAGGCGGGGAGTTGGTGGGGTTCAGCACGCTGCGCGTCGCCGAGGAACTCGCGGGCGGGCAGCGGGTGGAGGTGGTGTATTCGGGCGACACGGTCATCCACCCCGACTGGTGGGGTCACAAGGTGTTGCAGGTGTGCTTCGGGCGCTTCGTGTTGTCGCGCAAGCTCCGCCATCCCCTGCGCCCGGTGCATTGGCTGCTGTTGAGCGCCGGCTTCAGGACGTACCTGCTCGCGGTGAACTACTTCCCCAGGACGATGCCTCGGCGGGACTGGACGCCGCCTCCCGGCCGCGCCGACTTTCTGCAAGCGCTGGCCGCCCGCTGGTTCGGCGCGCAGTACGACGCGTCGCGAGGCACGCTCCGTTTCCAGGGCGCGCACTACCGCGTGCGGGATGGCGTCGCGCCCATCGACCGCGCGGCGGCGCTGCACCCCGACATCGCCTTCTTCGCCGAGCGCAATCCGCGCCATGGCGAGGGCGAGGAGCTGGTGTGCCTGGTGGAGATTCGCTGGTGGGACCTCTTCCTGGCGCTGGGGCGCAGTGTGTCCGGACAGCTTCGCGGCTGGGCCCGGCGAGGGCTGCGGAACGCCGGTGTCCGCGTGGGGACGTGAGGCCGTCGTGAGTGCTTCCTCCCTGCCGCTGAGCGGCCTGCGGACCGTGCTCTCTCCCTCCGCGCTGCGCTTCTACCAGGCCTTGCGCCATCCGGAGGCCGCGCAGGCGGTGTGTCTGCAGCGGGTGCTTCGTTCGGCCGTGGGCAGCGTGCAGGCGGAGCGCATTCCTGGCTTCCACCGCATCCGCGACGCCCGTGACTTCCAGGCCGCCGTGCCGTGGGTGACACCGGACGCGCTGACTCCGGACGTGGAGCGCATCGCCGCGGGCGAGACCCGGGTGCTCACGCGTGAGCCGGTGCTGCGCTTCGAACTCTCTGGAGGCTCCTCGGGCGCCAGCAAGCGGGTGCCCATGACACGCGGGCTCCTGGCCGAGTTCCAGCGCGCCCTGGCCCCCATGCTCTTCGAGTTGCTCCACCGCCGGCCCGCGTTGCGCGAGGGCGCCAGCTACTGGTCCATCTCCCCACTGGCGCGAAAGCAGGCCCGCACGGCGGGCGGGATTCCCGTGGGCAGCGCGGAGGACAGCGCCTACTTCTCGCGCGTGCTGCGCCCCTTGCTGTCCCGCATCTTCGCGGTGCCTGGTGAAGTGGGGGCATTGCCGGATGTGGAGTCCTGTCGCTACGTGACGCTCTGGCATCTCGTCGCCCGCGAGGACCTGTCTCTCATCAGCGTGTGGAACCCCAGCTTCCTCACGCTCCTCATGGACGCGCTGGAGCGGCACGGGGAGCGACTGGCCGATGACCTGACGCGAGGGCGCTGCCGGCCGCCTGCGTCCGGCGCCGCGCACGATGAAGCCTCGATGCAAGCGGTGCTGGCCCGGATGCGCTTCTCTCCGCGCCCGGAGCGGGCCTCGCTGCTGCGTGAGGTGCTGCGAGGTGGCTGGAGCGCCCGCGCGCTGTGGCCTCGACTGTCGCTCCTCAGCATGTGGACGGACGCACAGGCCGCCCACGCACTGCCCGCCGCATGCCGCCGCTTTCCGGGCGTGGAGGTGCAGGGCAAGGGGCTGCTGGCCACGGAGGGCGTCGTCACCGTGCCCCTCTTCGATGCGCCCGCCCCCGTGCTCGCGGTGCGCAGCCACTTCTTCGAGTTCATCGACAGCGAGCAGCCCACCGCGCGACCGCGCCTCGCACACGAGCTGGAGCAGGGCCGCACGTACACGGTGCTGTTGTCCACCTCGGGTGGCCTGCTGCGCTACCGCCTGGGCGACCGGGTCCGCGTGGAGGGCTTCCAACACGCGACGCCCTGCCTTCGCTTCGTCGGCCGAGCGGACGCCGTTTGTGACCTGGTGGGCGAGAAGCTCGCCAGCACGCGCGTGGGGGCCGTGCTGGATGCCGTGCTTCCGGACTTCTTTGGCGGCGCGCGCCCCGGCTTCTCCATGCTGGCGCCCGAGTGGACTCCCGCGCCGTCCTACGTCTTGTTCCTGGAGACGGACGCCCCTGCCTCACGGCTCGCCGCCGCCGCGGAGGCCGTGGAGCACGCTCTCTGCGAGGGACACCACTACCGCTACGCGCGCGCCCTGGGACAGCTCGGTCCGGTGCGTGCCGTGCGCGTGGTGGACGGGGCTCGCCGCTATGAGGCTCGCTGCGTCGCGCTGGGCCAGCGCGCGGGCGACATCAAGCCCGTGGACCTGCACCGCCTGACGGGCTGGTCGGACCATTTCTCCGGAGCCTCCACATGAGACCGCCACTGCGCCTGCATTCGCGCGACACCTCGCCCACCCCCAACGTGGACCTGGAGGCCGAAGCCGACCTCACGCGCTGTGGCGCGCTGAAGGACTTCTGGTACGTCGCGTGTCTCTCCACTGAACTGAAGCCAGGCGAGCCTCTGGCGCGGACCCTCTTTGGCACGGGGGTGGTCCTCTTCCGTGACGTACATGGGCAGCCCACCGCTCTCCGGGACCGGTGTCTGCACCGCAACGCGCGGCTGTCTCGGGGCGCGGTCTTCAATGGCCGCATCGGCTGCCCGTATCACGGCTGGGTCTACGACGCGTCGGGCGCCGTGGTGGAGGTGCCCTCGTTGGGGCCCTCGCAGCGAAGCGAGTTGCTCGACGCCGACGCCTGCGCGCGGGAGGGACTGGCGACCGCGCCCTGCGCGCTGGGACGCCTGACGCGCTTTCCCACCCTGGAGCAGGACGGCCTCGTCTTCGTCTACATGGGCGGCGCCGAGCCCGCGCGGTCCGCGCCGTTCCGCGTGCCCTACTGGGACCAGGAGGGGTGGACCGTCTACTTCATGGTGACGCGCTTCCCGAACGGGGTGACGAACCTCGTCGAGAACTTCATGGACGTCCCGCACACGCTCTTCGTGCATCCGGGCTGGTTCCGCAGGCCCGCCAGCAAGCGAGTGCCGGCCACGGTGCGGCGCACGGCGGGCAGCGTGTTGGTGACGTACAAGCAGGCACAGGACACCGTCACGGGCCTGGGCCGGCTCTTCAATCCGCGCGGACTGCCGCTGCTTCACACGGACAAGTTCTACGTCCCCAATGTCACACGCGTGGACTACCTGTGGGGCGAGCACGGCTTCGTCATCAACTCGCAGTGCACGCCCATCGGGCCCACGGACAGCCTCGTCTACACGGCCATCAGCTATCGGTTGCCGGTGGATGTCCCCGGTGCGCTGGTGGGGCGCGCCATGATGCCGCTGGTGCGGTGGTACACGCGGCAGGTCATCCAGCAGGACGTGGTCATCATGGACATCCAGCGCGAGGCCCTGCTGGACGGCCCGGGTGGAGGCGTCTACTCCGGCACGGAGGCGGACCTGCACCACGCCGACATCGAGGCGTATCGCCGCTGGCTGCGGGAGGGCGGTCTGGGCTCGGGGCCCGAGGACGCCGAGCGCGACATGGCCTTCTGGATTTGAGTCCGCCGCCGCGCTACTGCGGACGGTAGGGCAGCTCCACGATGAAGGTGGCGCCCTGGCCCAGCTCGCTCTCCACGCGGAGGGTGCCGCCGTGCGCCACTACGACCTGGCGGGCCGCGTAGAGCCCCAGGCCCAGCCCTCCAAAGGCGCTCGAGGGAACGGCGCGTTCGAAGCGGTGGAAGATGCGCTCCTGGTGCTCGGGGGCAATGCCGATGCCGTGGTCTCTCACGAGGATGCGCGCGTGGTCCGGTGCGCCGTCCACCCGCACCTCGATGGGACGGCCCTTGCCGTACTTGAAGGCATTGACCAGGAGGTTGCCCACCACCTGCTGAATCCGCAGCGGGTCCCACACGCCTTCGATGGGGACCTCCGCCCTCAACTGGATGGGGCAGTCCGCCTCGGCCGCCGGAGTCATGGCGCGGGCAACCGTTTCCCGGACGAGCCGCGACAGGTCGAGCGGCTCCATCATCAAGGGCACCTGGCCCTCTCCTATGCGGGAGACGTCGAGCAACCCGTCGATGTGCGTGGCGAGCCGCTCGGTATGGCGGATGGCCTTGTCCAGCCGCTCCAGCAGGCGTCCGCCACCATCCTTCCGCGCTGCGGCGGAGGGGAGTGATTGGAGTTGGAGTTGGAGCGCGGTCAGGGGCGTCTTCAGCTCGTGGCCGGCCAGGGCCAGGAATTCATCCCGGCGATGGAGGGCCTCGCGCAGGGCCTGCTCCGCCTGTTGCCGCTGCTGGACTTCCGCCTCCAGTGCCTGGGCGCGCTGCTGGAGGAGGCTGACCTCTCGCAGCCGCCCTTCCGTATCCGCGAGCCGAGTGTAGCGCTCGGTGGGAATGACGTGTGCATGCGCCTTGCAGACATCGAGGAAGGGCCGCGCGTGCGCCGCCTGGCCGAAGTGGCCGATGGCGTAGGTGCACAGGAGGGACAGGGGGTACAGCACGCTGAGGTCATTCCACAGTGCCTCCAGCTCCACCGCCACGTCCGGCATCCCATCCAGGCAGAGGACATCCACCATCTCGCCGTAGGCGCGGACCTTGGCGCCGGGGCGCGCGGCCGTGAGGCTGTGCTCAATCACGGTACCGATGACTTCGCGGAAGCGCTCCCAGTCCGGGCGTCCCCCCACCATGAAGCGCGCGAGTGTCTCACGGGCGTCGAGCAGGGCGAGCTGCCCGCTCGCGATGACCGCCGCGGTGTCCACACCCGCGGCCACCAGCCGCGCGATGAGCTGCTGCCGGTGGCTCGCCTGGGCGATGATGATGAGCGGGTCTCCTCGTTCGAGCCCGCCCATGATGTAGGCCTCGACGATGTCGATGACGATTGCCTCGTCCTCATAGAACTGGACCGTGTGGGCATGCTCCAAGGGATACCCGACGGGGGTTTCGCTGGCTGGCTGCCGGTGGCTGCTCCCGAGAGCTGCGGCGTCGGATGGAGGCATCGTCCTCACCATGTGCGTGGGCGCCTCATTATTCTGTCGGGGCCTTTCGACGCGGAACGACCCCCGGGGGCAGTGGAGCGCACGGAAGCCGTCACTGGTGGGCTGGCGCGCTTGACTCGGGTTCACCGCTGAAAGGCGCAGGCGGCTGTCTGGGGCAGCAAGTTCCTGCAAGCGGTGGAGGCGCGTGGATTGAGCGCCTGGAGTTCGTGCACCGGCCGTCGTTCCGGGCAAGGGGGGGCCGCGCGATGCGCGCCACGAGTCGCTCACTACGGAGGAGGTGGACCGGCACGGCGTGGACCTGCTCCACTGCTGGGTTACGCGGATGCGCGACTGATGCGTCCACCCCACGGGGGCTGTCCGTGGGGCGGATGCGCTGGAGCCTATCCGCGCCGGGAGTTGCTCGCGGAGCGCCCGTGCATGGGATTGCCGCGGTTCCAGCGCGCGCGCTCCTGCCGCTCACGCTCCATGCGGGCGATGCGTTCCCGCTCCTGCCGCTCACGCTCCAGGCGGGCGATGCGTTCCCGCTCCTGGCGCGCGCGCTCCAGGCGGGCGATGCGTTCGCGCTCCTGCCGCTCGCGCTCCATGCGCGCGATGCGTTCGCGCTCCTGCCGCTCACGCTCCAGGCGGGCCAGCCGCTCCCGCTCCTGGCGCGCGCGCTCCAGGCGAGCCAGCCGTTCCCGCTCCAGCCGCTCGTTCTCCGCGCGATGCCGCGCGGCATCCACGCTGCCACCCCGTGCCCAGGCCTGGGTGTTGTTGGGGGCCTGGATTCCGGAGGCACCATGCACGCCCTGCGCGAGGACCGGGCTTCCGACGGACATTGCGATGACCACAAGCACCCGCATCAGCTTTCCACGCATGACTGCCTCCCGTTCATGGCCACCGTGGCCTTGTTTCGTCGTCTTGCTCCTTCTGACGGGAGGTCCCGGGAGGCATTCAGTCCCCTTCAATTACGGCTACGGCCGCGGGACGCGCCTCCCTGCCTCGGACGCGCGGCCCGGAGCGTCACTCACGGATAGAGCGACTTGAATCTGGCCCGGGCTTCCGTAGCAGCCGATTTCGATTTCCTGGTGGGCATGGGGGATTGCTTCTCTTTTCGTGGCGGATGCGCCGCGCTAGCGTCCCAGTCCCATGGCGGACACACGGCAGCGCAGTGCACCTCCGAGTTTTTCCCAGAACGAGGCCGCGGACATCATCCGTGAGGCCACGGCTCGCGCGTTGGCGGGCAAGGACGTGGATCGCTCGCTCACCCGGGAGGACCTGCTCGCCATGGCCCGGGAGATGGGCGTGAGCGAAGCCGCCGTGGAGAGCGTCATCTCCGCGCGCGCGGGACGTGACAAGGCGCAGCGCCGCATGCGCAGGGCCTACATGGGCCTTGCGTCACACGCGACGAGCTACACCATCGTCATGGGAGGGCTCACCTTCATCGACCTGTTTTCGGGGCCGGGCTGGTGGGTGCAGTACCCCGCCATCGGCTGGGGCATGGGACTGGCGTTCCATGCCATGGGCACGCTGCTCGCGGCCTTCAATCACGCGGACAAGCAGCGGTGAGCCGGCGCGCGCCCTAGCCGATGCGCCGCAGCCCCGGCAGGTCTTCCGGCCGCAGCGCCCAGCGGGGCACCGGCGGCAGGGACGCCAACGTGCCCGTCTGCGTCGCCGGGAAGCCTTCGATGTGCGCACCATCCGTGAAGGCGCTGCCCTGCTTCACCAGGCTGCCCGCGCCCACGAAGCTGCCGCGTCCCAGCCGCGTTCCGTCACAGAGGATGGCACCCGGCTCCACCACGGTGTTCGCGCCCACGTGGCTGCCATGCACTGTGCAGCCCGGACCGATGATGGCGCCGTCCTCCAGCGTCAGCGTGTGGTCCGACAGCCGGTGCAGCACGGTGTTGGCCAGCACCTGCACGCCCGCGCCGATGCGGACTGGACCATTGCCATCCCCGAGGATTTTGACCCCGGGGCCAATGATGCAGCCCGGGCCGATGATGACGTCCCCTGTCACCTCGGCCGAGGAGAAGAGGGTGGCGGTGGGGTGCACCAGTGGGTGCTTGTCGCGAAACGTATAGAGCTGTCCCATGGGAGCGTCCTCTGCGCGATCTCTCGCGGAGAATGCGGTGAGTGGCTGGCCCGGCAGGTCGAGGCTTCCGCCGCGGCGCTTCCGGAGCCGTTCCAGGTCATCCGCGGTGGTTCGACGGAGAATGCGGCCGGGGCGGCCCACGACGACGGAGTCGTCCGGCACCACGGTGCCCGCTGGAATGAGCGTTCCTTCCGCCAGCAGGCAGCGCGTACCGATGCGCGCGCCGGGCATGAGGATGGAGCCACCTCCCACATTGCAGAGCGCGCCGACCTCCGCGCCGATGACGACGCTGCGGTGGTCCAGGAAGGTACGCTCTCCCACCGTGACGGGCTGCTGCGGCAGTCCGATGATGACACCGTTCTCCAGCACGGCCGAGCCGGCGCCCAACCGCACGGCGCCTTCGTGCGAGCGCACCACCGCGCCTTGCGCGATGTTGGCTCCCGGACCCAGGTGGAGAGTTCCCAGCACCCGCGCGCTGCTGGAGAGGCTGAAGTGCGCGGCCCCCCCGACAGGCACCGCGGGCGCACTTTCGTGCGGCAGGCTGATGACCATTGACGCGGCACCCTACACCCACGCGCTCGGCGGCCCGACGGCCCGACGGCGCAGGTAGGTTGTCCAGCGTCCGACGCTCTCAGGGCCGGGCCTTGCCCTGGGGGCGGTTGCCCGCTCGCCGCGCAGGGGGCCTGGAGGGGAGAGGCGTCAGGTGCCATGGGGTATGGCGTCCCTGGACCTCTTTCGGCCTTCCTGACAGAAGGGCGCCAACGGAGGCAGGCATGTCTGAGTCATCCCCGGTCCGGTTCGAACCCGTTCCGGCGGAAGCAGGAGGTCCGCCCGAAGAGGGGCCTCAGGGGTTCTGGGCTTCGGTGAAGGAAGCCATTCACGGAACCGAGAGGGACCTCACCCGGCTTCCAGTTCGCAGCGCCATCTTCCTGCTCGCCGTGCCGATGGTGCTGGAGATGATGATGGAGTCCGTCTTCGCCGTCGTCGACGTCTTCTTCGTCGGCCGGCTGGGGGCGGACGCGGTGGCGGCGGTGGGACTGACGGAGTCGCTGCTCACCATCATCTACGCGGCGTCCGCGGGGCTGAGCATCGGCGCCACGGCGCTGGTGTCCCGCCGCATCGGTGAAGGCGACCCGGAGCGGGCCGCGCGCACGGCGGTGCAGGCGGTGGGGCTGGGCGTCGTGTTGTCCATTCCGGTGTCGGTGGCGGGCGTCTACTTCGCGCGGCCGTTGATGGCGATGATGGGCGGCTCGCCGTGGGTGCTGGAGCACGGCATCCGCTACACGCAGGTGATGCTGGGCGGCATGGGCAGCGTCCTGCTGCTGTTCCTCATCAACGCCATCTTCCGCGGCGCGGGGGACGCGGCCATCGCCATGCGCGTGCTGTGGCTGGCCAACGCCATCAACATCGTGCTGGCGCCGCTCCTCATCTTCGGCGTGGGGCCCTTCCCGGAGCTGGGCGTCATGGGCGCCGCGGTGGCCACCACCTTCGGGCGCTCCTGCGGCGTGGTGTACCAGCTCTACCGGTTGGCGCGGGGCTCCGGCCGGCTGCGGCTGCGGCGCGAGCACCTGCGCCTGGAGCCGGGGACGATGCTGGCCATGCTGCGGATGTCGGGTGCGGGCACGGCCCAGGCGTTGGTGGGCACGACGAGCTGGGTGGTGCTGGCCCGCATCGTGGCCACGTTCGGCAGCGCGGCCGTGGCGGGCTACACCATCGCATTGCGAATCGTGCTGTTCGCGCTGCTGCCTTCGTGGGGGCTGAGCAACGCGGCGGCCACCATGGTGGGACAGAGCCTGGGCGCGGGAAAGCCGGAGCGAGGCGAGCACGCGGTGTGGACGGCGGGGCGCATCAACGCCGTCTTCCTGGGCTCGCTGGGGCTGCTGTTCGTCCTCGCGGCCAATCCCGTGGTGGGCATCTTCACGAACGACGCCGCGGTCATGAAGGAAGCGGTGCTCGCCCTGCGCATCCTCAGCGCCAGCTTCCTGTTCTATGCTTTCGGCATGGTGTTGACGCAGGCCTTCAACGGAGCAGGGGACACCACCACGCCCACCGTGCTCAACATCTGTTGCTTCTGGCTGTTGGAGCTGCCCCTGGCGTGGGTGCTCTCCGGCCCCCTGGGCTTGGGGCCGCCGGGGGCATTCCTTTCCATCTCGGTGGCCTTCTCGGTGATGGCGCTGGTGGCCGTCGTCCTGTTCCGGCGCGGAACCTGGAAGCACCGGGTGGTCTGAATGGGAGGGCGGAACGTCATGGCCCATGCACGGCGTTCCGCCCGGTCCCCGGGGCTGCTTCCGGTGTTCCTGCTCCTCGTCCTGGGGCTGGCTTCGTGCCACACCGTGGAGATGCCCGGGGATGAGGTGGCCTGCGCGGGGCTGCAGTGCACGGCGGGCACCTGCTTCTCCAACGCGGGGCAGCCCATGTGCCGCTGCGGAGCGTGGGAGCGGGCCGCGGGGCTGACGTGCTCGGTCGCCGCCTTCACGCAGCCGGATGACCATGGGGGCTCGCCTGACAGCGCGACAGTGCTGACGCTCCCCATGTCGCCCCAGGAGGGCCGTATCGACGAGGGCCGGCGGGAGGCGATGCTGGACAGGGACTTGTTCGCCGTCACCGTGGAGGCGAGCGGCCTGTATCGCTTCTCGTGCACGCGGCTGATGCTGGTGGAGTGCCGGGTGCGGTTGCTGGATGTGGCTGGGAACGCCCACGACATGCCTTCCGCTTTCGAGGGGGCGAGGGTGTCGTGGTTCCCCACGCTCTCCGAGGGCACCTGGTACTTCGAGGTCTCCAGCAGGGACGCTTACGGGCGCTACACGTACGAGCTGGCGTCGCTGGGCGTGGATGACCATGGCGATACGTTGGAGGACGCCACCGTCCTGGAGGCCGGCTCCGGCACGTCGTTCCCCGTGCGGCTCTCCTCGCCCTTTGACGCGGATGTGTTCACCTTCCGCTCGCGGGTGGGGCATGGCTACCGCTTCATCTGTGAGCAGGCGCCCAACCCGTTCCTTCAATTGACGCTGCAGTCCGCGACCGGCTTGCTGATGGATGCGGTGCAGGGCACCTCAGGGGAGCCGCTCACGGTGAGCCTGCAGGCGACGTCCGAGCGAGACTGGCTCCTGATGTTGGCCGCCGACCATGGCACCTTCCCGGTGGATGCCGCCTGCCGCTTCGAGGACCTGGGGCCCGATGAGCATGGCGACACACTGGCGACCGCCACGCCCGTGACGCCGGGTGTCCCGGTGGCGGTCACCCTTCAGTCGCGTGATGACGTGGATGTCTTCTCCTTCACGGGGGAGTCCGGGCATGTCTACACGGTGCGGACGGAAGGGGCCGGGCGGTGGTCGGCCCAGGTGGTGGACGAAGAGGGTGCGAACGTGGCGCTCACGACGACCGACCAGTTGCGGGTCCGCATGAACCGCTGGGGCACCTACTCCCTTCGCGTCCAAGGTGGGGCTCCCTGGGAGCACTCCTTCGTGCTGACGCTGGTGGATGCGGGAACGGATGACCACGGCGATTCTCCAGAGACGGCGACATTCATCTCCCCGGGAACCACCATCACGGGCCGCTTCGACTCACCTCAGGACACGGATGCCATCGCCTTCTACACCCAGGCACGTGCCATCTATCTTGCGTCCTATGCGCCGTTCGCCGACCTGTCCCTGAACCCGCGAGGCGCCGTGGGCATCCTGGGGTTGGAGGGCGGCCGCCATCTCTTCAGCGCGAGGGACGCCCGGCAGGTCACCTTGATGCTCCAGCCCCTGAATGGCGTGGAGGGTTTCTCCCTGACGCTGGAGGAGGTGGCCATCGATGACCATCCGGACTCCAGCGAGGATGCGCAAATCCTGGAGCTGCCGGCTTCGAGGGCCGGCGTGGTCCAGTCGGCCGTCGACACGGACGTGTTCTCCGTCTGGCTGGAGGAGGGGCGCGCGTACCGGCTGGGCCTGGACGCTGGCACGCTCCGCGCGACGCTCATCGCGCCTGGTGGTCTCCTGGCGAATCTGCGGGACGGACGGTTCGTGGCGAGCCGGAGCGGTCTCCATACGCTGTTTCTCGCCGGTGCTTCCGGCCTGGAGCAGGTCCCCTGGCGCTTCACGCTCCAAGCGGAGTGAGTGCGTCAGGGCAGGCAGATTTCAAAGCCGGTCCGCCCGGCGGGGAAGGTGTCCCGGGGACGTGAGGCGGGCGTCACGGCGTAGAGGTGGAAGTCGAGGCGCCGCTGGAGGAAGCCCTTCAGCGCGGGCGCCAGCGGGTCCAGTTCGTCCTGGTACAGCGTGAAGAAGTGGAAGCCCTGGCCGTGAAAGTCCGCGTACACCCGCTCCACGAGCGCGCGGAAGACGGCCGGGTCTTCTCCGCGCACGCTGGTGTTGCAGAGATAGAAGTAGCGGAAGTCACTTCCCGGCGCGGGCAGGCGCGGCGCGCGGAGCGCGGTGGCCAGCATGTCCCAGCCCCACCGCACCCAGCGCATGCCTCCCCGGTAGGCATGGACGCGGTAGCGCTTCACGGCCTCCGGGTTCCAGGCGCTGGTGCAGCCCACCAGCGCGCCGGTCGCGTCGAAGGCCAGATAGGTGTCTTCGATTCGCAGCCCGGGCCAGTGGGCGAGGCGGTGCTCCAACTCGCCCGTGTCGAAGCGGTAGCCGAAAGGCCGCGCGCGGTGGTCGGCATCCAGCAACGCCGAGACAGCGGGGACGTCCGCGGGTGTGGCGCGCCGCACGGTAACGGCGCTTCGCCGGGGACGGCGGCGGAGCAGGAACTGGATGGACACGGCGGAGAAGCGACGAAGCAGGGTGTAGTGCGGCTGGCTCACGCGCCCGGGCCGCCGCCGCACGAGCGCATGGAGCGCGGGGGCATTGGAGGCCATGACGGCCGTGAGGAAGGTGTCCACGCCCAGGCGCTGGGCGCTCTCCTCGATCATGGGCCCGTAGAAGCGCGCGAGGCCGCGGTTCCGGCGCGCGGAGAAGCGGGTGCGCAGGTCTCCCAGGTAGCCCACCCGGCACGGACGGCCCTCCAGCCAGCCATCGCGCACGTGCACGGCGCCCATGCCGTCCAGCCGGCCGTGCTCGCCGTGGACCCAGGCCTCCGTCTCTCCGCGCTGCATGGTGTAGAGGCCGAAGTAGTCGGGCGCACGCTGTGCGGAGAGGACCAGGTCCCCCTGCATGGGCACCGTGCCGAACAGGTCGAGCAGCGCGGTGTTGTCGTCACGGGTAGCGCGTCGAAAGTTGCTCATGCGGCGGTGACGGAGTCTACCCTGGCCGCCGCCGTTTGCCGTGAGTCCCTCGGCTTTGGCGCGACGGTGCTTCGAGGCCGTGTCCGAAACACCATGTCGCTGTGTGTCAGGAAGTCTGCTGTTGTGTCGCGGAAGCACGCGGCGTGTGGATTGGCTGCCTCGTGTCTGAGTCTGGAGTTAGGCTGAGGGCTCCCCGAAAGGAGTCACGCGATGAAGAAGAATGGAATTGCGATGCTGATGGCGCTGGGTGTGGGACTGGCGGCGGGTTTCGGAATGGCGTTCATGCCGTCCACGGCCGAGGCCAACGCGCCTGAGTTCACCCAGTCCATCTGTGAGCGCAACTCGGACTGTGACCACTTCTGTGGCGAGGGATACGGGCACTGCATCCGGGGCATGTACTGCGCGTGCATGTAATGGCGAGCAGGTCCTGAAGGCATCGCCAGGAAGCCGCCGGCTCCCTGGCGATGTCGGACACCTCCGCCATCACCGCGTGTCCAAGGGCCGCCGGGTCAGCAGCGCGAGCAGCGCCTGTCCCACCACCACCAGCGCGATGAAGGCACATGCCAGCACCGCGGCGGCGGCGGGGTCCGCGTAGCTCTGGAGTTCAAACAGCAGCGTCCCGAGCACCTCGGTTCCCGCGGGCACGAGCAGGACGGACATCGTGATTTCCGTCGCGCATGCGAGGAACGCCAGGACGAAGGCCGCGGTGAGCGCCGGCCGCAGCAAGGGCAGGGGCGCATCCACGAACGCGCGCCAGGGGCCGGCACCACTGACCCGCGCGGCCTCGGTGAGCGAGGCGTCCAGTTGCGCGAGCGCCTCCTCGCTGTTGCGCGCGCCCAGCGCGAGGTACTTCGCCACATAGGCGATGAGCAGCAGCCACGGCGTGTGTGCCAGCGCGAGCACGAAGGCGACGCGGTCCAGGAGGATGAAGCGCAAGTCCCGGGAGAACGCGAGCAGCAGCGCCAGGGCCAGCACCGTCCCCGGCACCGCGTAGGGCCATACGGCCAGCGCCTCCACGCCCGTGCCCAGGCGGCGCAGCCCGCGTCGCAGCACCGCCGCCGCGAGCCCCAGCCCACACACCAGGACACCCGCGCCCGCCGCCAGCAGGACGCTGCGCCCCGTGGCGTGCAGCGTGCGCGGCTCCAGCAGCACACCCGCCCAGTGCGTCAGCGTCAACGTCTCCCAGGTCAGCGCCGCGCCGAAGCTGCGCTGGAGCGACGTGAGGAGGATGGCCCCCAGCGGGAGCAGCACCAGCGCCGCGGCCGTCAGGCTCACCGCGCCCAGGACGAGCCCGCGTGCGCGCCCCAGCGGGAAGGGACGGGACGACAGGCCCTTGCCCGCGCCGAGGCGGACGCGGCCGGCCCGGCCCAGCGCCCAGGTCACCAGCATCGCCATGGGGGCGAGCAGCAGCAGCGGCGTCGCCAGTTGCGCGGCGCGCGCGAGGCCTTCGTCACCGCCCATCAGCACCAGTTCATAGATGCGCGTGGTGAGCACCCGCGTGGGCGGTGAGGCCGACACGCCCAGCAGGTACGGCACGCCGAAGGACGAGGCCGCCATGAGGAACACCATCACCGCGCCCGACAGCAGGGAGGGCAGCGCCAGCGGCAGCGTCGTCGTCAGCAGCGCCCGGGGCGTCGACGCGCCGCAGACGCGCGCGGCTTCCTCCACCGCCGGGTCCACGCGCCGCAGGGCCGCCGCGCCCGCCAGCAGCACCAGCGGGAGGCCCGACACGCCCTCCACGAAGGCGATGCCCGCGGGGCCATAGATGTCGAAGGTGTCATCGCCGAGCAGCCGGTTGAGGTACCCCGCGCGAGGGCTCGCGAGCGACAGCCAGCCCATGCCCCAGATGAACGCGGGCACGGCGGAGGGCAGGGTGAACAGCACCGTGAAGGCCCCGCGCAGGGGCAGGTCGGTGCGTTGCAGCACCAGCGCCAGCGGCGCTCCCAGGACGAAGGCCAGCACCGCAGCGCCCGTGGCGATGCGCAGCGTGTTTCCCAGCGCGCCACCTTCGGCGAGCAGCCAGTCCAGGCCGCCCGTCCCGGAGTGGCCCAGGCCTCGCCAGAGCAGCGCGGCCACCGGAAGCACGGAGAAGCAGAGCACCGGCACCAACCACAGGCCGAGCCCCAGCCATTGGGATTTGGGGGCCGCCGCGCTCATTGTGAGAAGGCCTGGCGGAAGCGCTCCTTCACGGCGCCGCCCTGTGTGAGCCCGCGCTCGAGCAGCTCGGGCGTCCAGGGGCGCGCGCGCTCCAGCAACTCCGAGACACCGGCCTCTCCCCGAGGGCCCGCGAGCCTGGGGTCCACCGCGTGCATGTCTCCCTTCTCCACGATGATGCGCTGGCCTTCGGGCGACAGCAGCACGTCCACCACCGCCTTCGCCGCGACGGGGTTGGGCGTCGTCGTGAAGAGGGCCGCGGGGCCGGGGATGACGACGGCGCCATCGGTGGGCCACACCACCTGGATGGGACTGCCGCGGGCCTGGGCCGCGAGCGCGTTCTCCAGGAGCAGCACGCCCGCATCCGCCTCGCCGCTCTCCACCTTCTGGAGCACCGCCGCGTTGCCTCCCGCGACGATGGCGCCTCGCTGGCGCAGCCCGGGGAAGAAGGACTCGCCGTACTTCGCGTCGCAGAACACGGCCCAGGTGAAGGCGGTGCCCGACGTCAGCGGATCTCCAATCGCCACACGTCCCGCCCACGGACCTTCCGCGAGCGCCGCGAAGGAGGGGGGCGGCGGTGGCCCGTCCTGCCGGTGCACCAGGACCATGGTGGACAGGCGCAGGGCCGCGTAGCGCGCGTCCAGGTCCACCAGGGCGCGGGGCACCCGGAGCACGTTGGGCGAGGCGTAGCGGAGCAGGGCGCCTTCACGGGCCAGCCGCTCGTAGAGGAACGGGTCCGAAGTGGCCAGCAGGTCCGCGCGGATGGCCCCGGCGGCGCGCTCCGCCTCCAGCCGGCTGGCCACCTTCTCACTGCCCGCCTGATACCAGTGCACCCGGACGTCGGGGAGCCGCGCCTTCAGCAGCGGCTCCAGCGCGTCCAGGACGTGCCGATACATGGACGTGTAGACCCAGACGTCTCCGGAGGGCGTGCCCTCGCGCGCCAGCGTGGGCCCGGCCGCGGGCGCGGCGGACTCGATGCGGCAGGCGGCGAGCAGGACGAGCGCGGCGGCGACCCCCGCGGCCCGGAGCAGCATGGGCAGGGACATGTGCTTGCGATTATGCGGCACGCGCGCGCCCTGTCACGCGGCGCGGCCGTCACGCATCGGAAACGAGAAGCCCCTCCGCGCACCGGGCACGGAGGGGCCGCTCGTCTGAGCGAGGACCTACTTGCAGGCCCGCGCCGGCATGGCGTCAATCCAGTCGGCGATGAGTCGTGAGCCCTGGTCGTGGCGAAGCACGCGGCCCAGCTCCGGCATCATCTTCCCCGACTCCTCGGTGTGCAGGCGGTACCAGAGGATGGACACCGAATGGCTGCCGGGGACGATGTCGAACTCACCGCCCACGCCACCGCCCGCGGAGCCCGGCCGCTTGCACACGCCCAACGTGAACTCCTCCGTGTTGTCCACGTTGAGGAACAGCCGGCTGGTGGTGCCCGCCGTCCCCTTGGGGTTGTGGCAATGCGCGCAGTTGATGTCCAGGTAGGCGCGTGCGCGCTGCTCCAGCGTGCCGTCCTCCTCGTTGAACGCGTTCGGCGCGCGGGGAATCTGGTCGACCGGAGGCAGCCCCGTCAGCCGGCCCAGGTTGGCCAGGTGCTGAAGCTGGTTGATGGGCCCGTTGCCATAGTCATGGTCCTGGTTGAGGTAGCGGGCCTTCACGCCAATGGGCAGCAGCACCTGGTTCTCCTGGGCGTCCTGGAGATGGTGGCACTTCAGGCACTGGTTCTTGCTGGGCACCAGGTAGTCCAGCGTCCGCTCCACGCCGTCCTCGCCAATGAAGCGCACGCCGCGGACGACGCGGCCGCCGTTGGCCAGCGTGGCCTCCGTCTGGGCCTCGTTCCAGAAGTAGGGAAAGGCCTCCCAGCCCCCGGGCCTGTGCACCAGCACGCGCGTCTCGATGGCGCGCACGTTCTCTTCCGGGACGCGGAGGTCCGCGGGGAAGGAGAACGTCTTGGTGATGATGGTGCCCACCGGCAGGTCCAGCACGTCGGTGGCCGAGTACCCGGCCTGCGCGTCCGGCGGGATGTACAGCGTGCGCGACTTCACCGAGTAGTCGGAGAAGAGCGGCGTGGTCAGCGCATAGGGGATGTTCCCCTCCACCGGCTGGAGCCCACCCGTCGCGGGTGTCCCGGTGAAGAGGCCGAAGCCCGACAGGGTATTGGGCGGAAACGCAGGCCCGGCGTCGGGCGTCCCCGCGTCCTCGTTCGTCCCCGCGTCCTCCGGGGTGCCGGCGTCCTCGCCCGCGTCACCCGTGCCCGCGTCCGGGGTGCCGCTGTCCTCGGGCGGAAGCCCGGAGTCGACGATGGAGCCGCCTCCGCCGTCCGGGGTCGGCGTCACGCCGTCCTCGTCACCCGAGCACGAGGCCAGCGCCGCGGTCACCAGCATCGCGGCGAGGCCCAGTCCTGGGATGAACGGCCTGTACATGCGTCCGTTCTTCACGATGTCTCAGCGGATGGTCAGGGCCGGGGTGAAGCCCGAACAGTTGTAGGGCTCGGCGCCCTGGGCATAGCGGCGCGTCTCTCCCCAGGCGGCGGCCGCGTTTTCGGGGGTGGGGCCCGCCGAGAGGTGGCCACCGACGGCCTGCAGGTCGAAGTCCACCACCGAGGCCTGCGTGCCCTCCGGCAGCGTGTTGCGGGTGAAGCAGATGTTGATGGGGTTGGCCAGGCTCTCATCGCGAGGCGCCGGGTCGAGGCCGTCCCACAGCACGTGCTCCACGCCCGTCACGCCGTGGGCCGCGGCGCCGTACTGGTAGACGGCGCCCACCAGCGCGCCCAGCGGACGGCGCTCCGGGTCCGGCGTGCCGTTGTCCACCATTTGGCCGCTGCCACCGGTGAAGGTGTTGTCGTGGATGGAGATGTCCTGGCTGGGGAAGTTGAAGAAGCCGGCCGCCCACTGGACGGGGTCGGGCTCAATGGCCAGACCGCTGAGGATGGCGATGTCCACCGTGTTGTTGTTGCCCCACGTGTTGCGCTCCATCTCCACCCGGCGGGAGGCCAGGATGAAGGTGCCGGTGCCGGCCGGGACCTGGGACACGGTGCTGCTGCTGGCCTCCACGGAGGCGAAGTTGGGGCGGTTGTTCCCGGTGATGGTGTTGTGGGCGACGTAGATGTCCGTGCCCCGGATGGGGTTGCCCGGCAGGTCGAACACGACCAGGCCCGTGGTGTTGTCCTCGGCGACGTTGTGCGTGACGTGGGCGTACTTCGTGTTCTCGATTTCGATGCCCGCCACGTTCTTCTTCGCCACGTTCCGCCGGACGATGGTGTGCTGCGTCTGACCGACGTAGATACCCGCGTCGGCGGCGTTGTACGCCTCACAGTCCTCGACGAGGACGTACGATGATTTCACGGGGTAGATGCCGTACTTGCCGTTGCTCTCCTGGTTCTCCTGGGCCCACTCGGTGCGGAGGCGCTGGATGTTCACGTTGACGGAGGACTCGATGCGCAGGCCATCCTTCTTCGCGTTCCAGACGGCCAGGTCGCTCACCGTGAAGAGCTTGCTCACCACGTCGAAGCCGTTGGTGTTCGCCGCCGCGTGCGTGAAGTCCAGCACGGTGCTGGACTCGCCGCCGGTGGCCTCGCCCTGGGCGCCCTTGCCCGCGCCCTTGACGGTGATGCCGTTGGCGCGGATGGTGATGGCGTTGTCGAACTGGAAGGTGCCCGCGCCCAGGTGGAGGGTGGTGCAGTCGTCCAGCGCGTTCACCGCGTCCTGGAGGTCCTGCTCCTGGCCCGGATTGAACGTCAGCTCGGTCTGCTCCTTGCCTTCGCAGGAGAACTCCTGCGGCCAGGCCATGGAGCCGCCGGCGTCCGGGGTGCCCGCGTCACTGCCCGCGTCACTGCCTGCGTCGCTGCCTGCGTCCGCGGGCACGCCAGAGTCCGGCTGGCCCGCGTCCGGACGGTCATCGCCGTCATCCGAACAGGCGGGAAGGACCATCAGTCCCACGAGGGCAAGAAGCACGGCACGGGGCGCGCGCGACGGCGGCAGAGGATGCATCAGGTATCTCCTGTGGAAGTGCTGCGCCTTCTGGCTGCTGAGCACGAGGCTCCAGGGCGCGGCCCGGAATGCGAATCCTCCCCGTGAAGATGAACAACCTCAAGGGTGAGACATCGAAAAACAGCCACCCTTCCGTGACGCGATGCGTTCTGCAACGCGATTGATAAATTGCTCCAATCCTTCATGAGAGGTCGACGCGGTGCTGCCTTACTTCCCCTTCGAGCAGGATGTCTTTTCAATGTCGCTGGGCGTGCGTGCGCTGAGGCCTGAAGAGACACTCATTGAAGTAGACGCGCCGCGCTATGCGGACGAAGTGGCATTGAAGGTGGCGCTGCTGACGGCGGGGCACGCCGAGCGCTTCCAGGGAGGGCCCGGAACAGAGGAGCTTCAATGGGAGACGTTGACGGTGCTGCTGCCTGCCATGGCGCGTCAATCGCCGGAGCACTTCTCGCTGGAGGTGGAGGGCACGCGCTGGTGCTGGCACAACCGCCTGCTGGGCACGCGGACGCACTTCACGCCGGGGGACGCGGCGAGCCTGCCGCTGGCGCCGCTGGACTGGTTTGGCCGGCAGGTTCAGGAGGACCTGCTGCTGCTGGACGGCACGCATGAGGGGTTCCCGCTGGTGGCGGGCCAGTTGTGTTTCCCTTCCGGGTGGTGCTTGGGGGACAAACTGGGCCGGTCGCTGCTGGCCGTCCACGAGCCGGTGCCCCAGTTCAACGCGAAGCTGGGGCCCTCCACGCTGAAGTTGATGGAGGGCCTGAAGCCCGGGCGCCCCGTCACGCGCTGCAACTGGGCCATCAGCGTCACGGAGCGGCTGGACCTGGAGCCGCGCACGCTGCCGGAGTGGCGGCACTTGTTCGACGGCATCACCCCGGACAATGCGGGCGAGCGTTGCTTCCTCCGCCTGGAGCGTCAGACGCTCACCCGGCTGCCCCGCACGCGCGCCATTCTCTTCACCATCCACACCTACGTGGCCCCGGTGGCCTCGGAAGTGGAAGCGCCCGGTCGGCGGCAGCGGCTGGCCCGCGTGCTGCGCACCGTGCCCGCCGACACCGCGGCCTACAAGCGCGTCGCGCCCGTGCTGGCGCCGCTGCTGGGCTACCTGGAGGCGGGCGAGGCTGACGCCGGGGGGAAGGGGTAATGAAAAACCCCACCTCCTGGAGAGGACACGAGGTCGCCCTGGGGGCGGGCGGGGTGTCGCTCAGGAACGGGGACGCTTCTGGGGTGCCGTCGAACCGGAAGTCAGGCCATTTCTGTAGTAAGTCGCCCCTCAGAACTGACTGCGGCGATGTCTCACTGCCGCTCTAAAAAGCAAGGAAGGGCAACGACATGCAGAAGACGTGGCTGGTCGCGGGAATGCTGGTGCTGGCGGGCTGCCAGCAGCAGGGCAAGACGGATTCGACGCCGGCGGCGACGGCGACGGCGCCCGGCGCGAGCGCGAATCCGCAGACGGAGGACCAGAAGACGCTGTACGCGCTCGGCCTGTCCATTGGCCGCAGCGTGAGCGTGTTCGACATGACTCCCGAGGAGCTGGAGTACGTCAAGGCGGGCATCTCCGCGCAGGTGAAGGGCGAGAAGCCCGCGGTGGAGCTGGAGACGTACGGCCCGAAGCTGCAGGAGCTGGCGCGCGCGCGCAGCACCCGCAAGGCGGAGGCTGAGAAGGAGAAGGCGAAGGCATTCCTGGAGACGGCCTCGAAGGAAGAGGGCGCCCAGAAGACGGAGTCCGGCCTCATCTACAAGGAGCTGACCGCCGGTACGGGCGCGTCGCCCCAGGCGTCGGACATCGTGAAGGTGCACTACCGTGGCACGCTGCCGGACGGCACCGAGTTCGACAGCTCGCACAAGCGTGGCGAGCCCACGCAGTTCCCGCTCCAGGGTGTCATCAAGTGCTGGACCGAGGGCGTGCAGAAGATGAAAGTGGGCGGCAAGGCCAAGCTCGTGTGCCCGTCCGACATCGCCTACGGTGACCGCGGCGCGCCGCCGAACATCCCGGGCGGGGCCGCCCTGGTGTTCGAGGTGGAGCTGCTGGAGATCGTCAAGCCGCCGGAGATGCCGGCCATGGGCGGCACGCCGCCGGCGGGCAAGCCCTCCGCGGCCGAGAAGAAGTAGTCACCGTCTTCACGCAGGACGCCCAGGGGGCTGGCGGGGGATTCTTCCCTCCCAGCCCTCTTCGCGTTCGCGGGCACCGGAGTGGCGGAGGGGCGCTGCCTCGGGGTAGTCCAACAGCCGCCAGCGTCTCCGCCTCGGGGACGGGCCAACCCACGGAGGTCGACACATCATGCGCCAGGGCCTGCTGTTGATGATGGGAGCGCTGCTGCTGAGCGCCTGTGTCCAGGGCCGCGCCCGGGAAGTGCTCCGCGAGCCGTCCGCCACGGGCGCTGTCTCCGAGTCGGAGTTCAAGGCGCTGCACACGCTCCGCGAGGACGCGCCGCCAGTGCTCAAGGGCCAGGAGGTGGAGGTGGCCGGCACGAAGGCCTACCTGAGCCTGCCCCAGGGCGCGCAGGGGCCGCTGCCCGCCGTCATCGTCATCCATGAGTGGTGGGGGCTCAATGACCACATCCGCCACTGGACGGACCGGCTGGCCGCGGAGGGCTACGCCGCGCTGGCGGTGGACCTGTATGGCGGGAAGGTGGCCACCACGCGGGATGAGGCGCTGGCGCTGCTGAAGGCCGTGGACCCGGCGCGCGCGCAGGCGATGCTGACGGCCGCGCACACCTTCTTGCAGCAGGACGCGCGGGTGCAGGCGCCGCGCACGGGCACCATCGGCTGGTGCTTCGGGGGCGGCTGGTCCCTGCACGCGGCCATGGCCATGCCGGAACTGGACGCGGCGGTCCTCTACTACGGCAACCCGGTGACGGAGGCGCGGGAGCTCGCCGCCATCCGCGCGCCGGTGCTGGGCATCTTCGGCACGAAGGACCCGTCCATCCCCCTGGAGACGGTGCAGGCCTTCCGGCAGGCCTTGGATGATGCGGGCGTGCGGCACTACATCCTGGAGTTCGAGGCGGAGCACGCCTTCGCCAACCCGTCGAGTGAGCGCTACGACGCGCAGGCCGCCGCGGGTGCCTGGCAGCAGGTGGCGGCCTTCCTGGACCAGCACCTGCGTCAGTAGGGGCGCTGGCCCACGTAGTTGCCCGGCGGCGCGTAGTTGCACACCCAGAGCGTCCAATTCGGGAACTGGGAACCGAAGGGCGAGTTCGTCGTGCACTCCTGGACGGCGCAGCCCAGGGCCCGCGTGTTGCGCCACACCACCTGGGTGTAGTGGCCGCAGACCTTGCCGCTCGCGCAGGTGTTGGCGGCGTGGTCGTAGTGGGCGGCCTCGTCCACCCAGCCCTGCACCACGCCCTGGGCGCCCATGGCGCTGGACGATGCCGCGGTGAGGTTCTCCCCCAGGTTGCCGCGATTCGGGTTGTGCGAGAACTGGCACTTCGCTGCGTAGGCCTTCGCCGTGCGCGTCGCCTGCTCGTCCCACGTCAGGTCCTCCAACGCGGGGGAGGCGGCGGGCGACACGTTCCTCCGCGCGGCGTTGTGCGCGGCCAGCATGTCGCGGTCGAACTGCGTCATGACCAGCGGCTCGGTGTCGCCGTCCTCCTCTCCGGGTGTGTCGGAGCCACAGCCGGTGAGGAGCAGGGGGATGAGCAGGCCAAGCGGTCGAAGATGGCGGGGCGTGGGGCGGAGCATGGGGGGATTATCCGCCGCGAGGCGGAGGGCCGTCACCTCCCGCCGCGTGAGTGTCCGGCACCCGGGACACACCGGCCCCGTGGGGCGCGGTCAGTAGGGCCGCTGACCCACCCAGTTGCCCGGCGGCGTGTAGTTGCACACCCAGAGCTGCCAGGTAGGGAACTTCGCGCCGAACGGTGAGTTCTTGTTGCACATCACCGTGGCGCACCCCACGGCCGCCGTTTTGCGCCACACCACCTGCGTGTAGTGCCCGCACACCTTGCCCTTCTGGCAGGTGTTGCGCCGGTAGTCGTAGTCAGCGGCTTCGTCCGCCCAGCTCTTCACCACCTGGGACGTGGTCCACGCGCCGGGCGTGGCGGCGGCGAGGTTCTCTCCGAAGTCGCCCCGGTCCGGGTTGTGCTCGAACTTGCAGGCCTTCGCCCAGGACGCGGCCTTGCGCTCGGCCTGGGTGGACCAGGCCAGCGGCGGCAGCGCGGGCTTGGGGGCGGGCTGGGCCCGGGAGCGCGCCAGGTTGTGCGCGGCCACCATGTCCCGGGAGAAGTCCTTCGCATCGGGAAGGGCCGCGCGTGGCTCCTTCGGCTTCGCGGACGCGGCGGGCTGCCTTGTGGCCACCGCCTGCCGGGAGGTGGCGTTCTGTCGCCGCCCCTGTTGGGTGCCACCGCTCCCGCAGCCGAGCAGCGGCGGCAGCAGGAGCAAGGCGGACCAGCGGGAGACGCGGGAGAAGGAAGGCATGAGGGGGATGATGCGCCAGGACGCCCGCTCATGCATGTGAAGCGTGCGCGGCGGGGCATTGCGCGCGGTGGGCCGCCCGCTCACATGCTCCGCCGCGCACGGGAACGCCGGGGTTACACAAGGCCCGGCAGCGGGCCCGTCCCGTCGTCACCGAAGGTGGTGATGTTGGGCACGCCCATGGCCTGCATCAGGTAGATGTACAGGTTGGCCAGCGGGTCCTCCTGGTAGACGATGTGCCGGCCCGGGGTGAGCGCGCCGCCGCCCCTGCCCGCCAGGATGATGGGCAGGTTGACGTGGTTGTGAGAGTCCCCGTCGCCGATTTCGCTGGAGAAGTAGACCATCGAGTTGTCGAGCATCGAAAGGCCGTTGGCCTCGATGACCGACTTCATGCGCTCCAGCAGGTACTGGAGGAGCGTCACCTCCCATTTGTCGATGGTGGCGAGCGCGTTGTAGTTGGACTGCGACTTCTGGTGGTGCGAGTACGTGTGGTGTGCGCCGCTGAGCCCCAGGAAGGGGTAGACCTTGTTGGCGCGCGCGTTGGCCAGCATGAAGGTGGCCACCCGGGTGAGGTCACACTGGAAGGCGAGGATGATGAGGTCCATCATCGCCTTGGTCTTCTCCGTCGGGTCCTCGGACACGATGGGAGCGGCTCCCGTGGCGCAGGTCATGGATGGGACGGACACGTCCTCCACCCGCTTCTCCAACTCCCGCACGCTGGTGAAGTACTCATCCAGCTTCTGCAGGTCCGAGGTGCCCAGCCGGCCCTTCAGCGCGGTGGCGTCATCGCGCACGACGTCGATGATGCTCTTGCCGTAAGCGCGCCGCTTCTCGATTTGTGCCTGCGTCTCTCCGGGGATGCCGCCCGCGAAGAGCCGGTTGAACGCGGCCTGCGCGTTGGTCTCCTTGGCCACCGGTGTCCGAGGCCCCGCCCACGCGATGTTGTTGGCATACGGGCACGCGTAGCCGGAGTCGCAGTTTCCGATGCCGCGGCCCGCGTCGATGCCCAGCTCCATGGACCCATAGCGGGTGGCCCGCGTCGCCGTCATGTGGTTGGCGATGACCTGGTCCATGGAGATGCCCACGCGGATGTTGGTGCCCTCCGTCTTGTACACCTTGGCGCAGGACAGGAACGCGCCGGTGGCAGCGGCATGGTGCCCGTCACCATCCGGGAAGGCAGGCCTGTTCGCCAGGCCGGTGAGGACCAGCAGGTCGTTCTTCACCGCGGCCAGGGGCTCCAGCGTGGGCGTCAGCTCCCACGCGGGGCCCTCTATCGTGGGCGTCCACTTCTGCATGTGGATGCCGTTGGGCGTGTAGAAGACGGCCAATCTGCGGGGCACGGTGCCCGGCGCGCCATGTGCCTTGCTGGGAAGCATCTGCTCCAACAGGGGCAGCGCCATCAGCGCCCCCGTTCCCCGCAAGACGGTCCGTCGCGAGAGTCTGAATTTCTTGCTCATGGCGTCTGCTCCTCCTCGGCGCCACGCTGCGTGAAGTGGCTGCTCGAGACGATGCTGAGGATGTAGTCGACGAGCCGCCCACCGCGGGCCTCGGCCTTTTCGGCGACATCCTTCACCGCGCAGTGGTCGGCCTCGTCCAGGCCACGGCCCGTGGCATAGGTGAGCATGTGCTCGGTGATGCAGTTGGTCAGCTTCGGGTCCTCCTTCAGGTAGGTCTGCATGTCGCGCACCCCGTTGAGGATGGCGCCGTCGGGCAGGTCACCCGTGGCGTCCACGGGCGCGCCGCTCACCTCCTGGAGGCGCCAGCGGCCAATGGGGTCGAAGTTCTCCATCGCCAGCCCCAGCGGGTCCATCAGCCGGTGGCAGCCCTGGCACGCCGGCGCGCTGCGGTGGAGCGCCATGCGCTCCTTCATCGTCATGTCCGGCGTGATGGGCGGCGGCAGGTTCTCCACGTTTGGCGGCGGCGGCGGCGGCGCCGAGCACAGCAGCTGCTCCAGCACCCAGACGCCGCGCTGCACCGGTGAGGTGCGGTCCGGGTTGGACGTGACGGTGAGCAGCGAACCCTTGCCGAAGATGCCGCTGCGCTCCGGGTGGCCCGTGAGGTCCACGCGCTTGTGCGTGGGGCTGCCGGGCAATGGCAGGCCGTAGTGGGCGGCCAGCTGGTCGTTCACGTAGGTGAACGGCGCGTCGATGAGGTCCTTCAGCTTGAGGTCGCTGGAGATGAACTCCGCGAAGAAGAGCTCCGTCTCCGTGCGCATGGCGGCGCGCAGCTCCTCGTTGAACGCGCCATAGAGCGTGCCGTCCGGCACGGCGGTGCCCAGCGCGCGGGTGAAGAGCCACTGGCCGGCGAAGTTCTCCACCAGCGCGCGTGCCTTCGGGTCCGCGAGCATGCGCCGCACCTGGGCCTCCACCTCCGCGGGGTCGCTCAGCTTCCCTGCTTCGGCGGCGGCGAACAGCGCGTCGTCCGGCATGCTGCTCCACAGGAAGTAGGAGAGCCTGCTGGCCAGCTCGTAGTTGTCGAGCGTGTACGGTTCGGTGCTCCCTGGCGGCGCGTTCTTCTCCACCCGGAAGAGGAAGTGCGGTGAGACGAGCACCGAGCGCAGGGCCAGCTTCACGCCCACCTCGGGCGGGTCCGCGTGCTGGCTCGCCAGGGTGACGAAGGTCATCAGCTTGTCGACCTCTTCCTGCTGCACCGGCCGGCGCCAGGCGCGGCGGGCGAAGTTGGAGAGGATTTCGTGCGCGCACGGCGCAGGGTTGAGCGGGTCCAGTGCGCAGGAGTTGAAGACGCCGCGCGTCCAGGCGTCATTCACCAGCCGCTCCGCTGCGGCGGAGTACTTCTCCATCAACAGCGGCGACAGCGAGAGCACGTCGGCGATGTTGTCGAAGCCGTAGCCGTGGTCGTCGATAGGGAAGTCCTGGGCCGGCTGGGTGGTGTCTCCCAGCAGGTCCCGCACGGTGGCGTTGTATTCCGCGCGGTTGAGACGGTGAAGCGTGACGCGTCGCGGATTCTGGGGCGCGTTCTCGCACTCGCCTGCCACCGGGGGCTGCCCCGGTGGACCCGGTACTCCTGGCACCTCCTCGTCGGGTTTGACCCGAGCCATCGGGCCGTCATCGGTGCAGCTGGTCACCAGCAGGGCGAGACTTGCGCCCGCAAGGAAGAGCCAGCCCCCTCTTCGTCGATGCATGGGTGTCACGTCGGCTACCCCCCTCCACACTGCCCCATCCGAAGCCGGGACAGCTGAAGCCGTAGCAATGCGCTCTCCACCCAGGCGCGTAGCCTGGTGGACCTCTCCGTTGTTTCAGGGGGCAGGACGGCGTCGGCTACCCGGAAGCGCGCAGGGAAGAGAGGGGCGCGAGTGGGTAGCGAAGTTCCCGGCGAGGGAACCGCGGACGAACGCAGCCTGCGGCGTGCAAGCTGCGTTCGCGTGGGTGCCGCGGGCTCCTTACTTCGCGTCGAGGTACGCGCGGTACGCGTCGAAGCCGTACTCGCGCCCGAGGAAGTCCTTCACCAACTCGGCGGCGGGCTTGGAGCCGCCGGGCTCCAGCACGGTGCGGCGGTACTTCATCGCCGTCTCCCGGTCGAGGAAGCCCTTCTTCTGGAACTCGGTCTCCAGGTCCTTCGCGATGACGGAGGACCAGAGATACGTGTAGTACGCCGCCGAGTAGCCATCCAGGTGCCCGAAGGCCACCTCGAAGTGCGTGCCGTCACGGTGCTCATGCTTGAAGGGGCTGAGCCGGGTCTGCAGGGCAACCAGGGCCTCGGTCGTGTCGAAGCCCGGCTCGCGGGAGTAATAGTCCAGGCTCACCGCGGACAGGAACAGCTGCCGCCGCGCCCACAGGCCCTGGCCGAACTCCTTCGACGCGCGGAGCTTCTCCACCATCTCTGAAGGGATGGGCTGGTTCGTCTCGTGGTGCTTCGCGAACTCCTTCAGCACCTCCGGGTTGCCCGCCCACTGCTGGAGCAGCATGGACGGCGTCTCCACGAAGTCCCACTCCACGCGGGTGCCCGCGATGCCCGCCCACTTCAGGTGCCCGCCGAAGATGGCGTGCAGCAGGTGGCCGAACTCGTGGAAGAAGGTCTCCACCTCGTCGTGCGTCATCAGTTCGCCGGGGCGCGCGAAGTTGCACACCAGCGAGGCCTCCGGGTAGCGCTTGCCCGCCTGACCCGCGACGAGGTCGAACTGCGCCGCGTGCTTGTACTTGTCGTCACGCGGGTGCATGTCCAGGTAGATGCGGCCCAGCAGCGTGTCGCCGTCGAACACGTCGTAGGTCTCCACCTCCTGCTGCCACACCCGGGCGTCCTTCACCGGCTTGTAGGTGATGCCCCAGATGCGCGAGGTGATGTCCATCACCCCCGCCTTCACCCGGCCGTACTCGAAGTAGGGCCGGACCGCCTGCGAGTCGAAGCTGAAGCGCTCCGCGCGCAGCCGGTCCTCGTAGAAGTCCTGGTCCCAGGGCTCCAGCACCTTGGCTCCCTTGACGTCCTTCTGCTTGCGCGCCAGGAGCTGCGCGTACTCCTGCTTCGCGCGGGCCTCGGTGGCCACGCCCAGCCGGTCGATGAAGTCCGCGGCCGCCTGCTGCGTGCGCGTCATCTTCGTCTCGGTGGTGTACGCGGCCCAGCTCGCGTAGCCCAGCAGCGTGGCCAGCTCGTGGCGCTTGGCGATGAGCTGCGCCAGCACGTCCTGGTTGGCCGGGTACGCGCGCTGGCGGTAGGTGCGCCACAGCTTCTCGCGCGCCTTCGCGTTCTTCGCGTACGTCATGAAGGGGAAGTAGTCCGGGTAGTTGGTGGTGATGACCACCAGCCCGTCCGCGCCCGGCGGGTGCGCCTTGCGGTAGTCCTCCGGCAGGCCGTCCAGCTCGGCGGGCTTGAAGGTCACCTTGCGGACGTCCTCGGCGATGTTCTTGCTGAACTGCTGCCCCAGCTTGAGCAGCGCCTCGTTGAGCGACTTCACCTTGGCGCGGGTGGCGTCGTCGCGGTCCACGCCGGCGCGGCGGAAGTCGAGCAGCGCGCGGTCCATCCAGTACCGGGTCGCTGCGTCCGCGCTGGACAGGTCCACCGCGGCCAGCGCGTCATAGACGCCTCGGTCCTGGGACAGCGCCACGTTGGCGGAGTCCACGCGCTGCTCGCACTCGCGCGCGGCGTCGCGGAAGGCCGCCTCCGGATGCACCTCGCGCGCGAGGCTGGAGCGGTTGGCCGCGGCGAGCAGCGAGCCCAGGGCCTCGTCATAGGCGGCGAGCACGGCCTGGCCGTCCTTGCGCGCGTCCAGCGCCTTGATGGCGGACACCTGCGCGCGGGTGCGCTCGAGGTCCGCGTCACACGCGGCGGTGAAGTCGGCCAGGGAGCCGGAGAGGACGCTGGCGCCTTCGGGAGGCGGCACGGGCTTGGGCGCGGCGGGGGCCGGGGCCTGCTGCGCGGTGGGCTCGGGGGCCGCGGCGGGGGTGTGCGTGCAGCCGGCCGACGCCAGTGCCGCGGAGAGGGTGAGGGCGCTCAGTCTCTTCAAGGGTGGGTTCCTCCGGGGTCCAGGGACAATGCCGGAGCGTCATGCCACATCCCGCCTGCCTCCGCCCGGTGCAAGCGGCCTTCTCTTGCCCGGACGCGGCGGCCGTGCCGACATCCAGGAGGAGGCCGACCCGATGACGGACCGTGAATGCGTGGAGCTGTTGCAGTGGGCCGCGCCCCGCCTGCGCCTTCGTTGGGAGGGCTTCCGGCGCGTCCGGGGGCAGGTGTGCAAGCGCATCGCCCGCAGGCTGAAGGCGCTGGGCCTGCCAGACGCGGGGGCCTACCGCGCCCGGCTGGAGGCGGAGCCCTCGGAGTGGGACGTGCTCGACGCGCTGTGCCGCGTCACCATCTCCCGCTTCTACCGGGACGCGCGCGTCTTCGAGGTGCTGCGCCAGGACTTGCTCCCCGCCCGGCTGGAGTCCCTTCGCTCCCGGGGCGAGGCCACGTTGCGGGCGTGGAGCGCGGGCTGTGCTTCCGGCGAGGAGCCCTACACGCTGTCGGTGCTCTTCCAACTGGGGCTCGAGCCTCGATTCCCGGGAGCGCGCCTGGCGTTGGTGGCCACCGATGCGGACGCGGGGCTGCTCGCGCGGGCGGCGCGGGGCTGCTATCCGCGCGGGGCCTTGCGTGAGCTGCCGCGTGACTGGGCGGAGCGGGCCTTTCCGGGGCCCGGTGACGAACCGTGCCTTGCGCCGGAGTACCGGCGGGCGGTGGACTTCCTCCAGCAGGACTTGCGCTCCCAGATGCCCGACGGGCCCTTCCACCTGGTGCTGTGCCGCAACGTCGCCTTCACCTACTTCGCGCCGCCGCTTCAACGCGAGGTCCTGTCACGGCTGGTGTCGCGGCTGGTCCCTGGCGGGCTGCTGGTGATTGGCGGCCATGAGTCCCTGCCCGAAGGAGACTTCGGCCTGACGCGCGCCGCCGGCCCGCTGCCTGTCTTCGCGCGGACAGACGCCTGAGACCGCCGGGCTCTATTCACGAATTCGTCCGGTGCGAGCATTCTCCGTCGCTGGGCCGTGCTCCCCTGACGTGAGCGGGACGGAGGACTCGGGCCTGCGCGTGGCCGGAGGAATCCGAGGATGCGCACGAAGCTGTGGTGGAGCGTGGTGCTGGCGGCGTGTGCGTGTGGTGGCGCCGCGAAGACGGGCGACGAGCTCCGCTCACGGCAGGCGGGACTGTCGCTCTCCGCCACGCCAGGAGAGGCCCGGGGCACCTTCGTCCATGAGGACGAGGCGGTGACGTTCTCCTCTCGCGAGGTGGAGCCAGGGGTGTACCGGCTGGAGGTCCGGCTGCGCGGGTTGACGCTCACCGGGTTGATGGAGCCGGCCCTCGGCGTCTCCACGCTGGATGGTTTCGCGGAGGCGAATGCCATGGACGCGCAGATGCGCGCCGCGGACCGCGCGCTGCTCACCGCCCTCTATCGCGAGCTCGATGAGGCGCTTCCCTTCGGAGACGCGGCGGCCCCCGCGGCGATGTACCTGCGCCGCGCGGTGAGCATGTGGTCCCAGTACCCGGACACCGTGGGGCTGCGGCGCGCGGTGATGGGCGAGAAGGGGCGTGGCTACACGATGTTGTGCAGCTATGCGCAGTGCAACGGGCGCAACTCGGGCAGCTGCGAGGGGCGCTACAACTGGTACGCCCACGCGACGCACGACTGCGACCGGGGCGGCTTCGACTGGCCCGGCAACCAGCAGCTGGCCCAGCTCGGTGACCACTACTCCTGCAGCGGGGACGAGTTCTTTCTGGCCGGCGATACCTGGCACTGCGGTTCGCCCAACCACTGGCACCGGCCGAAGGTGGTGGGCAACTGCTTCGGGCGCTGCGGCAGCACGTGCGGCGGGGACACCCAGTACACGGTGGACGCCACCAACCACGACAGCTGCGTGCGCAATGGCCACATCCTGGTGAGCGGCTGGTGCAATGACCAGTTCACCGCCGCCGTGGATGACGAGCTGTTCGCCCCCAACTGCTACTGAGCCATGTCACGACGGTCCGCGCCAGTGAGGTGGAGGGGGTGGCTGATGCTGGCCGCGCTCGGGTGTTCCTCCGACGCGTCGAAGACGCGGGCCGCGGAGGCGGTGGTGCGCCACTTCTTCTCGGCGCTGCCCGAGGGTGACTGCGAGGTCCTGGCACCGCTGCTGGCCACGGGAGGAAGCGCGCGACCGTGTGTGGAGACGGTGCGGGAGCTGCGGGGGCATGGCCTCACGCTGGTGGGGATTGTCGAATCGACGGTGGACGGGCGCGACGCCGAGGCCGTCCTCGTGCGGGCCCGGGTGGCGCATGGTGGACGCGAGCGTCCGGCACCGTGGTTGCTACGGGTGGAGCGCCAGGACGGTGACTGGCGGGTGCGCTTCTGAGCGCCGGGGCGGGGAGGGGGCCATGCGGATTCGTTACCGCTTGATTCTGACCGGGGCGGGCGTGCTCGCCGTGGCTCTGGGCGCCGTGGAGTTCTGGCCCCAGCCCGAGCCAGAGCCGCTGCCCGCCGCGCTGCTCGCCATGGCCGTGCCTCCTCCTGCGCCTCCCGCGCCGCTCCCCCGTGTGGTGCCGGTGAAGGCCCACGAGGTGGCGCCGCCCGCCCCCGTGCCTCGGGAAGAGGCGCCCCAGGTCACGGTGGCCCGGATGGCGCCCGAGCCCGTGATGCCCGAGCCAGAGGTGTCCTTTCCTCCGCCAGAGGACAACGACGACATCGAGCCCGAGCTGCCACAAACAGTCCAGTGGGAGCTGGAGAAGATGGCGCGGCTGGCGGCGCTGGTGGAGCGAGACGTGGTGCGGCTGGCGCGCGAGCGTGAGGACGCCGTGGCACAAGGCGACGTGCAGCGGGGCCAGCAGATCGACGTGCTTCTTCAGCGCAGCCTGGGACAGTTGCGCGAGCTGCACGACGAGGTTCGCAGGCTGGCCGAGGAGGTGAACGGCGTCGCCCCCGAGGAATGAGCGCGAGGGGGGAACGGACGCCGCGGGTGGGTGATGCCGCTCGCGCGGAGGTCCGGCTGCGGGCTCGTGAACGGGCGGGTTTTTTCTCGCTGGCGAGCTGCACGAGCTCCGCGTGGAAGTCTGCGAGCGAGCGGGCCGCGTAGGCGATGCGGTGGGGGCTGGCCGCGTCGTCGCCTTCCTCGGCCTGGAGTCATGACTCATCGCGCATGGCTCCAGGCTGGGAGGGCCTCAGGCGCGGATGCTCGTCTTCCGGGCACCCGCGCGCTTGTAGACCTTGCCCGCCTTCAGCGGAGTCGTATCGCCGCGGCCTGTCGTCTTCTTGGGGCGGCCCTCCTTGCGGTAGGCCACGGCGGCCGCGGACGGCAGTGTCTTGCGCCGCGAGGTGCTGCTCTGGCCTGGCTCCGGTTCGGGCAGCTTGCGGCTCTTCGCCGTGAGGCCCCTTCCTGGCGCGTGGCGGGGACTGACGCTGCGGTCCGCGAAGGTCCGTTTCCCCAGGGCCCGCCGGCCGCTCTTCTTCGCATGGTGCGTGCTGTCCGCGCTGGCGAGCTGCACGTCGGTGGGCTTGAGCTCCAACGTCGTTCCCTGCCGCTTCGCGCGCTTCACGCGCTCCGTCTGACTCTTCTCTGGCATGCGACCTCCAGCGACACAGGTAGGAATGCCGAGTGGGAGATGCCAGGGAGCAGTAGAGCAGCCGGGCCCCGGTGCCCAGGTCTGGTGGTGTCGTGGAACGTCCGTCATGGCATTCCGGGACGGGTTGCGGCGGCGCGGGGGGAGGTGCTCCGATGGTGGGGCCATGCGCCGCGCTCGAATCTCCTTGGACGCGCCGTACCTCTCGCCGGAGCCGGGTGAGTTCCGCATCGTCTGTCCTGGCTGCGGGCATGCCGTCACGGTGGGCGCCGAGGCACGCTGCATGAAGTGCGGCGCGAGCCTGGAGGCGGCCTTGAACGCAGCGCGAGGTCCGCCGCCTCCGTTGCCACCGCGCCGGTTGACGCGGGCACAGCGCGCGGCCGTCTCGCGGCCCAAGCTGCACAAGCACTACGTCGTGGGAACGCTGGCCTTGTGGGCGGGGGTGATGCTGCTCCCGGTGGGACTGTTCTTCCTGCGGCCCCTGCTCCTGCAGTCCGCCATCTTCATCGGGATGGGGCTGTTGTTCCGGCGCACGAGCTGGCCGGTGGCGCTGCGGCGCGAGCAGCAGCGCCAGTTGAAGGCATGGGTCTGGGGCTTGCCGGCCGCGGCGGAAATCACGCGGGTGGAGCGTCAGGTGGCGCCCACGCTGCATGCCGGACGCCTGGTGCAGCTCGATTACGTCTTCACGGTGCATGGCCAGCGCGTCGAAGGGCGCATGCCTTCACCGCACGCGTCGGACCTGCTTCGGCGCCCGGGAGAGCGCGTGTGGGCCGTCTACGTGGCGGAGGACCCTGGCGCCAGCGCGCTGTGGCCACCGGGCCCTTGAGACGGGCACGGCCCCCGCCCGGAGGTCGCGGGCCGCGTCACGACGTGTACATGCTAGCCGCCGTGAAGGGGCAGGCGCTTCTTCGGCCCGCCGAGGTGCTTCACGTTCATCTCGCTGGGGGCCTTCTTGCGGCCCTTGAGGGTGGTTGCGCGTCGCCGATGACTCTTGGGCTCATGTGCCTCGGCGGCGGGGCCCAGCGTCACGCGCTCCAGCGTCTTCTGCCGCCGCAGCGCGGCCGCGTCATCGTGGGGCATCGTCTTGCGCCCCTTGCTGGCCTGTACGCTCGGCTGGGCTCCGTGCGCGTCGACCCGCCGCCTGTTCTTGATGCCTGCCACTGTGGTCCGAACGGCCATGTTGCCTCCCTGCGGGTGAGGTAAGGACGGCGCCACGGCTTTTCCATCCCCCTCCATGGGACGGCGGAGGTCATTGCTCCCCCGCCTGCCGGGAGGAAGAGACGCCGCGCCCTGTCAGGACGCCTTCAATCCTTCCTTGTCGAATACCCCCCGGGGGTATATATCCGCCGCGGCAGGATACTCCCACCCAGTATGTCGTCGCCGCCATGCCCCACTCGCCGGAAGAGAAGAAGAAGGCGCTGCTCCGCGTCCGCCGCATCCGCGGTCAGGCCGAAGCCCTGGAGCGTGCGTTGGAGTCCGGAGCCGAATGCGGCACGGTCCTCCAGCAACTCGCTGCCATCCGGGGCGCCATCAACGGACTGATGTCCGAGGTGCTGGAGTCACACATTCGGGAGGAGTTCGGCCCAGCGTCTGACGAGGATCCGCGCCACGCCCAGCGGGTGCGGGACATGACGACGCTGGTCCGCACCTATCTCAAGTGAGCGGGAGTCCCTGCCTTCATCCCCTAGCCCCAGGAGCATCCTCATGAAGTCCCGTGCCGCTGTTGCCTTCGAAGCCGGAAAGCCCTTGAGCATCGTCGAACTCGACGTCGCGCCTCCGCAGAAGGGCGAGGTCCTGGTCCGCATCACCCACACGGGCGTCTGTCACACCGACGCGTTCACCCTCTCCGGGGATGATCCGGAAGGTCTCTTCCCGGTGGTGCTCGGCCACGAGGGGGCCGGCGTGGTGGAGGCGGTGGGTGAGGGCGTGACGTCCGTGAAGCCCGGCGACCACGTCATTCCGCTCTACACCGCGGAGTGTGGCCAGTGTCTGTTCTGCAAGTCCGGCAAGACCAACCTGTGCGTGGCGGTGCGTGCCACCCAGGGCAAGGGTGTGATGCCAGACGGCACCACGCGCTTCTCGTACAACGGCAAGCCCGTCTACCACTACATGGGGTGCTCCACCTTCAGCGAGTACACCGTGGTGGCGGAGGTGTCGCTGGCCCGCATCAACCCGAACGCCAACCCCGAGCAGGTCTGTCTGCTGGGCTGCGGCGTGACGACGGGCCTGGGCGCGGTGAAGAACACGGCCCGCGTGCAGGAGGGGGATTCGGTGGCGGTGTTCGGCCTGGGCGGCATCGGCCTGGCGGTCATCCAGGGCGCCCAGATGGCGAAGGCGGGTCGCATCATCGCCATCGACACGAACCCCGCGAAGTTCGAGCTGGCGAAGGCCTTCGGCGCCACCGACTTCGTCAACCCCAAGGACCATGACCGTCCCATCCAGCAGGTCATCGTGGAGATGACGGGCTGGGGCGTGGACCACTCCTTCGAGTGCATCGGCAACGTGGGCGTGATGCGCGCCGCGCTCGAGTGCGCGCACCGCGGCTGGGGCCAGTCCATCATCATCGGCGTGGCCGGCGCGGGACAGGAGATCTCCACCCGTCCGTTCCAGCTCGTCACGGGCCGGACCTGGAAGGGCACCGCCTTTGGTGGCGTGAAGGGCCGCTCGGAGCTCCCCGGCATGGTGGAGGACGCGATGGCCGGGAAGATTCAGCTCGCGCCGTTCGTGACCCACACGCGTTCGCTGACGGACATCAACGAGGCCTTCGACCTGATGCACGAGGGCAAGTCCATCCGCACCGTCGTCCGCTACTGAGTCAACCGCCAACCCCTTCCCCGAGGCGCAGGACATGCGCGTATCGGCCACGCACCGCGCCAAGGCGAAGGGCACCTTCCGGGAGGACTGAGAACATGGAACGCATCGAACACCACGCGAGTTTTGGCGGCCGGCAGGAGGTGTGGAAGCACACCTCCTCCGCGCTGGGCGGCGAGACGCGGTTCGGCATCTACCTGCCGGAGGCCGCGCTGCGCGGCGAGCGCTGCCCGGTGCTGTACTGGCTCTCCGGCCTGACCTGCACCGAGCAGAACTTCATCACCAAGGCGGGCGCGCAGGAGCACGCGGCGCGCCACGGATTCATCGTCGTCGCGCCTGACACCAGTCCTCGTGGCGACGCGGTGGCCAACGACGCTGCCTACGATTTGGGGCAGGGGGCGGGCTTCTACCTCGACGCCACGCAGGCTCCCTGGGCGCCGCACTTCCGCATGCAGGACTACGTGGCCCGGGAGCTCCCCGCGCTGGTGGAGCAGCACTTCCCGGCCACGGACGCGCGAGGCATCTTCGGCCATTCGATGGGCGGTCATGGCGCGCTCGTCACCGCCCTGCGCCACCCGGGCCGCTACCGCAGCGTGTCCGCCTTCTCCCCCATCGTCGCCCCCTCACAGGTGCCGTGGGGCCAGAAGGCCTTCACCGCCTACCTGGGCGACAACCGTGACGCGTGGGCGGCCTGGGACGCCGTCGAGTTGGTGAAGACGGCGAAGGAGCGTCTGACGCTCCTGGTGGACCAGGGCGAGGCCGACGAGTTCCTCGCCACCCAATTGCGCCCGGAGTTGCTGGCCGCCGCCTGCGAGGCCACGGGCCACCCGCTCACGCTGCGGCGGCACGCGGGGTACGACCACAGCTACTACTTCATCGCCACGTTCCTCGCGGACCACTTCGCGCACCACGCGAAGGCACTCGTCGGTTCCGAGAAGGCGCGTTCGTAGTCGCGACGGTCATCCCGGGTTCCGGTCAGCCCCGACGTGACATGGTCGGGGCTGGCCGTGCCTCAGCGGGACTGTGTCGACGACCCTTTGCCACGACGGGGCGGGCGGGTGCTGGTGGTGCTCTCGGGCGGGAACAGCCAGCCGTCCGCGCCGCGCGGGGCGGTGTTGCTGGTCCGCGCCGTCTCCGTGGGCTCCAGGTGCAGGCCACGGCAGCCGCGGCACCAGGACTGGGGCCGGCGCTCACCGCGCATGGTGCGGTAGCCGAAGTCCTGCGCCGTGGGGCCCATGTGGCCGCAGCGCGGGCAGCGGCTCAGGGACGTGACGCCCGTCTCCTTCGCCTTCTGCTTGCCATGCTCCACCACCAGCGCCAGCGCCGCGGCGAACCCCACCCGCCGCTCCGAGGCGACGTGGAAGCGCCGAGCGCGCTTGCGGCCCTTGCCGCCCAGCACCGGTAGCAGGTCCATGCCCCCAAGCAGGTTGCGCTGCTCGAGGATGCGCGTCGAAGAGCTGTTCGTGGTCGAGTGGCTCACAAGAGCACTCATACCGGGGCGGTCTGACATGCCCTGTGGAGGGGGATGCCTGCCTGCCCTCTCCTCGGAGGGGTACTGAACGAAAGTTCAATGAATCCGAGGATCTACACATCCACCCCGATTGGTAGGACGCCGGCGGCACCGGGAGGCCCCGGGCCGCCGAGCCCCAAGGGGGCCGGTTACTCCCCGCCGTCCGTGCCGGACATGCCGCCGCCGGCCTCGCTGGCGCCGAAGACGGGCGTGCCGCCGGGCAGGCTTGGATCATGCGGGAGGCTGCCGCGCGGGCTGCGCAGGTAGACGAAGGGCGTGGCGAACAGGAAGTTGGACACACGCGACGTGTAGATGTCCGCGTACCGCTCCACCTGCCGGGCCAGGTGGCTCTTGTCATTGCCCGCGCGTGTCAGCAGGCCCCAGATGGGGTTGGACAGCTCGGTGGCCGCGCGTGCCAGGGGCCCCAGCTCCGCGTCCAGCGCCTCCAGCTCCGTGCGCAGCGTGGCCTGCCGCGCCAGCAGCTCCGTCTCCGACGGCGTGTCCGTGCGCGGGCCGTATTGGAAGCGCCGCCGCTGGAGCTCCAGCCGAATCTGGCAGCTCTCCGCCTCCAGCCGCTCCTTCACCACCATGCGCTCGGCCAGCCGGGTCTCCGTGGCGCGGAACGAGGCGATGGAGCGCACCTCGTCCTCCAGCTCGCGCAGGATGAGCGCCGTGCGCCAGCGCAGCACATTCTTCGTCACGTGCACGTCGCCGAACATGTGGTCGCCCACGTAGAGAATCTGGTCACCGCTCATGCCCAGGTGGCGCTCCAGCTCCACCGCGCTGCCACCGAAGTACGGCGTGCCCGGCTTGAAGGGGCCCGAGTGCGGACGCAGCAGCGCCTCGCCGCTGGACTCCACCACCTCGAAGAGCGACGAGCGCGTGGTGAAGAACTCCGGCTTGCGCGCGGAGACAATCACCACGTCGAAGAGCTGCCGCCACGTCATGCCTTCCGGCAGGTGCCGGTCGAAGGCGAAGTGCATCATGGGCTCGGTGTAGGCCCACTCGCTGTTGGTGATGAGCAGCAGCTTCTTGCCGGCGTTGCGCTGGTCCAGCAGCGCCAGCGGCGTCTCCGGGTCGTCGATGACGTAGCGCTCCGGGTCGGCGATGATTTCCGCCTTCAGCCGCCCCTGCATGTGCGTGGCGTCCAGGTTCTTCCGCACGTGCTCGTAGAGGTCCGAATAGCCCATGGGGCCCGGGAGCTGGCCGGCGTCCAGCCGGTCCACGAGCTGCGCGTAGATGCACGCCTCCGACAGCGAGAAGAGCGTGTTGAGGAACACCCAGCGCTGCTCATGCAGGTCGATGATGGTGCGCGCGTATTCGTCGCGCTGGGCCTCGAAGGTCATGGCCTGCGTGCCGTGCAGCGCCTTCTTCACGAAGCCGAAGCGGTTGGCCTTGAGGAGGTTGCCCTTCTCCGTGTCGATGATGAGGCCGCGCATCGACAGCTCGGGGTCGAACGACAAGTCCGCCACCGGCCAGCCCTGCTCGACGAGCCGGTCGCGGATGTGCTCGTAGGCGCGGCGCTCCCACGCCTCCACATGGTAGTGGATGAGCGTGTAATCCATGTCGTAACCCACCGCCTTGATGGCGCGCAGGTTGAGGGTGCGGTTGCAGAACAGTCCGCGCTCGGGCGGGGGACCAGGAATGAACGTGCTCATGGCACCCCTGGCTTGCCCCGGAGCGCGCGAAAAGTCACTGCTTTCGTCAGGGCCCGTCCGCTGGACGGCAGAAGTCCAGCGGCACCCCGGCCGGGTCAGGCCTGCTTCGCGAGCTCCGCGTCGATGGCGGACAGCAGCCGCGCATCGTCCGCGGCGACGTCCGGCGCGAAACGCGCGGCGACGCGGCCGTCACGCCCGACGAGGAACTTCTCGAAGTTCCACTGCACTTCCGGCACGGGGTTGGCGGTGATGCCGTAGCCCTGGAGCCGGCTGCGCATGGGGCCTTCGCCCACGGCGTCCGGGATGGCGCCCGTCAGCGCGTGGTAGAGCGGGTGCTTGTCCGCGCCCACCACCGAAATCTTGGAGAACAGCGGGAACTTCACGTCGTAGGTCAGCGTGCAGAACGCCTTGATTTCCGCCTCGCTGCCCGGCTCCTGGCCCAGGAAGTTGTTGGCCGGGAAGCCCAGCACCTCGAAGCCCTCGCCGCGCTTGCGCTCGTAGAGCTTCTCCAGGCCTTCGTACTGCGGCGTCAGCCCGCACTTGGAGGCCACGTTGACCACCAGCAGGACCTTGCCCTTGAACTGGCCGAGCGACTGCGGGGCACCGTCGATGGACTTGAGGGGAATGTCGTAGAGGTTCTGGCTCATGCCGCACCCTATAACCGCTCGGCGGGGGGCAGGTCGGGGAGATTATAAAATCCAGAAATGACAACTATCCATGGGCCGACAGGAGGTAGGTTCCGCCACCTCTTTCACTCCTTCCCTATCTGGAGGTCTGCCCATGACGTGGACGATTCGGAGCCTGCTCCTTGGTGTCTTCCTGCTGTCCGGCTGCAAGCACACGGGTGGCGGCAGCGTCACCCCCACCCCGACGCAGCCGCAGGCGTGTGATGCGCAGCAGGCGCAAATCTCCCGCGAGGCCGATGAGCGCGCCAGCCCGTGGAGCGTGGAGCAGCACCTGGCGAAGAACTTCCCTGGCAAGAAGGTGTCGTGGCTGATGACGGACGCCGCGTACCAGAACTTCGTGGTGAAGCCGAACGCGCAGAACTTTGGCCGCTGCAATGACAGCGGTTGCTATCTGTTCGCCGCGCCGTCGGAGACCATCCAGGCCGCCGTCGAGAAGTCGATGGTGAACGGCGCGCATGACCCGGCGGTGATTGGCCAGGCGCTGGGCCTGCCGGCGAAGAACTTCGAAGGCCCGCTGCGGATGATGACGCTGGACCTGGCGGCCACCGGCGTGTGCGTGCGCCTGCCCGTGGACAGCGACCCGGGCGTCTGGAAGTGCACCAGCGAGGAGGACACGGATTGCTTCAAGTTCGGCGGCTACACCTCTGGCGGCGTGCCGGAGCTGATGGTCATCGACGCGCCCGTCTCCCAGGCGGTGGTGACGGAGATTCCGTGAGCGAGGAGCAGGTCCTCATCCAGAGCCCCCTCATGTACCGGCTGGTGCGCTCGGCGGAGGGGGCGCTCTTCCTCGACGTGGTGGTGGGGGGCATCGCCCAGTTCACGGTGCGCGTGGTCCTCACCGAGCAGGAAGCCGAGGCCTACGCCCGGCTGGGCCGCCCCTACGCGGACCGTCTGGCCATGGATGTCATGGCCAGCCCGGCGTTCGGCGGGCGGGCCGTCCGCGTGCCGTAGGTACCGGCGTGGGGGTTGCCGCCCCGGGCCACCTTCGGCAGGTGGCTCGGGGACGGTGCTTGCGTGGGCCCGTTGCGCGTTCGTGAATGCGCCGCCGCGCCTGGGTGTCGGAGGCGGACGTGACGTCACACCCGGCCCGAGCCGCGAAGGATGTTTGCATGAAGATGTCGTGGAGTGGTGCGGTCCTGTCCGCCTGCGTGCTGGGGCTCGCCGCCGGAGCAGCCCGCGCGGAAGAGGCGTGGAAGACGGTGGCGGAGAAGCCTTACGTGGTGAAGGTCCGCGCGCGCCCGGGCTCCGAGGCCAAGGACGTGTGGGCGGAGGGCGAGCTGGCCGCGAGCGCCGCGGATGTCCAGGCGGTGCTGCGGGACGTGGACGCCTACCGGCACTGGATGCCCTATGTGAAGGAATCCCGCATCCTGAAGGACCTGCCGGACGAGGGGCAGCTCACGTACACGAAGCTGGACCTGCCGGTGGTGTCCTCGCGCGACTACATCTGCAACGTGGTGTTGGAGTCCAGGCTGGCGGAGGACGGCTCGGGCGTGTTCGCGCAGCGCTGGCAGGCGACGCCGGACACCATCCCCCAGCGGCGCGGCACCGTTCGCATCCGGCTCAACGAGGGAAGCTGGCGCGTGGAGCCTCGGGGCGAAGGGAAGTCCCATGCCGTGTACCGCTTCACCGTGGACCCGGCCGGCTCCATCCCTGGCTTCCTGGCGCGCATGGGGCAGAAGGACGCCGTGGAGGACACGTTCCGCGCGGTGGAGAAGCGCGCCCGGGAACACGCCGCATCCCGGGCTCGCGCGGAGTGACGCCGGTGCGCCGCAACCAATGCAGGGCCCCTGGCCGGGGTGCGCAAGCCTTGCGCGTTTTCAGGGCTGTAGCGCCGCGCACCGCAAGGCACGCTTCCTGAAAGCATAATCTCCTGCTGGGCCGAGGGGCCGGAGTGGCCGGGGTGGCCGCAGTGGGAGACGAACATGGAGCTGCTGGCTCGGGAGGCCCAGGAAGCATTGCGGCAACGCAGCCACCGGCTGCGCGCTCGGGCCTCGTTGGGGGTGGGGGGCCTGTCCTTCACCCAGGCGGAGGAGCAGGAGTTGCGGGACATCGAGGAGGCGCTGACGCGCATCGCCCACGGTGAGTTCGGCCGGTGCGCGCGCTGCGGCGGGGCCATTGGCCGGCACCGGCTGCGCGCTGTTCCAGAGGCCCGGCACTGCCTGACGTGTGCCGCCCTGGCGCGCTGATGGCCTGCTCCCTGCCCGGGCGGGCGGCGTCGCCTGGCGAGCAGTGCCGCCGCCCCGTCTGGGAAAGAAGCCGTGCATGGGTGTATGTCTAGGGGTATAGACACGCCCGAAATGTGTCCCATGGTGAAGACCGAAGACCTGATTGACGCTCAGGCGGTGGCCGGGTTGCTGCGCCTGCGCCACGCCAACAGCGTCAGCACCTACCTGCGCCGCTATCCCGACATGCCCCGGCCCGTCCTGGACCTGGGCACGGGGCGGCCCCGGCTTTGGCTTCGTCCCCAGGTGGTGCGCTGGATGCGCGCCCGTAAGCCCGAGCAGCTCCGCGCTGGAGGTGAGTCATGACTACCGCTGTTCCCCGTTCCCCGCCCGCCGTGCTTCCGGGCCCCAACGACACCTGTTGGTGTGGCAGTGGCAGCAAGTACAAGAAGTGCCACCGCGGCGCGGACGCCGCCGAGGCGCGCAAGAAGGGCCCGGACGTGCTTCGCAAGGGCATCCGCCCGGGCGTCATCAGCCCGCGCCGCGAGGTGCCGCTCCACATCCCCCGTCCGGACTACGCGCTGACGGGCCGTCCGTCGCGCAAGGACGCGGGCTCCGACATCAAGACGCCGGACGTCATCGCCCGCATGCGCAAGGCGTGCAAGGCCGCCGCCGAGGTGCTGCAAGAGGTGGCTTCGCACGTGCGTCCGGGCATCACCACGGACGAGCTGGATGCGATTACCCACGAGGCCTACATCAAGCGGGGCGGGTACCCCAGCACGCTCAACTACCACCGCTACCCGAAGTCGCTCTGCACGTCCGTCAACGAGGTCATCTGCCACGGCATCCCGGACAGCCGGCCGCTGGAGGACGGGGACATCGTCAACCTGGACGTCACCATCTACCTGGATGGTGTGCACGGTGACTGCTCGGCGACGTACTTCGTGGGCAACGTGGACGAGGAGAGCCAGCGGCTGGTGCGCGTGACGCGCGAGTGCCTGGAGCATGGCATCGCGGCGGTGAAGCCGGGCCGGCCCATCAGCGACATCGGCCGCGCCATCGAGACGCATGCCACGCAGCACGGCATGAGCGTGGTGCGCGCGTACTGTGGCCACGGCATCGGCGAGACGTTCCACACCGCGCTCCAGATTCCGCACTACTACGAGGCCGAGGCCGACACCGTCATGCAGCCCGGCATGATTTTCACCGTCGAGCCGATGATCAACCTGGGCGGCTGGGGTCACCGCACCTGGGATGACGAGTGGACCGCCGTCACCGCCGACGGCAGCCGCAGCGCCCAGTTCGAGCACACCCTGCTCGTCACCGAGCAGGGCGCGGAAATCCTCACCGTGGCGTGAGCCCGTGGACGCGCGCGGCCGGACTCCTCCGGCCGTGCGCTCCGGGTTCGGCGGTCGCTGTCAGGGCGCGTATCGCGCCAGGAACACCTTGAACTGAAGCGACACGAAGATCGGCTTCGGCGCGACCAGTCCTGCATGGGCGAGCATCGCGAACAGGGCGGCATCGGATTCGATGGGTCGCAGCGTCATGAAGCGCTCGCGCCGGCGCTCCAGTTCCTCCCGTGGGGTGCCATAGGCCCGCCATCGCCGGAGCTCCACGTTCAACAGCTCGGGGTCCATGCCGATGCGGCAGCCCACGACGAGAGGGGCTCCGGGCTTGAGCCGACGGGCGACTTCCCGGAGCAAATCGAGGCGGGCTGCTTCACCCTCCACGTGGTGGAGGACGCCCATCATCTGCGCGCCATCAAAGAGGGGGCCGGACGGGAGCGTGTGGAGCTCGCCGTGGTGCAGGTGCGTGCGCGAGAGGAGGCCCTCCGCCTCCAGGCGCTTTTGCGCGACGTCGAGCATGGCGTCGGAGGGGTCCACGCCCGTGAAGCGCCAGCCGGGGACGTCGAAGCGGGTGTAGGGCATCAACTCCGCACCCGTGCCCACTCCCACGAAGAGTAGCGAGGCCGCGTCCTGGCCGTCGAGCTGGGCCGTCAGCGTGCTGACGCCGAGTTCATACAGGGCCTGGGTGCCCGCGAGCGCGACGGACGCCTGGGCGTCGTAGTGAGCGGCGCGGTCCGCGCCAAATCCTGGAACGATGTGGTGGGCGGGATGGTGGTGGTCGTGAGCCATGAGAGGTCCTCGGAAAGTCGTAGTGGGCTTCGAGAATGCGTTCCGGCTCGGGGGAATGGGAGGGCGGGGATTCAGGTGGGATCGGCGGAAGCACAGGTCCGTTCCACGGCTGCTATCCAGGCGAGTGAGGGCGGCGGCGCGTTTCACTTCGAATGGGGTTCCCCCATGGTGAACGCGAGCCGCGCCAATTCGTAGCGGCTGTTCAGCTCCGGTAGGCTCACCCGTGATGGGGCAAGGATTGAAAGTCGCGTTCTCGTGTAGGGGCCAGGGGTGGCTGGAGCTCTCGTTCGAGGTGCAGGGACGGCACGTCTCCTCGACCTTCTCCGATGTGCCGTTCGACTCGCTTCGGCACCTGGCGGAATCGCTTCTCGGCTTCTACGAGAACGGGCTCCCGGGCGCGACGCAGTTGAATGGGGAACCGGAAGTAGACGAACTGCGCCTGGAGCCTGGTCCTGGCCTTCAGGCGGCCCTGCGGCTCGTGCGCTTGCCGGACCGGACGCGCATGCAGGACACCGAAGCGGAACGCTTCAGGATGGAAGCTCCGGCGCGAGACATCGTTCTCTCATTCTGGCGCGCGCTCCGTCGGCTCGAAGGGGAGTTCGCGGCGAACGGCGCCACCATCTGGCGCTTCGAGTTCCCGCACCGTGCGGTATCCCGCCTTGGCGATGCCCTGAAGCAGTGACTCAGGTGTTCTGTTCGATGGCGGAAGCGCGAGCCGCGCCTGCCACCGCGGTCAGGCGTGCTTGAGCGCGCGAGCGCGGTAGGCACGAGGCGAGAGACCGAACGCTCGCGTGAAGCTCGTCGTGAAGTGGGACAGGTCCCCGAAGCCGGCTTCCAGGGCGACGTCGGTGATTCGCGCACGGCTGCCGCGCAGCGCCGAGGCCGCCACGCCAAGCCGCGTGGCGATGACGAGCTGGCGGGGTGTCTGTCCCGTCACGGCTCGGAACATGCGCAGGAAGTGAAAGCTCGTGAGCCCCGCGACGTCCGCGAGCGTGTCCAGCGAGCAGTCCTCCATGAACCTTGATTCGAGATACCGCAGGACCCGAGCCACTCTGCGCGCCTGAAGGTCGGAGACCTCCACCCGTGTCTCCGTCGGGTTGCTTCCCAGCGTCACCCCCGCATCCACCACCGCCAGTGCCGCCTCTCGCAGGTCCTCCACCTGGCCACTCTCGAGTGCTTGTCGCGCCAGGAGCACTGCGTTCACCGATGTGAGCGACGCCGGAGCGCAGACGCGCGCGAAGGGGCGCGTTCCTCGATGGGAACGCCCCAGCGAGCGGAGGGCATCGTCCAGCAGCGCGTCGGAGCACTCGATGACGAGCGAGCGGTCTCCTCCATCATCGACGTGCCGGAACTCATAGGGCGCCGACCGGTTCCCGAGCACCAGCGCGCCCGGCCCCACCACCGCGGCCCCCTCGGGGCTCCGGACATGGAACACGCCGGACAGCACGACACTGATGCAGACCTGTGCGTGCTCGCCGCCGAAGATGGGGCTGCGGGCGCCTGCTCGACAGACACAGTCACTGATGTCGAAGGACTCGCCCTCGCTGAGCGCGTGATAGCCGGGAGCCCGTTCGGGAAGCACCGCAACATTCCCAAAGTTTCGCCTCATGGGCCGATGCTATCCCGACCGCCGTGATGCTGAAGCAACGTCCAGGAGGAGCCGTACATGGCGGGGATGTCGTCGATGCGAGGCGTGCTCTTGATGATGACGCTCTGGGAGCTGGGCTGTGGCGCACACGGTGGACGGCCCGCGGAGGCGCTGGAGAGTCACGGGGGCACCTGCACGCCTGAACTCTACGGCGCGGGGCTCTTCACCACCGGGGCCTGGGACTTCTTCATGGCCTTCTCTCCAGACCAGCGACGCGTGCTCTTTGGAAGGGCAGATGACCGTTTCCAACACTATACGCTCTACGAAACGCAGCGGACCGATGAAGGGCACTGGTCCCGTCCGGTGCTCCCGCGCTTCGCCACCGAGTGGAGCAACGCGGACCCACACTTCTCACCCGACGGGCGCACGGTGTACTTCATCTCCAACCGTCCCGAGCCTGGGGAGCAAGGCCCCCGCAGCTCGTATGACATCTGGACCGCGTCGCTGGACACCGACGGAGCATGGGAGGACGCGCGACGCCTTCCGGCTCCCGTCAACGACAAGCACCGCGACGAGTGGTCACCGGCCGTGGCCGCCAATGGCAATCTCTACTTCGGGGGTGAGCGAGACGGCACATTGGGTGGCAGCGACCTCTGGGTCTCCCGCTGGGTCGACGGCGCCTACCAGCCGCCAGAGAACCTGGGGCCCGCCATCAATTCGTCGGTCCATGAGCTCGAGCCGTGGATTGCGCCTGATGAGAGCTACCTCATCTTCAGTGCACTGCGGCGGGAAGACGGCCTGGGCGGATACGACTTGTTCCTCAGCCGCAAGGTGGATGGCGCATGGACACCTGCACGCCGGCTCTGCGAAGGCATCAACACGCCCGCGAGCGACTACAACCACAGCGTCTCCCCCGACGGAAAGTGGCTCTACTTCAGCAGCACGCGCCCCTTCACGGGCGACGTGGGGGCACGTTTCGATGCGCCACGGGATGACAGCGCCGTCCAGGGCATTGGCCGCGGCACGGGGGACATGTACCGCATCCCCATGAGCGCGCTGGGGTTGTGAAGCCGGCAGCGGAGCGCGTCCTCCTGGCCGGCTGCGCGCGCGGCTCGGGCCGTTGAGCCGGTGCTACCGTTGACCCCTCGTCAGCCCCATGCGAGAGGGGGCGTATGTCCGACTGGAAGCGCCTACAGGAACTCAACGGCGGCGACGCCATCTGGTACTCGGAGCCTCAGCTCGATGTGAAGGACGAGGTCTGGCTCTACTCGGCGGGAGGCGAGCTGCGAGTCTGGAGCGCGGGCACCCTCTACAAGCCGGAGCCCAAGGCACTGAAGGTGTCCGCTCCCGTGACGGGACGCTTCACGCTCTTCAAGCTGCTGTCCCAGCTCTTCGTCGACGTGGAGGTGCGCGGAGAGAAGGCAGTGGTCCGCCGAGGCACCCTGAACGGCGCCCACCTCGTCTCCCTCTGCGACGCGTCGGACGTCGAGGCCCTGGTGGCGCGCTACCGGAAGCTGGGCTTCCGCGATGGCACGCCCTGGAACGCGAACCGGAAGCGCATCACGGTGCGTGAGTATCGCAAGGGTGCCTCGACCCAATGGGTCATCTGGGTCGATGGGAATCGGACCGTCGAGAACTACCGCAAGGAGACGGCCGCCGGCAGCCGCGAGGCCGCCATCCAGCGGGCGGAGCAGCGCATCCGCGCCCAGGAGAAGGCTGGCTTCGTCCTGCGCAATGTGGAGCTCCGGGACGCTGCCCATTCCAACCCCGAGCCCGCGGCTCCAAAGGGCGCGCCGAAGAAGCCCGCTGCTCCCAAGGCGCCCACCTTCTCCAAGCCGCAGGACGCGTTCGCGGCGGTCGACACCGCCATCGCCATGCTCAAGGACCTTCACGCGCGCTACCCCAAGGCGCACTTCGTCGCGGAGCACCTCGACGTGAAGAAGGAGCCCAAGCGCATGGGCTCGCTCGACCAGAATCTGTCCTTCTTCAAGCGTGTCTACAAGCACCGCATCGGACGTTGGAATGGCGTGAAGGCGCTCAAGCCCAGGAAGACAGAGTCGAGCTGGGATTACTTCCTGCGCGTGTACGGCTCCATCACCTGGATTGTGGACAACGCGGTCGACAATGGCCTGCCCACGTTCCCGTGCGGAAACGTTTCGGGTGGAGGCTGGAGCTGCCTGGAGATCGCCGACGACGTCTATGACCTCGACGGCCTCGTCGAGGCGACTGGAAACGCGGAGCTGGAGCGCCTCACCGTGTTCCACGGCGGCTGGCACACCGGCAGGTCCTTCGCCTTTGACCTGCGCACGAAGTCCCCGACGCGCGAACACGCCGTGGTCGGCTTCGATGAGAGCATCCAGAAGCTGCCCAGGATGACGAAGCCCGAGCGCATCCAGCCCTTCGGGTTCTGGCTCCACAAGCGCGTGACGCAGTTGACGCGCATCGTGGAGGGCAACCTGCGCGAAGTGCTCTGAGTGGGCCGGCGAGGAGGGGCCGGCCTGGGGCTCACCCCTCCTTCACCCAGGCGCGGAGCTTCGGGCATGGAATGGTCGTGGCGAGCGACTCTTCCATGCTGAGCTCATAAATCGAGATGGCGCCTGGCAGGTCGTGGCCCGCGATGTCTCCGACCGCCTGCATGGCCGTGCCGATGCGTGGGTCGACGCGCGCGCCGTGCTCGGCGAGGAAGCGTTTGATGGTGGCGCGCCACGCCACGCCTGCCTGAGGCTGCTGGGTGACTTTCAATGCGGAAAGGGCCTTGCAGAAGTCGCCGTAGAATTCACGCAACCGGGTGGCTGCCGCCGTCCGTTCCGCCTCCGTGGTCCGGAACCGCGCCCACAGTTCCACCTGCACCCGCTCGTCATGGTTGCCTGGAAAGGTCGGGAAGGACCAGGTCTTCACCCGCTCTTCCACGCAGCCGGGGTCGAGGAACATCGACCGCACGCCCCATGCCTCCGCCTGCCTTTCTTCTTTCTGGACCTTGCCGTCTGGCGCCAGGGTGAAGCGCACCCGGATGCGATCATCCGTGTCGGGTCCGGCCTTCCACGGAACGAACTCAATCGAATGCGGGGCCTTGTCCTTCCCGCGCTGGATGGAGACCAGACGCATGCAGGACGCGAGCGTCTGGCGTTGGCTGTCGAAGGCGCGTCGAACGGCATCAGGTGACAGGCCCGGCGAGGTCTCCACCCGTTCCGCCGGGGAGACCTCCGCGGCCTGCGCGGTGAGGAGCGAAGACACGAGCGTGAGGACCGAGGCGAGGCGGCGACAGTCAGGGCGGCTGGGCATGGCGCGGACGATAGCAAGGCAGGGCATGGCACCGACTATCGGACGAGCCCCTCATGCTTCCTCACGGGAGGCGTGCACGGCGTATGGACCGGAGCGCGCTGCATCAGGCAGAAGCGCGAGGGCTTCAGCGCCTGCACCACCACGTGCCCGGAGCGCTCCATGCGCAGCGTGTCGCCGGGGTGCAGCACGTAGTCTTTCGCATCGCCCTCGCAGGTGAGCCACAGCATGCCTTCGCGACACGTCAGCGTCAGGGGATGTCCGCTCCGGGTGCGCTCGCTCCACAAGGCGCCCTGGGCCAGGTGAACCGGGCCCATGTTCCGCGCTGGCGCTGCTTCGAACCGAAGCCCGCTCACCACCGTCCTCATCCAGTCCCACATCACCGCGTCCTCCAGGGCGCCAACATGCGCCCCCGGGCGGTTGCGGAACAGATTCAGTCAGGTGAGATTGTTATCGGTACAGTTCTGCTCCGGCGAACTGTGCCGGTCGCTGTTGATGGGAGCTGTATCTGGGCAACGGGCCCGTTCTCGTCTCCGATACCGGCCGTGGTGGATGCGGCTCACCTTGGGAGGAGCCATGGGCGCGGTGGCACACAAAGCAAAGCTCTATGAGCAGGTGGCCGAGCGGCTCGCGGATGCCATCTCCGCGGGCACCTTGCAGCCTGGAGACAGGCTGCCGTCCGTGCGGCAGCTCAGCCTGCGCGAGCGGGTGAGCATCTCCACGGTCCTCCAGGCCTACCTGCACCTGGAGTCCCTGGGGCTCATCGAGACGCGCCCCCAGTCCGGCCACTACGTGCGCCGCCGTGAGCGGCCCCGGTTGGCGGAGCCCCAGGTGTCCCGGCCCGCGTCCAGCGCCACCGCTGTCACCGTCAGCGGGCTCGTCGCGAGCGTCTACCGGTCCATGGGGGATGCCCACATGGTCAAGCTGGGCGCCGCCTCGCCCGCGCCGGAGCTGCTGCCCGTCCGCAGGCTGTACCGCGAGCTGAACGCGCTCAGCCGCGAATCGCGCGACCGGAGCATCCAGTACGACGCGCTGCCCGGGTGTCCGGAGCTGCGCCAGCAGCTCGCGCGCCGCTCCATGGACTGGGGCTGCTCGCTGGCCGCGGACGACTTCATCACCACCTTCGGCGCGTCCGAGGCCATCCACCTGTGCCTGCTCGCGGTGGCCCGCCCGGGAGACACCATCGCCATCGAGTCCCCCGCGTACTACGGAACGCTGCAGTCCATCGAAGCGCTGGGCCTGCGCGCGCTGGAGATTCCCTGCTGCCCACGCAACGGCATGCAGATGGAGGCGCTGGAGGCGGCGCTGACGCGGCGGCGCATCGCCGCGGTGCTGGCGGTGCCCAGCTTCAGCAATCCGGTGGGCAGCTGCATGCCCGACGTGCGGCGCCAGCGGCTGGTGAACCTGCTGGATGCTCACGACGTGCCGCTCATCGAGGACGACATCTACGGCGACCTGCACTTCGGCGCCGAGCGTCCGCGCGCATGCAAGGCATTCGACACGCGCGGCAACGTGCTGCTGTGCAGCTCGTTCTCGAAGACGCTCGCGCCGGGCTTCCGCGTGGGCTACGTGGCGCCGGGCCGCTTCCGGGAGCGGGTGGAGTTGCTCAAGTTCTCCACCTCCGTGACGACCGCCACCGTGCCCCAGTATGCGATTGCGCGCTTCCTTCAGAATGGAGGCTATGACAGACACCTGCGCTCCTTGCGCCGTCGGCTCGCCGCGCAGGTGGAGCGCATGGCCGAGGCCGTGGCGGAGTTCTTCCCCGAAGGCACGCGCGTGACGCGGCCCTCGGGTGGCGCGCTGCTCTGGGTGGAGCTGCCGCGGCAGGTGGACTCGCTGGCGTTGAGTGCGAAGGCCCTGGAAGCGGGCATCAGCATCGCCCCGGGGCCCATCTTCTCCGCGCGGATGGATTCCTATCGCCACTGCTTCCGGCTGAACTGTGGCCACCCGTGGACGCCGCGCATCGAGGCGGCCATCTCCACGCTGGGGGCGCTGGCGCGCAGCCTGACCTGACGTCGGGCTCAGCGCGCGAACAGCAGCCCCGCACCTTCTCGGACCGCCCGGTCCACGGCGCGGGAGATGGCCTCAATCGCCGGGGCGGGGGCTGCTGCCCGGCCGGTCCGTGTCAGCTTCAGGCGGAGCGACGTCATGAAGCGGGCCCAGTTGTTCATGGGCATGTAGTCAGGGGGCCCGCTCAGGTGCTGGCGCAGGTCGTCGCGCACGTGCCGGACCTCCGCGGCCGTCCAGTAGCCCATGGAGGGGAAGTTGCGTCGCAGGCCAATGCCCTCCGCCACGGTCCGGTCCGGCGCCCGGCCCCAGACGAGGTGACGCCACAGCTCGAACGTCCGCTCGGGACAGTTCTCTCCGATGACGACGTCCGAGGCGCGGACCTGCTTGTCGGTGGGCTTGAGGTCCGTCGCCAGCTCCATGCCCTCTGGAATGCCCAGTTCCTCGCAGGTGAAGTAGTCGGAAAGCTCATCGAGCAGGTCCAGCATCGCGTCCGCGTGGCGGGTGGGGGGCTTGCGCAGGGACTCGGCGCCCTGCTGGAGCAGGTGGTCCACGAGGCCGAGGAGGGCCATCAGCTCCTCGTCCGACTCGATGTCGGCCAGCTCCTCCGCGTTCAGGTGCTCCGTGTTTTCTCGCCAGAGCCAGTCGCGGAAGGCCGCGAGCCGCGCCGGCGTCAGCAGGGGGACGAGTCCGTCGGGCGGGGTCAGGTAGATGAAGACAGGGGCGCTCATGAGCCCTGTCTACTCTGGACCGAGGCGAAATGGGCTTCGGATGTGGGGCGTCGCTGACTCTCCTGGGCGTCCGTTTGGGTCTTGCCTTCGCGATGAAGCCGCCGCTTCGCGTGCAGTGCCGGGTTTGGGGCGACGTCCGTGAACGGGTTCCAGTATCTGCGAGTGAATAGTGCTAATGCACTCGGCTCTTCCAAGTGAGGCTTTGGCGGCGCTTGTTGTGGGAAAGCCAGATTTTCTGGTTGTGGATTTGGGTATTGAGTGATGTCAGACCCCTTTGTTAGACACGGTCATCCTCATCGACCGCTCGGCTTGAGGGGCGGTGAGGAGTCTTGAGTTGGTGGCTTGTTCTTCTATTCCAGGTTTTGGGACGGCTGGTTCGCTGCTGCGCGAATGGAGTGGTCTGTGAGACGAATCGTAGGTGTTTGGTCATGTTTGGCGGCGCTGGCGACGGGTTCCTTGGGCTGTGGTGAGGGGGCACAGGAACTGGCCTCGAGTGAAGCGGACGAGACCGTGAGGGTTCCGACGTGGGAGGAGTTTCTTGCGTCCTCTTATTTCGCTCCTTCACGTGGCGTCTATATCGCGAATGGCGATGAAGTTTTCAGGAGCCAGGAGGAACTCCGGAGCTATTACGATGCTCACGTTGAAGCATCGGCTCACGGAGTCACGCGCAGCCCGCTAGCTGTTCGTATCTCTGGTGGGCAGCGAAGTGTTTGGAGTGCAGCTCAGAAGCGCCACTTGACCTACTGCGTGGACAGTGCGTCGTTGGGAGTCCACTACGCTCAGGTGGTTCATGACCTGGGGCTTGCGATGCGCAAGTGGGAGGCTGCTGCTGATGTGAAGTTCGTTCACCTGAGTCAGTATGATGGGGATTGTGGGCCGACGCAGGAGAATGTTGTTTTTGATGTGTTCATGAATAAGGAGCCCATTGATTTTTGCGAGGAGCATCCGGTCGCGTGCTGGATTCCCGTGGAACCAGGCGGACCTGCTCTTCCGTCTGGTTACTCCAGGGTCGTGGCAATGGCGTTTTACCCGGACTTTGAGCGGTCTGATCGGCGCGTCGAGTTGAATAGGCGCTATGTGATCTATGATTATGCTCTCGTCGCTAAGGTACTTACGCACGAGGTGGGGCATATTCTTGGTTTTCCACACGAGCATCTTCGCATTTCTTCTTCGAATCCGGATTGTTCTGAGAGTGAGCTCTGGGAGGGTTTGACTGCGTATGATTCGGAGTCGGTGATGAACTATCCGCAATGTGGCGGTTTGTCGACCTACTCCCGCCTTTCATTGCTCGACCGAATCGGCGCCCGCAGTGTTTACGGACCTTCCCAGGTGCCTGGTGCGGATTTCAATGGTGACGCCTACGCAGACATCTTCCGATACGATACCGGTACCGGTCAGGTGGAAACTCGGTACGGCAATGCTGGTACGGGGGACCTCCTTTTCAGTGCCTCGTCCCAGAAGACATGGATTGCAAATCTGAAGATGATCCCCGGCGACTTCAACGGAGATGGCAACACGGACATCTTCCGTTACAACACCAGCACCGGTGAGGTGGAGATTCGCTACGGTCGGCCCGAAATGGACGAGTTCCTCTTCAGTGCTCTATCCCAGGTGACGTGGATTCCTGGACTGGAACTGATTCCCGGCGATTTCAACGGGGATGGCTTCACGGACATCTTCCGGTACCGCCCGAGCACGGGCGAGGTGGAGATCCGCTACGGGTCGGCCATCATGACGGAGTTGCTCTTCAGCCCTTCCTCGCAGCAGACGTGGGTTGGAAACCTGAAGATGATTCCCGGCGACTTCAACGGGGATGGCTATACGGACATCTTCCGCTACTACATGCCTACGGGCGAGGTGGAGATTCGCTACGGCAACTCTGGAATGGGCGCACTGAGCTTCAGTGCCACCTCGCAGGAGACCTGGGTTTCGAATCTGAATCTGGTGGCCGGCGATTTCAACGGGGATGGCTATACGGACATCTTCCTGGTGTAGCCCCCATTTCGAACGGACAGGTCCCTAACGCATAGGACCAGCCTAGAGATGGACACGAAGGCACTCGAAGTAGAAGTCATCCCACCGGCTCGCCCTGGTCGCCGACGACGCTTCAACGCCGAGGAGAAGCAACGGTTCCTGGCAGAAGCGGAGATGGCCGGGCAGAGCATCTCCTCGGTGGCCCGTCGCTATGGACTGTCGGCGAGCATGTTGTTCCACTGGAGGCGACTGGCGGAGGAGGGCTCGATGTCCAGCCTAGGCGCAGACGAGGCGGTAGTCCCAGAGTCCGAAGTGAAGCGGCTGCAGGCCCAGGTGAGGGAGCTGGAGCGGCTG
>NZ_FNAJ01000014.1 GCF_900101905.1 Myxococcus virescens | reverse complement strand
GGCCAGCTGCCGCAGGCCCTGCGCCGCAGCCTCACCTGGGACCAGGGCAAGGAGATGGCCGAGCACGCGCGCTTCACCATCGACACCGACGTCCAAGTCTATTTCTGCGACCCCCACAGCCCGTGGCAACGCGGCAGCAACGAGAACACCAACGGACTACTGCGCCAGTACTTCCCCAAGGGCCTGGACTTGAGCGGCCTGTCGCGCGCCCAACTCGACGCCGTCGCCCATCAACTCAACACCCGCCCCCGCCAGACACTCGACTGGCGTACCCCCGCAGAGGTATTCGCTCAAAGTGTTGCGATGACCGGCTGAAACCGCCGAGCGAAGGAGCGCTGCTGCCCGTCGGCGAGGGGGTACCGGCCGGTTTCTTCGGAGAAGAGGGTGATGGCCAGGTACGAATAGGTGGCCTGAACCCAGCCGTCGTCAGCTTGTTGTACACGCCTTGGGCGATGGTCTGGTGAAGCTGTTCGATGCCGGGCGTCACGTCTAGAGTCTGGGGTTGGCGAGCAAACGGCTCTTCGTGGTCGTGCCGATCGTCCCGTTAATCCGAAGCTTGCTGGCGCGAAGTATAGGATGGATGGGAGCCCTGTTTGTTGGAGTGGGTCATCGGTACAACGAGCCGTGGACGAGTTTGCTCTCTCGACGCCTGGAGCCAAGACTTCACTGACTCCCATGACTGACTTTGACAACCCAGGACGATGGCTCATCGCGCAGGCGGTCCGGATGCTGATGGCCGACTGGTCGTCACGTGATGAGCGGAGGCGTCCTTGGGGGACCTGGGTTCTGCTGTGGGGGGCTATCGAGAGTGATGAGGAACTTGAACGCCTCAGGATTGCTGTGCCGCTGCTAGGGGCTTGGTTCCTCAGCGACTCCTGTTTCGTTCGTCATGACGTGTGGCGCTATCTGCGCCACCGCTCCATGCAGCATTCTTCCTTGTACTCCCCACTGGCGACAAGGGTCGGAGTGCTTGAAGTCGCTCCGTATCGTCGCGAGCCTGCGGTGTACGCGGCAAGTCACTGCGGACCACGGGATGCGTACGGAGTGCGACTGGAGAGGGATTCATCCGGCCAGTTGACCGAGCATCGCATCTGGGTGGCGTGACCTTTCGCGGACTCCATCAGATCGCTGTTAGAACGCCGCCGCGCGGGTCTGGTAATGGACCTACCCCGCCAAATCAGGCACGACTCGGATTGGCTCACCCTCTTACGCGACAACTTCCCTGACACAGGGGGAAGGTGCTGTGTCCTGGTACGAAGACCAGCGTGCGAGGCCATTGCGGCAGCGTTGAAGCACCGTAAGCGTCCGCCCAACGACGTGCTGAGAGCCCGTACAGGCTCCCCGATTAGAATGGGGACTTCCGCAGGTCCGTGTTGTCTTCAATGAGCATCTGGAATCGCTCCAGCTCCTTGGGACGCTGCATGCCCACGCGAAGGTTGAAGTGGGGGCTGTCAGGAGGGCGGTACAGTCGTGCTGCGGCCCCCTCCCGCTCGAAGAGTAGGCTGTAGCGGGGATAGGGGAGCCGGGCGAAGCCCATCTTCTCGATGAGACGCGCGAGGTCCTCGGCGCTGGGAGTCGAGTGTCCCTCCCTACGTACATAGCTGGCTTGATGAGGGAGGGCGGGCAGGTGGACGTGCTCCACGGCCCAGAGGAAGAGCAGCTCCCGGATGCTGATGGCCTCCCGGTGCAGCTTCGTCTTCCATGCGTCAGCACCAAAGGGCATGCGCACGACCTGACAGTCTCCTTCTTCGGAAGGGGACTCCAGGTCGAGCCAGTAATGATGGGGGCCAGTGGGTCGGGGTCTCCGAAGATGAAGAGAAAACGCCTAGGGGGCATCTCTCCCTTGGGCACGACCCGATAGAGTTCGGCGACATCGAGGATGGGGTCGAAGGAGCGCACATGGGCCAGGAGCGGCCCTCCACGCAACCCGAAGACCTCGGCGAAGAGACGGTAGACGGCTGGGAGCGGACGACCGAAGACGTCCTCCAATTCATCCACGAGAAAGTCTGGGTAGCCTTCGATTTGACCGCTGGAGCCGGGAGCGTAGCGCCCGAGCAGTGCAAGTAGTTCATCCATGGTTCAGGCGCATTCCTTGCCGTTGTCTCACTGCATTTCGGGGGTCAGGACCTGGAATTTCCTGCAAGAAGGAACGGATTCTCCCCTGCTGAACGCCTGCTTGATCTTGCAGGGCTCCGCGTCGCCCTCATCTTGGCGCCTGTGCTCCACGCTCACGGTGAAGTTTCCCCGGTTCCGCAGCCCCGCCTCGCTGCCGTCTTTACCAGCCGCTCGTACTCCTGCGGCTCGTAGAACTCCAGGTGGTGGGGCCACCTCTAACAGTCCGAGGGTGGCGGACATCTGCTCGATATCTCGCACTCCTATACGAGGATCGAGTGCCTGAGGGCGGAGAACAGTTCCAAGAAGGGGAACGACCAAGTGCATGGGTGGCGATTGGTGACCCCGAACCTTGCCAGGGCGCCTGTTCGTCCTTTGCTTCCGCCTTGAGTGGCGGCAGCGGAGGGGGCGCTCGCCAGATGATTTCCCGGCGGTGGGCCTCTACACGCGCTAGGTACGCGCGCCTGGTTGCATCGTTTCGGTTCCCGTGGCCACGGTGCCACATCTGGATGGCCGCACCCTCGCTTCCGTAGCTGCGCGGTGGCGGTGCCCGGAAGCGCTCCTCGACCGTGGGCACCTGTCGTGCCACCCTTCCGGCCGCTCTCAATCCACCGCCCGTCGAGGTGCTCCCCATGCCGAAAACAATGTCGTTGTCCCAGGTAATGAAGCTGCTCGAGAGCCATGGTGACGAGAAGGTGCGCCAGCGCTACGTGCGCGACGGGGTGGTCGATAACGTCTTCGGTGTGCTGCTCGGCAAGATCCGTAGCCTGGCAGCGACGTTGGGGACGAACCACGGGCTCGGACTGGAACTGTGGGGGACCGGCAATCACGATGCGCGCATCCTCGCGTGCATGCTCCTCGACCCCGCGGCGCTCACTGAGAAGGAGGCACGCGGGCTCCTCGAGCCACTCTCGAACCCGAACCTGGTCGACGAACTCGTCGGTCGCGTGCTCGTGCATGCGCCCGTCGCCTCGAGGCTTCAGGAGAAGTGGATGGACGGCAGCAAGGAACTCCCTCGCCGCGCCGGATGGAAGCTTCTTGCCGGGCGCATTGCGCGCGGCCTTGAGAAGGAACTCGACGTAGGCGCGACGCTCGAGCGCATCGAGCGTGAGCTTCCGGATGCACCGTACCGGGTGAAGGAGGGCATCAACTTCTGCCTGGTCTGGATCGGCCTCCACCTGCCCGCGTACACCTCGGAGGCCATCGCTATCGGCGAGCGCCTCGGTCGCTGGGACCCGCGACCGATTCCGAAGGGATGCACTTCGAGCTACGCACCGGAGTGGATCGCCGCGGCGCTCGCGCTGCGGAAAGGTGAGAAGACCGAAGCCCGAAAAGCGATGGAGGCGGCCGCAAAGGCGAAGGCACCGCGCGGCGAAGGGAAGCCGGCAGTCGCGAAGGCGAAGGTCGCTTCGGCCAGGAAGAAGAGCGCCGCGAAGAAGCCCTCCGCCAGAACGCGGGCGCGCTGACGTCCCTGGCCGCCTTGCTTGAGGAGGGCGTTGTGGGGCGTGGCTGCACCAGGCTCGGCACCACGCCTGCTTCACCCGGAGCGCGGCGCTTGGGGATTGCGCCCCTCGGTGAAGAGGTCGGCATGGGCGGCGAGCGGCTCACCGCCCTCGGCGGCCCCCAGTGCTCGCGAAGGTGAGCCCGGTGGCCAGCGCGCTCACGCCCACGCGGCTTTTCGCCTGTGCGATGCGCAGTCGCGGCATCGCCAGCACGGTGGGCGTGGGCTTGGCGAAGTCCAGGAGCCCAGCTCCGCCTGGCCGCGCACGGTGCCCTCCTCGTTGAGCCACAACCCGAAGCGGCTCTGCTTCACCTGGAGGATGAAGCGCTCCTGGTCCGGCTTGTGATTGCCCGCCGCTACTACGGCCACAGGGGGCTGCTGGGAGAAGGACTCCACCGTGGCAGCACTTCCTGAGCAAGGCAGGTCAGCGGCACACGGGAGCGCGTCGCGGCGACTGCGCGATGGACGCGCTATCGTCGCGCCAATGATGAGCTCTCTCGACTTCACTTCCTGGCGTGGCCTCGCGGCGACGCTGGCCAGCCTCGTGCTGGTGTCGCTGGTCGTCGTCAGCATCCGACTGCTCGTGATGCAGACCGTGCAGCGCCGGCGCGAACGCGAGAACCGCCAGATCAACGAGCGGCTGAAGACGCTGATCTCCGCATACAAGACACTCGGCGGCTCATTCACCGGTGAGCTCGTCGTGGACCCGACCCATCTGCGCGACATGCGCCGTCGGCTCGCGGCAGGCGAGCCACTCGAACAGGAGCCCGACCAGGGCCTCGTGCTGGCGTCGTCGCTCGACCACCCGGCGCTCGAACGCCGTCGGCGCACGCGCGACGCGGTCGAGGCGGCGCTGTCGGATGTGATGCTGCTCGGCACCGAGGAGCAGGTGCGGCTCGCCGCGGAGGCTGCCGCGGACATGGTCGCCGGGCGCAAGGTCGGCACCGCGCGGCTGGTCGTATCGCTGCGCGATTTCATCCGCCGGGCGCTCGACCTCGAGCCCATCCCCCACGGACTCGCGATTCCCGACCAGGGCCCATTGCGTCCCAGCGGCGGAGGAGGGGGCAAGGGCGGCGACAAGGGGGGCGGAAGAGGGGGCGGCGGCGGAGGTGCCGGCGGTGGTGGCGCTGGAGGCGTCGGAATGGGCGGAGCAGGCGCCCATGCGGACACCGACGACACAGAAGACGGCCATCGCGTTTGAACCCGGAATCGAGTTTCAATTCTATCCGTAAGGCGTTTCTTCGTGCCGTCGGAACGGATAGGCGAGCTGACCCAGGTAGGTCTCTGGAGGCTGGAACTTCGTCGTTCCATACCGCGACGGCCAGTGCTCGGGCAGATGCGCGGTGCCGAAAATCGCATCAATGAAGGACAGGAAGACAGCGAAGTTCTTGTCGATGCCTTCCTCGTCAGACGTGTGGTGCCAGTGGTGGAATTCAGGCGTCGCGAACACCCAACGGAGATAGGGCCAGCGGTGGCTCACGTTGGCGTGGATGTAGACGGCGTGGAAGGACACGAAAACGAGGTAGCCATAGATGGCGGCTGGGCTGAAGCCCAGCAGGAACACCGGTATGAACCCCGCGAACCGGTTGACGAGCACGTCCACCAGGTGAGAACGCGAGCTGGCCAGCCAGTCCATCTGCTGACTGGAGTGGTGGATGGCGTGGAACTTCCACATCCACGGCACCTGGTGGAAGGCGCGGTGCACCCAGTAACTCACCAGGTCCACCACCAGGAGGACTTCGAAGAATTGCAGCCACACGGGCTGCGCGGCCACATGGGCCTGGAAGTCCATGCGCACCGCCCAGGAGAAGAAGACCTGCACCGGAATCATCACCGCGAAGGAGATGAGCTGTACGCCCACGTGGCTGACAAAGAAGTGCTTGAGGTCTGTCTGCCAGCCTTCGCGGAAGATGCGCTGCGGGTGGAGCCCCCACAGCCGCTCCATGGGGATGAACAGGAGCCCCAACACGAGGAGCTCCAGCGCGAAATAGTCCAGGCCCGCGCTCAGCGCCCGCGGCTGGTGGGTGAGTGGCTCCGCCTGGCTGCCGCCCAGCAGCATGGCCACCAGCGCGAGCAGCATGGCGATGCCGCCATGCGCCTTGGAGCGCAAGGTGAGCACGCTGAATGCGCCCAGCGCGAAGGTGGCGACGATGGCGGCCTGGAGGATGCCCCGGAACACGCCCAGGTGCTCCACGTAGAAGGCCCGGCCGTCGTTGGACACCAGCAAGTGGGGAAACAGAAAACAGAATTCGACGCACACGCACAGCACGCCCAGGAGGCCGCCGGTGACACCAGCGCGCTTGCCCAGGTTGATGCGCAGGGCAGGAGTCAAGGGGAGGTCCAAGAGGAGTCTTCCTGAGGGAGATTGCCTTGGGGCAAGCCTATTCCACTTCCTGTCCGAGGCCAGCATCGGCCTCGTTGGCTCCGGCGGTCGCCTGTACCTTCCACCCGAGGCCAGGCCCCATCACCTGCAACGCACCACTCCATCCAGACAGGAACGAATGTTCCAGGAGATGGCTGAATGTCGCGTGTCGCGCGCCACATCGCGTTGCTGATTCCGGGCGCCTGCAGTTAAAGCCCGCCATGTTCGCCGAGCGCATCGACATCGGGTCGGGGCCCGGCTCTGGCGACAGGGAGCGCACATGCGAGTCGCGGTAGTAGGGTGGACGAGTCTGTGGTGCATCGCGCTGTTCGCCTGTGGTGGTGCCTCCGGAAGCGCGGACAGCGCGGAGCGGGGCGAGGACACGGCCGTCCTCGCGGCTACCCGGACCTTGACGTGCACCAGTCTCCAGGTCGAAAGCGGCTCCATCGGCTCGGGGCAGACCGTCCAGGGGCTGCACACGCAGACGTTGTCGGGCACGCAGGACCGCTGGGCGGAGTACGTCGAGTTCTTCCCCGGCACCTCCGCCACGTGCACGTACGCGCTCCCCGCGGACGTGGGCGCCGCCGACGTCGTCGCCGCCGAGGTGGGCATCAACTATCGAGGGCCCCTCAAGTCGCAGATGCGCTGGCTGTTCGAGGCGTGGGACTACACGGCGGGCGCCTGGGTGCTGGTGGGCGACAACACCTTCGCGCAGTCCTGGAGGTGGACCGCCACGTCGCTCGCGCTGACGTCTCCCCAGCGCTTCGTCAGCGGAGGCCCGGTGCAGCTGCGCTACCGCACGACGTCCACGGCGGATGCGTCGCTGCTGGACCTGCTCGTGGTGCGCATCCAGGTCGCCGCATCGGACGCGGGGACTCCCACGGACGCGGGGACTCCCACGGACGCGGGCACCCCTGGCGACGCGGGCACCTCCTCCGACGCGGGAACGGGGACCGACGCCGGCACGCCCGTGTCGTGGGAGGGCGTCCAAAGCTTCACCTACCAGCTCACGAACTATCCCCAGGGGAAGCTCGACACCATTGCCGACTCGAAGTTCGACCTCGCCATCGTCGAGCTGTCGCGCGACGGCTCCGATGGCTGGTTCACCGCTGCCGAAATCAGCGCGCTCAAGGCCAAGGGCAAGCAGGTGCTCGCGTACTTCGAGATTGGCGCCATCGAGGAGTATCGCCCCGAGTGGCCCCAGGTGCCCGATGACTTGAAGCTCGGCCCCGTGGCCGGCTGGCCCGACGAACAGTACGTGAAGTACTGGGACGAGCGCTGGTGGCCCATCGTCCAGGGCCGCATCGACCAGGCGCTCGCCGCGGGCTTCACCGGGTGCTACCTGGACATGGTGGTGACGTATGAGGAGATTCCCGCGAACGCCGCGGGCACCAACCGCGCCGACCTCGCGCGGAAGATGGTGGCCCTCATCGCGCGCATCAACCAGTACGCCAAGGCACGCAACCCGGCCTTCAAGGTGATGCCCCAGAACTCCCCCGAGCTGGTGGATGACCCCGCCTACCTGCCCGCCATCGACGGACTGGGCATGGAGGACATGTACTGGTCCGACGACAACGCCTGCGACGAGGGCTGGTGCGAGGAGAACCGGACGAACGCCGCCCGGGTCCGCGCGGCTGGCAAGCTGGTGCTCTCCACCGACTACGCCATTCAAGCCGAGCACGTCGCGGACGCCTATACCCGCTCACGCGCGGCGGGCTTCGTCCCCTACGTCTCCGTGCGCGCGCTGGACCGGATGACGGTGAACGCGGGGTGGGATCCGCAGTAGCGGCTCAGGCCGTCCGGCGCTCCTCCGCGAGTGGGAGGGGCGCCGGTGGCGGCTGCGTCTTCACTGCTTGCGTGAGCCGTCCGCCCGCCAGCCCCGCGAGTTCCGTCCTGCTGACTCCATCGACGGCTCAGCTCCGGAACCGCTCCTGGATGTATGCCTGCATTCTCGCCCCTGACAGGTCTTGGGAGGAGGGACCCGCACGAACGTAGAAGCGCTCCACGTTGCCGTCCTTGACGAAGATGGGAGACCTCCCCGGCAGGCAATCCACGGCCAGCACGCGGCCCCCCTGGTAGTCATCGAACCGGGGATGGATGTACATCATGTGGCTGGTCCCCATGCGGTCCTTGATGAGTTCCACCAGGCGCAGGCTCATCTTGTCCTCGCTCTCGAACTTGTCGGGTCCGAGCCCCACCAGCGTGCCGTCATCAGCCACACCGATGAGCAGAGTACCCCCGCCCGTGTTGATGAAGGCCGCCAGTGTCTTCAACACGCTGAGCACCATCTTCGGGTCTTCCTGGCCCGTGTGCAGGTTCACGCGCAGGGTGGACTTGAACTCGACGCTGGAGGACTCCCCGCCCTTGATGAGCTCCCCGGTGCTCAGCACCGGTTCCGGCTTGGCGCCGTCCTTCCCCGCCAGTAGGGAGTAGGCGTCGCGAATCACCTTCGCCATCAGCTCCCTGCGCTGCTGGAGAAACTCGCGGTACTCCATGCGCTCCCACCCATCCGGCAGCGCATGCCAGTAGTGCATCCGCTCCAACTCCTTGGAGGAGAAGGGCTTGCGCAGGACCTGCACGTACTCCTCCGGTGCCCTCTTCGCGAGCTGCGCATTCTCCCCCCACTCCACCACCGTGAAATTGGCGATCTGGGACGTCTCCCGGGGATCTCCGATGCCCTGGCTCTCCAGGAGCCGCTTGGAGAAGAGGGGCTGGCGCTCCAGGGACGTGGTGCCGGACTGGGCCACCACCGCGTCCATCCACTCGCTGACCTTTTGTCTCGAGAAGAGCACCTCTGCGGCATGGAGGTTCAAGGATGCGAAGTAGGCGAACATCGACGGACTGCGCGCTGCCGAGGTGGCGAGGTCCGTCGGCAGGGTGATGGTCCAGTAGTCACTCGTCAGCGTGGCATTGCAGGTGGCCGCCAGCACGGCAACAAACGCGTCCGAGTCTTTCACTTGGCGCAGCCGGGCCAGGTCGAACTCCATCGCTGACTCTGGCGAGCCGGAGTACCGCCCCGTCAGCGCGCTCATGAAGAACCACTGTGCTATCGAGCGCCGCAGCCGCTCCTCTTCGACGCCGTACTCCGTCTTCCCGAGCAGGTACAGGGTGTAGGCGAAGAGCAGGGCATTCTCGGAGCTGATCATCCCCTTGTTGAGGAAGCCCGCCTGCTGGATGGCGCGCAGGAAACCATGCCAGTGCTCCAGGCTCAGGACCTGGGCCTGGGCCTGCCGCAGCACCTGGAACTGGGCGTCACGGCGCTCCGCGCTGATCTCTCCCGTCTCCAGGTCCTTGCCCCGCAGGATGGAGTACACATGCTTCAGCCGGGCGCGCCGGAAGCCGAGCCCCACGCTGGCGCGCAGCAGTTGGTCGGGGTCCGGCTGGATGTATGGGTTGAACGGCGAGGGCTTGCCCGCGGTCTGCGTTCGGGCCTCGCGGCAGAACGTCTCCAATTGGCTACGGCCCTCATCCCAGAAGACGGACATCAAAGTCAGGATGAAGTCCGCCTGGTTGAGCTTCTTTCCCTCGCTGTTGATGCGGACGAACACCTCGGAGACCTGCTCCTCGTCGAGGCTCGAGGACAACTCCAGCGTGGTGAAAGGGAAGCTCAGCAGGTTCTGCAGCTTGGAGAAGGTACTGCCAATCTGTCTCCGCTCCTGCGCCGTCACCTCCCGTACCGTCGCGAGGTCCTTCAGGTAGGTCTCGACCAGTTCGAAGAAGTCGGTCGACTTGTCCCAGAGGATGGAGATGTTGGGGATGAATGCCTTGTCCTGGCGGATGGCCGCATCCGCCACCTCGAACTTCTCCACCAATGGGTTGAAGGCAATCTCGATCTTCTCCGGCTTGTAGTTCTCCCGCACCACCGGGACGCCCTTCACCACGGCGTAGAGCGAGGTCAGTCGCTGCTGCCCATCCACGATGAGCAAGCGGGGAACCTTCTGCTTCTCGTCGGTGCCAATGGCCTTGCTTCCCGCCGCCTCGTTCTCCCAGAACAGGAGGTGGCCTACGGGATAGCCCCGGTACATGGAGTCGAACAGGTTGCGAACCTTGGCGTTCTTCCACACGAAGGGACGCTGGATGTCCGGAAGCCCGATTCTACCCAGTGCAATCGACTCCATGAGACTGCCCAGGGTGTTGTCAACCTTGGTGAAGACGGTCCTGCTCACTTGCCCCCCTCTGTGATCGACCTGCTGAGGATCGTGGTGTCTCTTAGTTTCGCCAAGCTGCCCAGCGAAGTATAGGACGGATGACAGGGCGATTGAGGGGGCGGTGTGGGCTGACGAGACGCCGCCGCACGTACTGGACGTGAAGAAGGCGAAGCTGGGTTACTCCCATTCCAGCCATGGGCCCGCTTCAGGAGCTCTTCACCCTCAGGCCCAGCTCCTTGATGCGCCTGTTGAGCGCCACGCTGATGAAGGGCTCGAGCGGCTGGCGGTCTTCCAGGAGAACGCTCGTCCCCTGGACCCTCCATGCGCCTCGTACTTCTGGGAGGTTCGGACTCTCGGAAAGGGAGCTCAGCTCTCGCTCCAGTGGCCCCGCCTCGACCTCCAAGTGGCGGGCCTCATTGGCGTCGCGGGCTCGGGCGAGACGACGTCGACGAGCAACATCAAGGACGCGAAGGACGAGTGAGAAGCGTCGATGGTTGGAGTGGTGATGAGCGACTTCTGCGCACCGGTCCATGCTTGGGCCGTGCTCGTCGGTAGTGGGCCCGAGCCTCTTCCTCCACTGCGCTCATCGTTCCTGCCTGGGTCGACCCGCACATTGAACTGCTGAGTACGAACTGCCTCCCGAACAGGCCCTGACCTGTACACGATGCGGGTGTGTGATGGGGTTGGTTGGCTCACCAGGCATGGTGGGGGGCAGGGGCGCGAACGCGTCTCCGACGCTTCTCCAGGCCGCGCGCACGCGAGCGCTGGGATGCCCTGCCCGAGCTGCTGTCGGAGCGAGGATGGGGATTTGTGTGATTGCTTTCAATTCTCGATTTGCAGCTTTATGTCTGGTTTGGCTTCATTGTAGGGTGGCGGGCGTGGACAGGACGCGTCCACATGGCAACGCCCTCCTCAGGCGTTTCAATTTCCAAGGAAGAGAGAACAGCAATGAAGAAGCTGCTCCTGGGGTTCATGCTGGCCGTGGTTCCTGCCGTGGGCTGTGGTGTGGGCGCGGAGGATGCGCCGACGGACACTGTGGAGACGGTGACGACCGAGTCCGGTGAGAGCATCAACCTCGACTACAGCCCCCTGACCTCGGAAGAGGAGCCGCTGGCGTCGATGGGTGACGCGGACGGTGAGGTCTCCGCGATGGGCCCGAACTGTTGGGTCACGCTCCTGTACTGCAAGGACCCTCGCTACAATGGCTGGGCGACCTGTAAGCAGAACGGCAAGTGCACAACCAAGCAGTTCGTCGACAACTGCCTCGCGCTCTACAAGAAGACCTGCTAGGCCTTTTCGGAGCCGCGAGCGCGGTGTGAAGAGCCCGGCACCCGCGAGGGGTTGTCGGGCTTTTCCATTTTCGAGGGGCAGGGTGGTGCAAGGGGTTGAATAGGCCGCTGGAGGGGGGCGCCTGGCGCGACGGCGCATGCCCTGACCCTCTGTCTCTTGACCATTATTACCATCCAGTAATAACACCGCCTCCATGGACGCGGATGAAGGGCTCGTGGCCCTTGGGTTCACGGAGGTGGAGGCGCGGGTGTACTGCGAGCTGCTCAAGGGGGCGCCCGCCACCGGCTACCGGCTCGCGCAGGCACTGGGGAAGGCGCCTCCGAGCATCTACCAGGCGCTCGCCTCGCTCGAGCACAAGGGGGCGGTGCTCGTCGATGAGGGGGAGCCCCGCTCCTTCCGGCCCGTTCCTCCGGACGAAGTGCTCACGGCGCTCCAGCGTGGCTTCGAGACGCGCAGGCGCGAGGCCGCGGACGCGCTGCGCAAGCTCCACGCCCCGGTGCAAGACGACCGCATCTACCACCTCAAGAGCCACGCACAGGTGATGGAGCGCGCGCGGGCGATGATTGCCGGCGCCACCGAGCGACTGCTCTTCGACCTCTTCCCGCCGCCCCTCGCGACGCTCACTCCGGCGCTCACGGAAGCGAGCGTCAGGCGCGTGTCCATCGTGGGCCTTGTCTATGACCAACCCCCCAAGGCTCCCTTCGCCTGCGTGCGCTCGTCCAGCGCGGACTTCGTTCGGGAGCGCTGGCCGGGGGCGCAACTCACGCTCGTGGTGGACGCCCGCGAGTTCCTGGTGGCGCTGCTCACGCCGGATGGCACCGGCGTCAAGCAGGCCATCTGGAGTGACAGCGTCTATCTCTCCTGTCTGCAACACAGTGGGCTGGCCGCGGAGATCCAGTTGAGCGCTCCTCCGTCCGCGCGCACGCGGCTGGCGCGGTCCTTCTCCCTCATCAACTCGAGCCCTCCGGGGCTGCGCCAGCTCGTCGGGCGACAGCCCCGTTCCTCTTCCAAGCGCGGAGACACCCCATGAGAGCCCTCATCGCGGTTCTGCTGACCCTGCCCGTCCTGTTTGGCCCCTCTGAAGCCTGGGCAGAGGCGCTGCAGCCGCTCCTCGCGCGTCACCTCGCGTGGCGTGGCGGGGACGCCTTCACGCAGTTGGAGAGTATCCACGCGAAAGGGAAGTCCGTGACAGGCGGGCTCCAGGGTCGGATGGAGTCCTGGAGCCACCGGGACGGGAGGGCACGCCGGGATGAGGACTACGGAGTGATGCGTCAGTCGATGACCATCACCCCAGATGGTGGCTGGAAGCTGAACGCCAGCGGACAGGTCGAAGATGCCTCGTCCACGGACGCGCGCGATGTCCGGCACCAGGTGGCGCTCGACTTCGGGGCGGCGCTGCGGGGGCGCGCCGGCGCGACGCTCGCGCTGCAACCCGACGCGCAGCGCGACGGCCGCTCCTGGAAGGTGGTGCGCGTCACCTTTGGCGATGAAGACCTCTACGACTTGTTCCTCAGTGAGGCCGACGGAGCCCTCCACGGCCTGCGCATCCGCGAGAACAACGTCACCCGTTTCGTGCGACTGGGAGACTGGCGTCAGGTCCAGGGCGTGCGAATCCCCTTCCTGGAGGAGGTGTTCACCGACAACCCGGACTCCGACTCACGAACGGTGGTGGAGGCGCTGGAGCTGAACGTCCCCATTCCGTCCGCGGTCTTCGAACGCCCCCAGGATGTCCGCAAGGCGATCTTCGCGAAAGGTCACCACAGCACCGGCTTCATCCCCTTCGAATTCTTCGACGAGAACCGCGTCTACATTCCAGCGCGGGTGAATGGTCATGCGACGCAGGTGCTCCTGGACAGCGGCGCCGAGATGACGGTGGTCGACACGGCCTATGCGCGTGAACTGGGGCTGAAGACGCAGGGGCAGCTCGCGGCGGTCGGCAGCGGAGGACATGCACAGGCCCAGCTCGCGGGCGGCGTGGACATCACCTTGGGCAACCTGCGACTGACGGGGCTGACGGTCGCCGTCATCGACCTGTCCGAGGTCGCACGGATGATAGGTCACCCGCTGCCCGTCGTCCTGGGCAAGGAGTCCTTCAACCAGCTCGTCGTGGACGTGGACTTCCCCAACCGGCGTGTCGCCTTCCATGAGGCGTCCCGCTTCAAGGCTCCGCCGCGAGCGGTTCGGCTCCCGCTGGTCGAATCCGCGGGCGGGCAGCGCGCCGTCCACATCTCCATTGAGGGCCGTCCCCCCATCCCAGTGCTCTTCGACGTGGGCAATGGCGGAGCACTCTCGCTCTTCCCCGCCTACTGGCAGCAAGCGGGGCTTCTCACGGGAAGGCGCAGCTCCAGGACGCTGTCCGGAGCCGTGGGCGGACTCCGGGAGCGCGATGTGGCGACGCTGAAGGACATTCAACTCGCGGGCATCACCCTGAAAGACGTGCCCACGGTGTTCGACGACGCGGGCAAGAGTATCTCCGCCTCGGACCGGCTCCTCGGCAACTTGGGGCTCGCCGTCCTCGGCCGCTTCCGGATGATAACTGACTATGCGACGGACACGCTGATGCTGGTCCCCGATGCCCGCGCGCTGCGGCAGCCCTTCCGCAAGGACCGGTCCGGCCTGATTGCCCTCCCGGCGGAGGGGCGGCTCGTGGTGAAGCTGGTGGCCCCTGGGAGCCCCGCCGCCGGCTCGGGCTGGAAGGTGGGGGACGAAATCACTGCCATTGATGGCAAGCCCATTGGCCCCGATTACGCGGGCACGGAACTCGCGCGTTGGCGATATCGCGCAGCAGGTCAGACGGTGGTGCTCACTTTGAAAGACGGCAGCGAGCGCCGGCTCACCCTACGCGACTACTACTGAGCCGCAGTCGAGCACGTCACTGCTCCTGGGCGCCGCCCCGCCCAGGACGGCCCCGGGTCCTGCTGGCACTGACCGACCGGCTGAAAAAGCGTCTGACGGGGCTCTTGGGCTGTGCGCCAGGCCGGTGGAGTGGCCTGACAGCCCCCGCTGGGCACACGCCGAAGGCGGCTCATCCATCCATCAAGGGGGCAGCGCGACTGCTTGTGGCGCAACACCCCGCCAGCTTCGCTGGCCCCTGAACCGCGGCCAGCGAAGCGGACTCCCGTGGCTTACTGCTCGGTGATGAGCTCCACGTACTCGTCAGCAGAGATGGAGTTCCTCCACTTGGAAGAGAACCCCAGCGCGTGCTGCGGGTTCACCACGCGGGGCGCGGCCGTCTTCGCCACGTCCAGGCGGGTGATTTCGTTCTGGAATAGATCCAGGACGAGGCCGAACTGCTTCGCGGTGAGGAAGGCTCGGTTCATCACCTTCTCCACCATCTCCTCTCGCGTCAGCTCGTTGCGGGTGCTCTTGAGGGACTGCATGAAGCCGTGGAAGGTCTCCGCGTCCATCGCGAAATGGCCGTTGCGCTGCATGGTGCAGCCCGGGTCCTGGTTCGTCCCACAGTCGCGGAACGCGGGTTCGGAGTGGTGCCGCACATGTCGGACGGGCGTCTCGCGCGGCGCGACTTCCTCGCGATGCTCACGGCGCTCATGTCGCCCCGACGGCGGCGGAGTTCCGGTTCCCGACACGTTCACCTCCATGCGAGCGCCGCCGCCACGAATCTCCATGTTGACGCCCGCTGCGTTGCCATCCGGGGACATGCCCTCCACGGAAATGCTGGTCGACGGCATGCCCATGTCATCGGCATGGATGTTCATCTCGACGTCCTGGGCGAAGGCGGAGGAAGCGGCGAACATGGATGAGGCAAGCACTGCGCGAGCAATCGAGTTCATCGAGCTTTTTCTTTCTATATGAGAAGCCGGTGGGCCGCGTTGGGGCGCGGGGAGTCATTCACCGACTGGCCCACCTGGACGCACCTCAGGGTGGATTATTCACGGCTCATTTGTCGACGAAAAAGCCTCGCTTGCTCGTGATGTCGTGCCCGGCGTAGGGCGCCCCGAGCCATGCGTCCCGGACCTCGATTTTTGCCGACGATTCAATGCAACGGTGCCGCCCGGCTTGTCTCATTCATTCGAGAGGAGGCATTTGAGGTGGTCGGCTCGCTGCGCGCTACGACTTCAGCCACGAGTGTGTCCTCGGTCGTCGCGTTTGAGTGAAGCGCAAGCGCTGGCGTGAACCACAGGCGACCTCGCCCATGAGTCACTGCTCGCGGCACGGCTCGAAGGGAACGAGTTCTACCGGATCCTCGCAGACGGAGTCCCAGCTCCCTGCCAGGTCTTTGAACGTGAACGTCATGGTGCAGATGACTCCACCCCCAGCCCGGCCTCGGGCTCGGAGAGGTAAACCGTTACTTTCGCGTTATCGACGAGTGGAACCGGAAGGTCCTTGGACGAATGCCTGCACCTGCTCAGAAGCTTGTCCATCCACCCGGGTTGCTACATCCCCGGTGGGCGCTGGCGAGGAGCGCGCGTCAGCAAGGCGTTGCGAGGGGACTGGTGCTCAGGGAGACATGGGCATCAGGCGGCCTGCGCCTCCGGCGCTCCGTTGCAGGGCCCTGACGCCGCCGATGTGTATACATTGAACGAGAGGCCGGACTCTCGTGACTCTTGGCCCGAAGAATGAGGGGAGCGCTCTCAATCGACGGGCGCGTGCTGCTGGAGAAACCGACCCACCTGCGCCCGGGCGAGCTGACGACCGAAGCCGCCATCCCAGATGTCGAAGCCGTGCTCCGCGTACGGCAGCGTGAAGAGGGCATGGGAAACGCCAGCCTGGGCCAGTCGAGCGGCCATCGCTTGCGAGGCGTTGAGTGGCACGACGCTGTCGGCCCCGCCATGGAGCAGGAGTGTGGGAGGGGAGCGTGGCCCGACGTGGTTGATGGGGGAGAGCAGCGCGTACAGCTCGCGGTGGCCTTCCCGCGGCACACCCGTGAAGCCCTCGAGCGGAGCAGGGGCGCTCGCGGCGTAGGCCACCAAGTCGCTGGGCGCGTAGAAGCTGATGATGGCCGCCACCGACGTGTCCCCGGGGGCGCAGGAGGACGGAAGGCGTGCATCTCCCTCGGTGTACCCGGCCAGGGTCGCGAGGTGCCCGCCTGCGGACTCTCCGAAGAGGACGAGCCGGTCCGGGTCGATACCGTAGGTGGCCGCGTGGTCCTTGACCCAGCGGATGCCACACTTGACGTCCCCTGGGGCCTTCAGGCCGGTGGCAGGAGGAAAGAGCCGGTAGTCGAAGGAGATGAGCGCATATCCCCGCGCGGTGAGGAAGTCGGCCCAGGCGCGGGCATAGCCGCGCTCTCCGCCACGCCAGCCGCCCCCGTGAAAGTAGAGCACGGCGGGGCGGGCCCGGGAGGCGGAGGCATCGGGAAGGAAGACGTCGGCGTGCAACTCGTGTCCCTCGACCACGGCGAAACGAACGGTGTGGCTCGGGAGGGGGCGGGCTCCGACGAGGGGACGGAAATACTCACGGAGGTGGAGTGGAATGTCGGCCGCCCTGGCCATCCGCCACGCGGAGGTGGCGGGCCACACCGCGAGGATGCCGACGAGCAGTGCGGATGCCGCCGTCCCCCAGCGCAGCCACCTCCCTGCGTCCACGTGGGAAATCCAGACGGCCACCAGCGCGGTGAGGAGCGTCGGCAACAGCATCACCAGGCTGTATTCCCGCACGATGCCCTTGAGCAGGTGGACGAGCGTGGGCACTCCAGCGGGAGCGAAGAAGACGGCCGCGAGCAGCACGCAGCCTGCGATGTGAAGTATCGCCAGGAGGGTCGGCATGGACGGGAGAGGGCAGGGCGCTGACGTCATCCGGCAAGAGGGGCAGACCGTCACATTCCAAGGGACCTGCCCCCGCTGCAACGCGAAACGCGCACGGATGACGGCGGCGCACCGGCTCAGTCGAGGCCCGGCGACGACACGAGCGCTTCGAGCTGCTCCATCGTTTCGCGCAAGCCGTGCTCCATGCCGGACGCGAGGACGGCCTCCCGCACTTCCTTTGACGGATACAGTTCGCGGGAGACCATGTGTGTCTTGCCGTCGCGCTCGTCGAAGGTGACGGTGACGGTGACCGAACCCGCGTCCGCCATCGGTTCGAAGACCTGCGTGTACACGAGCCGCGAGGGCGGAGTGATTTCAGCGTACTGGCCGGAGAAGGCCACTTCACTGCCGTCCGGATTGCGCAGCACATAGCGGTAGCCGCCGCCAACGCGCACGTCCGCCTCGCAGCTCACCATGGTGACACAGTGGGCTTTCGGCGCCCACCAGCGCTTCACCAGGTCCGCGCGAGTCCACGCGTCGAACACGATGCGCGCGGGCGCATTGAACTTGCGAGAAATGACGATGGTGCGGTCCGACTCCAACTCCACTGACGTAAGGCTCATCACTTCATCCCTTCTTCTTTCGAGCATGTCGCTGCGCTGCTTCCATGTCCTGCGTCTTGAGTTCTTCGATGAGCGAGTCGAGCTGTCCCAGCCGCTCGTCCCAGATGTCGCGGTAGCGCTCCAACCACGCGTTCAGCTCGCGCAGTGGCTCGGGCCGAAGGCCGTAGAGACGCTGCTGGGCGCGCGCCTCCACATCCACCAGCCGGGCCTCCTTCAGCACGCGCAGGTGCTTCGACACTTGCGGCTGGTTCAGGTTCAGCGCTTCTCCGATGGCACCCACCGAGCGCGCGCCCCCCAGCAGGTATTCCACGATGCGAAAGCGGTTCGGGTCGGCGAGCGCCGTGAAGGTCTCAATCACGAGGACGTATATTCCTTACGGGGTATATTCCCGTCAAGGAATATTGTGCGGACAGGCCGAGTCGAGCGTTCGAACCGCGGGCCATGAGCTCCGGAGGAGCGGCCGCGTACTCAGAGCGTGTAGCCGCCGTCGCTCAGCAAGGTCGTGCCTGTCATCAGCGCGCAGTCATCCGACAGCAGGAAGCCAATCTGGCGCGCGACCTCCTCCGGCCTGGCATAGCGGCCCAGGGGCGTCGCCAGGGCGGCGAGCTCGGCGAACGCCGCATCGCGCCCGACCTGCGCCACGCGTTCCGCGAACATGGGGACGGCATCCCATACCGGGGTCTCGACGCCCGCGGGCGCAATGGCGTTGACACGGATTCGATCAGCCGCGCCTTCCTTCGCCGCCACCTTCACCAGGTGAATCAACGCCGCCTTCGACGCGCCATACGCCGCGACGCCAGGCTCGGGCTTCACGCCCGCCGCGGACGCCGTCGCGACGATGGAGCCACCACGCCCCCGCATCGCGCGCATCGCAGCGCGCAGCGTCAGGAACGCACCGTCCAGATTGATGGACAGGATGCGCCGCCATTCGTCGAAGCCATGGTCGACGATGGTCGCTGCCCCCGCGACACCCGCGTTGACCACGGCATGGTCAAGCCCCGCCAGCCTTGGCGCCAGCGCCTCCCAGAATGCCTCGTCTCGCACATCCCCCACGGCCCGGTCGACCGCGCATGGAAGCGTCACCGCCTCCAATGCCTCCTGCGCGAGGTCGACCAGAATCAGCCGTGTGGCACCTTCCGCTGCCAGATGTCGCGCCGTCGCCAGCCCGATGCCAGAAGCAGCCCCCGTCACGAGCGCGGTTCGATGTGTGAATGTCCCCATCGCCTCTTCTAGCCGCGCTTTTCGAGCGAAGTCGAGTGACGCTGACCTTCGGCGTGGGCATCGCGGGGGCCGGCCAGTCAGGTGGAGCGCGGCGCCGGTGGAGGGGCCGCGCTCCGTTACCTCAGACGTCACTCTTTCCGCTGCCTCCTCCTGGCTCGCGAACGCGAGAGGGCGAAGAGTCCGCCGACCACCGCGAGAAACAGTTGCCCCGTTCCCCCGCCCTCACATCCCCCGCAGCCACCGCTCGCGCCATTCACCTGCCCGTCACCAAGGTCCTCCTCGGGAGGCTGCTCCCCTGGCGGCTGTTCCCCAGGTGGCGTCTCCACGATGCCCGGCTGCGGGGCCCCTGCCAGGATGCGGAAGGGCGCGCTCGTGCCCGATACCGTTCCATCCTCGGTGCTGGCGACGCGCAGCAGCGCCTCATGGCTCGGCACGTCGGGCACGCGCCAGATGAGGTGCCCCGTGTTCTCCACTGAAGTGGCTACCGGCACCCAACTGGCGCTCGCCTCCGTGGAGTACGCCACGTCCAGCGTCCGCACCTCGCCGAGCGTGGACCACCTCACCTCCACGTCCTGGCCCACGACGAAGTCTTCTCCGCCGGTCGGTGCGTCCAGCACCAGTCGCGCCGCGGGCGCCGTCGCATCCGCCAGCCCGAAGTCGTCCACCAGCGCCCATCCCACCCCTTCCAGGGCGACGCCCACGCTCAGTTCGAACGCGTCGGCCGGCAACGCGATGGGCAGCTCCCACGACGCCTCCGTCCAGGCCTCCGCGGGTGGCAGGCTCGGGCCGCGGTTCCACACCTTCCACGTCCCATCCGTCCCCTTCACGGCCGCCTCCAGGTGCAGCGGCGTACTGGAGCGGTACCAGACGCTCACCCGCGAACCGCCCCCAGGCGTCACGGCCGGTGCGCAGGTGCCGTCGTCGCGCAGCACCTGGAGCGAGGCGGCGCCCCCGGAGGCTTCCACGCGCTCGAGCCGGTAGGACCAGGCGCCGCTGTGCGCCTCGGCGGAGCGCTCGGCGCGCACGGCGCCACCGTGAGTGGGACCCAGCTGCCAGCAGTCGGGCACGCCGTCGGCGTTCGCGTCGTCCTCGAGCGAGGGATTCTTCAGCGTGGCCGTGGGCGGCAGGGACACGGGGTGCACCGCGGGCCGCGCCGCACCGCCCAGGATGTCCTGCATCGTGCGCACCTCTGTCCCCATCGGAGCCCGCTGCGAGAGCCAGCCCATGAACTCCCGGAGGACGTCGGGCTTCACGCAGTAGGTGTGCTTGGTGCAGTCCGGCTCCACGAAGTGGAAGACGACAACCACCCAGCCGCCCCCCGCGGCCTCCGTCGAGGTGACCCACGCCTGCAACTGCTCCAGTCCGTCGTCGCGCGTCACCGTCGCTGGCGTGCGGATTTCGTAGGGATCGAGCGGAGGAATTGTCTCGGCCGTGGGGCAGGAGCCACACGTGTCCACCAGGCCCCGCACGTCGCGCGCGGCGTTGTATCCGCACGCCGCTGCCGTCTGGTTCACCACCGCGTCGTTCGAGCCGAAGGGGAAGGCGAGGGATGTGGGCGAGAAGCCCCAACTGAGCAGCCGCAAGCGGTCCTCGCAAATCTCCTGTCGTTGGTTCTCGGGCGACAGCACCGCCAACTCCGAGTGTTGCAGCGTGTGTCCCCCGATGTCGTGTCCGGCCGCGGCCAGGCGGCGCAGGTCATCGAGGTTCAAGTATCCCGTCTGGCCGACCCGCCCGCTGATGATGAAGAAGGTCGCCTTCAGCCCCGAAGCCGAAAGCATATCCAGCACCTGGCGCTGCTCCTCGAGTCCGTCGTCGAAGGCCAGCGTGACGACCGTCCGCGCCCCTGGCGCCCCGGCCCACGCCCCTCCGCTCCACACTCCCAGCACCATTGCGAGGAGGCAGGTGCCCGCCCGCGCGTTGAGCCTTGCTCGCATGTTCCCCCCTGTCTCAGCCCACGACGCTCCCCTTCGCGATGGGCCCCCTGCGCCCCGTCCCCTCACGTTTTGAGGCTGGGCGGACCCAGGCGCAACCGGAGTGCTCCCTCGCGGACGAGGGGGATGGCGACAGCAGTGCTGCCACACACCCTCACGTCGCAACTGGAGGCAGGCAGGGGGAGGCGGGCATGGGCCCTGCCAGGGGAGGGCAGGGGGGCACGCGGGGAGGCGGCGGGAGCGTGGGCTCGCCCGGTGGACTGGTCGAGTCCATGCCGCCGTGACTCGGCAGCCCACCGACGCGCGTGCAACTGAAGCACGAACGTGGCCTCGTGCCTGAATCAGAAGCGAACGAGGAAGGCGTCGTAGCCGCCGGCGTTGGTGTTGCCGCCGAGGCTTCCGAAGGTGTTGCCAGCCACGTAGGCGTTGCCAGAGGCGTCCACGGCCACGCCGCGCGCGATGTCCTGGAATGGGGTGCCCAGGGTGCGGGTGCCCAGCTTGGTGCCCAGCGCGTCGTAGCGGGTGAGGAAGGCGTCGAGTGAGCCAGTGGCCGGGTTGCCGTCGAGCGCGTCGGAGGTGTAGCCGACGAGCTGCACGACGTTGTTCGCGGTGACGGAGACGCCGAACGCGGAGTCGGTCTGCGCGCCACCGAGCATGCGGCTCCACTGGCGGTTTCCGGCGCTGTCGTAGCGGGCGAGTAGCACGTCGACCGTGCCGTTATTGGCGTTGCCGTCGAGGCTGCCGAACGTCTCGCCAGCGAGGTAGACGCCGCCGTCGGGGCCCACGGCGACGCTCTTGGCATCATCGAGCTCGCCCGCGTCGATTTGCCGGACCCACTGCTGGGCGCCGAGGATGTTGAGCTTGAGCAGGAAGATGTCGCTGCTCACCGGCGTGGTGGCGCCGTCGAGGCTGCCGTAGGTGTTGCCGACGACGTAGACCTCGTGGGTGGGCGTGACGGCGATGCCGCGCGCCATGTCGCTCGCGGAAGTGCCGTACTGCTGGAGCCAGTACGGGTTGCCCGCGGTGTCGTAGAGGGCGACGACGATGTCGTAGTTGTTGGGGTTGCCGCCGTTGGCGAAGCTGCCGCCGGTGTAGCCGGTGAAGAAGAGCTTGTCGGGTGCGTTGACGGCGAGGCCGGTGGCGAAGTCGTCCATCTGCGTGCCGTTCTGGCGCAGCCACTGACGGTTGCCGGCGGCGTCGTACTTGGCGATGAAGTAATCGATGCCGCCCGCGTTGGTGTAGAAGTCGAGGCTGCCGAAGGTGGTGCCGGCCACGTACACGTTGCCGGCCTCGTCGGTGGCCACCGCGGTGGCGCGGTCCGTCCGCGCGGTGCCGAACTGGCGGACCCACTGGAGGTTGCCGGCGGTGTCGTACCGGGCGATGAAGGCGTCCTGGCCGCCCGCTTGCGGGTCGGCACCGAGCTGGCTGGTCGTCTGGCCTGCCACGTAGACGCTCGCGCCCGAGACGGCCACGGCGTGGGCCTGCTCGTCGTGGTGGGCGCCGAGCTGGCGCACCCAGGACGGAGGGGGGACCTGTGCCTCGGCGATGGAAGGCGCACCCGAGGCGCAGACAATGCCGACGAGCCCGAACATGCTCAAGAGAGGGTGTTTCATCACGAACTCCGTTGCTCAGTGGGGGAACTGAGCCGTGGCGCCGGGAGGACGCCTGTCGTCCGCTCCGGGGGGAGAAGTCTGTTGCCACGGCATCCCCGCAAGACCACGAGAGACGGGCGCGCGGAAGATGGGTAACGAAAGACACGCATGAGACAGTGTCTGACCCGGGTCTGAGGTGTCATGGACCCGGATGCCAATGGTGCACTGTGGCAGCTTCAACGCCGTTGCGGCTGTGACATGAGTGTTTCACCCAGGACGTGCGCCAGGCGAGGACGTTCAGAGCGCGTGTCCAGCTTCGCAGCACAGCTTTGGTCAGGGAATTCCTGCGGCAGTGCTTGTTACCCGCCAGCGGGCGCGCGACAATCTCCGGCAGCCGGACGTCCATCACGCGCAAGGGGGCCCAGGTGCCGGCGGCCTGCGGATGAACTGCCATGTACATTCCTTGCAGGGACCCTGTCGGCCACCGGGACGAATTTGACGCTTGCAGGCGCTGTGACGTCATTATCTGCACCGTCTGCAATGCCGAAGGCGAGTGCGGTGAGGGGTGTGGGGAGGACTTTGCGATGGAGCTGTCCTCCAACCACCCGCATGAGGTCCAGGTCTTCGAGGTGAACAACCACGGGGATCTCGACGCACTGGTTGTCTACGACGAATACCTGTACGGGTACATTCGCGACATCGAACGAGAGGACTCAAAGGGAGTTCCCTACTTCCATGTCATCTTCGAGTGCATCGATCAGCAGTGGTTCGCCCGGCTCCATGAGGATCTCCGCGACATGCCGCGCTGGAACACGGTGGGGCAGGACAGCAAGTTCTGCATCATGGACCTGACCGTTTCGGCCGACGTGCTGCAGGACATCGTCACCACGGTCGACGGCGACACGCCCTACTTCTTTCCAGGCAACTGGGTGGAGATGGTGGTCAATCGCAACGATGACCCTCGCGACAATCGCCCCCTGGCGGCAGTCGACATCCATTTCGTGCCGCGAGGCGCCACCAACCCGGCCCTGGCTGGGTTGTCCGGCGTCATCGACTCCCGGTGGTTCATGCGCGGCATCGGCCGGGTTCCCGACACGCCCTGGGCGCTGCGGAAGCTGAAGCGCTTGAGCCGAATCTGGCAGGAGGGCTGAACCGTGCCGCTCATCAATCTCAATCAAGGGACCGCCGACGCCCTGCTCCAGCACTGGTTCCCCGTCGGGGCAGCAACCAGACCGCGCTTCGTGGTGGTCGTCGATGTGGGCCAGGGCAACTGCAACGTCGTCTTCAACGACAACTGGCGCCCGTTCATCTACTACGACCTGGGGGGCGGGATGAGCGGTAGTCAGTTCACCTATCCCCGCCCAGCGCCCACGTACTGCGTCGACGTCGCCTACTCCCGCGTGATCCAGTCGCACTGGGACGAGGACCACTACCGCGCGCTGCTCGAGCTGTCGAACGCGAATGCCATCAACAACCTTCACATCCTGGCGCCAGCGCAAGAACGGTCGAACATCGCCTGGCGCGCCGCCATCCAGAAGAGCATGACCGCGGACGCGCTGGAGCAGACGCTCGATGGTGCTGGGTGCACCATCCACAAGTGGCCCGACGAGGACTGGCGCAATGCCCCGGTCATGCGCAGGTCCACGCATTCTCACTTCCAAGTCATCAAGTGCTCGGGCAGAGACCCGAACAACGTGGGGCTCGCGCTGCGGATCGAGAACCCCGGGGTGGCTGGGCAATACATGCTGCTCACGGGAGATGCGACGTTCGAGCAATTACCCCACATGGCCAATCAGCGGGTCTTCCGCCACGGAGTGGACCAGCGGTGCGTGGGACTCGTCGCTGGACACCACGGTTCGCCCGTGGGCCATCCCCCGTACGTTCCGCGTCCCAATCGCGCGGCGGAGTACCTGATTGTCTATTCGTTCGGCTGGGGCAATGCGTTCGGCCACCCGAACATCGACGATGGCGTGACGGCGTACGAGAGCCGCGAGTGGGACGACGACCACCGGATGGACACCGGGGGGGCGGAGTTCGCAGCGAAGTACGCGGGGCCTCGGGGCAACGTGGGCATCCTGTGGCCGGGCGCGGCCCGTGGGCCGTGCTACGCGGACGTCGCCAATACGCCGGAGGAGATCAACGGCGCGGCCGTGTCACTCCTCGCCACGGCCGCAGCGGAAATCGATGTCTACCAGAACGTGCTGGGCACGCGGGCCCAGGTCGCGGTAGGCGCTGCATACCAGGCGGCAATCGAGAGCAACATTCCGCTCGTGGCCAACGCCATGCTTGTCCCCGTGGCGCAGGTGCCTCCGCGCACGCTCGCGCAGCGGGCGGCCGACATGGCGGGAATGGCGGCCACGCATGCCTCGCTCACTGGGGCCCTGGCGACCGTCGTGGCGACGGCGACCGTCGCGTCGCATCCCAATGTCCAGGCCCTGGCCGCCGCGGTCGTTCATTGCGTGATGCACGCCGCCGCGAAGTGCGCCCAGGAGGTCACGAACTTCGTCGAAATCGTGATCGCGGACATGCTGAGTGACCCGTTGAACATTCCGACGCTGCCGAGCCAGGCGAAAGAGGCAGCGGCGCAGGCGCACGCCTGTGCGGCGCACGCCTACACCATCGAACTGGTACACGACGCCATCCCCACCGACTTCGCGATGCGCGTCGTTCTCGCGGCCCACGCGCGCAACGGGGCCAACGTGCCGACCGCCGCGGAAATCAAGACGGCGGTGACCGCGGCCGTGTGCGCCGCGTCCCAGGCGCGAATCGGCCAGCCGGGTGGCAATTGCTCACAAGGGCCGGCGGAGGCAGCGGCGACCGCGGTGGCCGCGATGGCGGCCATCCGTGCTGACGTCCGCGTGGCAATCGCGGCGGCCGCCGCGCTGGCACCCGCGATTCCCATCAACCCACGGGCGTTCGCACCCGCGATGCTCATCGACAACGTGAACGCCAAGCTCCTGCCGCGCATCGCCGCCGTGGCCGCCATTTGTGGCACGCCCAGCCCGGCGCTGGCGGAGGTCGCGCGCGCCGCCGTGGCGGCCGCCCGCGTCGCGTTCGCCGGTGCTTGCGGTGCCCCGCAGATTGGGTGCCATCGTCACCCGCGCGTCTGTCCGAACGGGCCTTGCTCGCTCTCCATCCACTACTTCTTCGGCATGTTCCCGGCGTCTGTCTCGACCTTCGCGGGCACGGGCGTGAACGGCGACGTGGGCGACGCAGGACAGGCGGCCGCCGCGCAGTTCAACACGCCGACGCACCTGGAGTACGACGCGGATTGGAACGTGTACGTCTCGGACCCCGGACATCACCGTGTGCGCGTCATCGACGCTTCGGGGGTCATTCGCGCGTTCGCAGGAGACGGCAACCAGGGGTACTTGGGCGACTCTGACGCGCTGGCCATGAACGCCCGGCTCCGCACGCCGGCGGGCCTCGCGGTGGACCCATCACGCAACCGCCTCTTCATCGCGGATTCGGCGTCGCACCGGGTCCGCGAAGTCAACCTGTCCACGGGAATCATCACCACCATCGCGGGGACTGGAGCCCCAGGCTACGGGGGCGACAGGGCGCTCGCCACCGCGGCCCTTCTCAACGCCCCCAGCGGCCTGGCGCTCGCGGTGGCAGACAACCTGCTTTACATCGCGGATACAGGCAACCACCGTATCCGCTGCGTCAACCTGACGACGGGGAAGATCCGGACCTTCGCGGGCACGGGGGTCGCGGGCAATACGGGCGACGACGGCCCACCTGCCGCCGCGACACTGAACGCGCCGACCGCGGTGGCGGTGGACGCGCGTGGTGGGCTCTACATCGCGGATACAGGAAACCACTGCGTGCGCCTGGTTTCGGCGGGACTCATCACGGCCTTCGCTGGCGATGGGACGCAAGGATTCTTGGGGGACGGCGCAGATGCGGACTCAGCCCATCTCAACGCCCCTTGTGGCGTGGCGGTCGACTCCGCGGGCAACGTGTACATCGCCGACCGGGGCAACCGCCGCGTGCGGAGAGTGAACGAGGCGGACGGCACGATCAGCACGTTCGCGGGGACCGGCGCCAACGGTAACGGGGGCGACGGCGGGCTCGCCACCGCGGCGACGTTCAACACCGTCTGTGCCGTCGCGGTCGACTCCACGGGCGATGTCTACATCGTCGACAGGGGGCACCACCGGGTTCGCAAGGCCACGGTGGCCGATGGCACCATCGACGCGTTCGCGGGGAACGGCACGCAAGGGTTCGATGGCGACGACTTTGATGCCAGCGGTGCTGAACTCGACACCCCGCTGGCGGTTGCCTGTGGGCGTGAGGACGTCTTCATCGCGGACTCCGTCAATCACCGCGTCCGGAGGGTGGACGGCGCGGTCGACATCCACACGTGTGCGGGTGATGGCAACAACGCGCACGCGGGCGACGCGAATCATCCCGCTGCGGCGGCGCAGTTGGACACTCCGGGCGGGCTGTCTTACGACCGCGACAACCATGTCCTCTACGTGGCGGACAGCGGGAATCACCGAGTGCGCCGCGTCGACCTCAGGTCCCGCAACATCTCGCTCGTCGCGGGCAATGGGACCCAGGGGTTCGGCGGTGACAATGGTGACGCCCTGCTCGCGCAGCTCGACACCCCCACTGACGTGGCCTATGACTTCAAGGGCGACGTGCTGTACATCTGCGACGAAGGCAACAACTGCATCCGCGCGCTCTCCATCGCTACCGGGACAATCACTACCTTCGCGGGTGACGGCAACGCGGCGTTCGCGGGCGATGGTGGGGCGCCCGCCGCGGCATCGCTCCACAGACCGGTCGCTGTCGCAGTCGACAACTCACGCAACGTCTACGTGGCAACCGTCGGCGACCACCGTGTCCGCATGATTGAGTATGACGACACCACGGACACCTTCACGGTGAGCACGCTGGCGGGCACGGGCGTGCAGGGCAACACGGGGGATGGTGCCGCGGCGAACGCGGCGCAGCTCGACACCCCGCAGGGGCTCGCCGTGGATGGCGCGGGCGTGGTCTACATCACATGCACGCCGCAAGCGCGTGTGCGCAAGGTGGAGGAAGGCATCATCACCACGCTGGTGGGTACGGGCGCAGCCGGCTTCGCGGGTGACGGCGGTCTGCCGGGGGCCGCTCAGCTGGATGGGCCTCGCGGCCTGGCGGTGGACCAGGCCGGGCGCAGCCTATTTATCGCGGACACCGGGAACCGGCGGATTCGCCGTGCGATCCTTTGAGCGCTTGAAACGCTTGCCTGGTTTCGGACGCCAGATGCCCTCGAGTGAGGGCGCCTCCTGGCGCGACCGGTAGACGGCGTCGATGCGCGACCGGGTACCGTCGTCAATCTCGCCACTGGGCTCAAGGCCGAAGTCCGCTTGGAAGGCCATGAGGGCCTGCCGCGTTTCGGCGCCCGCGTCGCCGTCAACGGGGCCCTGTTCGAACCCGAGGTTGCTCAATCGTGCCTGTACGCCTTGGACGGTGGACGGGGGCTTGAGCTTGCCCAGCTCCAGGTTCCACGTACGCGGCGGGAGCCCTTCGGTGAGCCACACCTTGAGGGCCGCCTTGCGCGCCTCCTTGGGGACCAGCTGGTCGACCATGCCGCGGTCGCCCGTGTTTCCGTCGACGGATACCGAGTCGATGGTCAGCCGGTACTTCTTGTGGGTGTACACGCCAAAGTCGTGATTCCGCACCACCAGGCGGATTCGCACCTTTTGTTGGAGAGGGCAGGGCTCCACCGCCGAGTCCACGGGGCGGTCCGGGAAGGACTGCGTCTGGGCTTGGAGGCGGGAATAGTTCTCTCGAGCGCTCATCGCAGGGCTCCGGCGGTGAGTTCGCAGAGTTGGTCAACGCGTGTGGACGCGGGGACGCCAGAGGCCTTGAGCACGTCGGCGGCCCAAGCATAGCGGGGATTGGTGTCGAACCCGGCGCCGAGCGCGAACTGGACGTTGACGAAGCGCGCGAGGTCTCTCTCAGAGGTGAGGCCGTAGTTCCGGCCGCGCGCGATGCCTTCCTCTACGAACTTGTGGAGGTCGGACGGCGACATCGCCTCGCACGTCTCCCGCCAGTGCTGGCGCACAAGGTCGCAGAGCCGCGATTCGAACCGATGGAGAGAAGCCTCTCCGAAGGTTGCCAACTGCGCCTGGCGGATGACGAGCGTCATGGAAGAGAGGATACCCATGCGCTGCCCGGAGGATCCATAGGTCGGATGGATGCGCCGCCGCGGGGGAGGGCCGGTGCTGCGCGGCGCGAGGCAGGTCGCCCTCTCGAGGGCACCAGGCGGGGGCGAGGCGGACCGCGGGCTTGGAGGCCCGCGGTCCTTCGCCGCGGCTCGCTAGTCCTTCGTGCAGACGACGTCGTCGACCTGGAGGTGGTCGCGGTCGGCTTCGCTGCGGCTCGGATAGAAGAACAGGCGCCAGTCACGCACGTTGCCCGTGACACGGAAGAACACCGGCTGCCACTCGTCGCTGTCGACGGTGAGGAAGTCGGTGGCCGGGCTCCAGCCGGCGCTCGAGTAGCTGCGATGCCGGAGGGTGCCGTGGCCCCGCACCCGGTACGAGCAGGAGTAGTTGCCGCTCGGGATGTTGAACTTCTCGAGCGTGAAGCGCTCGGCGACCTGGATGGGGACCACGAACTGCAGCGCCGACGAACCGCCATGCACCGCCGTCGTGTAGCGCACGAGTCGCGACGGCCTGATCTCCGTGCCCGGGTCGGCGACGCCGTTGTCGAGCCCGTACCAGTAGTCCGGGAGGAGATGGTTGCCGTGGTAGGGGATGTAGGTGGTGCTCCAGCTTTCGAATCCACCGTTGAGGATGATGTTCGCGGGGTGGTCGGCGGACACGCAGCGTCCGGTCGCCGTGTCGCAGGCCGGCAGCTCACCCACGCAGTCGTACGTGGTGAAGCAGGCTCCCGCGGACAGCTCGCACACGCCGCTCGTGGGGTTGCAGCTCGTCGCCGGGTGGTTGCACACGACGCCGGCGCAAGGGTCGCCCTCGACGCAGAGGTGGCTGGCCGTATCGCAGACCGGCGTCTCCGGCGTCCCCGCGCAATCCGCGTGGCGGGTGCAGCGGCCGGCGGCGACCACGCACGTGTTCGTCTCGTCGCAGGCTTGCCACTCGCTGCAGTCCTCGGCGGCGTTGCACCGGCCGGCGAGCGGCTCGCAGGTCGCGGTGGCATTCACGCAGCGCTCCCAGGACTCGCAGCTGACCGCGTCACACGGCTCGGCGGCCCGCGTGCAGCGCACGTCATCGATGCTCAGGTGCTCGCCGCTGGTGTTGCGGATGCTGAAGATGAGCTCGAAGGTGTCGAAGACGTCGTTGGCGAGGTTGAAGCTGTACGCCACCTGCGTCCACGTCGCGCTGTCGACGGCCGTGTAGGACGAGTAGCTGGAGTAGTCGTCGTCGAAGAAGGCGTTTCGAACTTCGCCGGTGCCCCGCGCCTGGAAGGTGCAGGCGTAACGGCCCGCGGGCATCGACTTCGCTCCGGTGGTGAAGCGCCGGTGCGTCCCCGAGGTGTTGGTCAGGCGGACCGCGTTCACGCCCTCGTAGGCGTTCGTGGTCACCTTCTGCACGCTGTCCGACGTGATGTTCGACTTGCTCCCGAGCCACATCTCCGGAAGCGCACCGGGCCACTCTTCGAAGCCCCAGTTGTCGATGACGCTCACCTCGGGCTCCACACCCGCGTCAGGTGTCTCACTCCCGGCGTCGGGCGTCTCGCTGCCGCCGTCCGGGATTTCCTCACCCGCGTCCGGCGTCTCGCTGCCGGCGTCCGGGATTTCCTCGCCCGCGTCCGGCGTCTCGCTGCCGGCGTCCGGGGCTTCCTCGCCCGCGTCCGGCGCTTCTTCACCCGCGTCCGGCGTTTCCTCACCGGCGTCAGGCGTCTCCTCGCCCGCGTCCGGCGTTCCGCCGCCCGCGTCTGGTCGCGTCTGGCCGGCGTCAGGAGTCACTACGGGATCCGAATCCCCCCCGCAGGCGGCCACGAAGACCAGCAGCGAAGTCAGACACACTCGAAACAACGTCAAAGCAATCCTCCGGTTCGCGGGAACTGGCTTCTCGTACCACACTTCCCGCAAGCGGGACCGAGCCGGCCCCCACGGAGGCACTGTGTCTGCCTCATGGCGTGGAAGAATTCTGAGAGTCCGATGCTTTCTTGGTTATTCCGCGCTGCGTGGGCGCGTGCTTCCCCGGAAAGCCCCACATGGCGCAGCTGGAGACCAAGGTGCGCGCGACCGCGAGCGGGCTGCGCGCGCGACTTCAGCAGCTTCGGCGACACGCGATGTTCACGCCGTGTTTCCACAGGATGGGCTGGAGTTCCTTGTGGATGTCCGCCGCATCGCTGACCAGATTCACCTTCGCCTATCTGGTCATGCAACGGGTCGACGAGGGCGTGGCATGCGCGGAGAGGTCCTGTCGCGAGCAGGCGGCACCCGCTCCGCCCCGGCGCAAGTGAGCTTCGCGCCGGAGACCGGGCGCACCTGAACGGCGCGCGCCCGGCCCCGCGTGAAATCAGCGTGTGCCTACTCCACGGTCTCCACGGTCAGGCACTTCGCCGGGCCGAACGTGGCCGCGTAGTACGGCGTGTAGAGGTCGGGCCCGAGCGTGAAGTTGCAGGTGTTCACCGCGTCCGGCGACAGCCCCTGGTTCTCCTGCAGGTAGCGCGCGACGTAGTCCCGCACGCCATCCGCGGACGTCCACAGCACGCGGCCTTCCTTGAACATGCTGTACCCGCCACCACCACCCGCGCGGTAGTTGTTGATGGCGACGATGAAGACCTGGTCGTCAGTGACTTCATTGCCCTTGAAGCGCAGGTGCGTGGTCCGCGAACCCGCGGGCTTCGTCAAGTCATAGCCGTATTCGATGTGCGAGTAGAGGTCCCAGTTGTAGTCCGCGATGGAGGGCGAGGTGGCCTTCGCCTCCGCGGGCGTCGGGGGCAGGTTGGCCGGGTCAATGGTGGTGAAGTAGTTGGCGTTCATCTCCACCGCGCGCCGGAGGATGGAGCCGTTGATTTCCATGACGTACAGCGTGTTGTCGTAGATGTAGACGCTGTAGGCGTCGCGCAGGGTGACGTCTCCCTCGGGCAGCGAGACATCGTTGGTGAAGATGGCGCCCAGGGACAGGTCCACGGCGAAACCGGCTTCGAGCGCGGCCTGCTCCTGCACGATGTTGATGAGGTCCCCCAGCGGGCCGTCCACGTAGCGCCCGGCGAAGCCGCCCGGGAACACGCCGGTGGTGGTGCCAATCTTCTGGTTCACGTAGGCGACCGTCGTGTCGTGGTGGACCTGGGTGCTCTGGGTGACGGCGGCATCCGCCGCCACCGTGTCGTCCACGACGTGGAGTTGGGCGTCATGGGTGTTCACGCCCCATCGCTCGCCATCCCAGGTGACCTGGAGCTGGACGTCGGCCAGGTGGCTGCCCCAGCGGTTGGGCTGCGTGAGGAGGACCTCGCTACCGTCCACGTTTCGCAGCAGCATCTTCGGAATGGGCTGGTGCGTGTGGCCCGTGAGGAGGACATCCACGCCGGGGACCTGCTGGGCAATCTGGACGGCCTGGTTCTCTCCAGGGAGGTTGCCTCGGTCCGCCCACTTTGAATCATCCGCGTAGTCGGCCAGCCAGGACTCGGGGTTGCTCGCGCTGCCGGTCGGCTGCCGGTCGGGACCGCTGTGGATGGCCACCACCACCACGTCCGCGCCGGCTTCCTTCATCCGCGGCACGTAGTCCTTCGCCGTCTGCAGCGGGTCATCGAAGCGCAGGCCGGCGATGTTCTCCGCGCGCTCCCACGTCGTCACGCCAGGCGTCACCAGGCCGAGGATGCCGACCTTCACGTCACACACCGTCTTGATGACGTAGGGCGTGAAGGCCTCGGAGCCGTCCGCGCTGTTGCGCACGTTGGCGCCGAGCAGCGGGAAGTTGACCTCGTTCTTGAACTTGTTGAGGACGTCCAGGCCGAAGTTGAACTCGTGGTTGCCCAGGGCCATGGCGGCATAGCCCATCTCGTTCATGGCGGCGGCCATGGGATGCTGGGGCGTGTTGTCCACCAGGGCATAGTAGGTGCCCAGCGGCGAGCCCTGGATGGTGTCGCCCGTGTCGACGAGCAGCGTGCAGTCCGGGTTCTTCTCCCGCTCCTGCTTGACGAGCGTGGCCACCTTGGCGACGCCGCGCTTCGCGTCGGGCTTCCCGGAGAAGTAGTCCCACGGGAAGATGTTCGTGTGCAGGTCGCTCGTCTGCAGCAGCGTCAGCGTACGAGGGGTGGTGTCGGGCGGGGGCTCGTTGCCGGGCCCTGGATCTTCGCTGGAATCGCAAGCCGTCAACAGCGAGCAGGCACCCACGAGGCAGAATGAAGTCGTGCGCAACGCGCGCGCCCAGGCAGGAAAACGCATCAGGAAACCTCTACAAAGTTGAATGCCGGGAAGAATCTCCCAGCAGGGTGAGACCCTAACTCATGGCTCTGTCATTCCCGGTGTGTCCCGCCCGTGTCTCTGTGATTCTCGGGATTCGGGAGCGCGACGTTGCAGAATGCCATGCCCGATGAGTTGGAGTCTCACGGAGTGAGAATTGACGCAGGCCGTCCTTGGAGCAGTCGAACACGAGCCGGGCACCCCATGCCTCACCTCAGGCGAGGGCCGTCCCACTCACGCGGACACGCACTGGGGTTCGCGCCAGCGGTCGACGTCCGTGAATTCCATTCGGATTCATAGAACGCTGTTAGCCATTGTCTCAGGCACTCTGTAGGAGCCGGCTGACGACTTGTCGGCGTGTCATGTCGCGCCTGAAATGACATTGTTCCTGGGGGCGCCGAGAAGCGCCCCTTGAATCGCGCTGCTGTCAGGGAGAGACGTTCGGTCCTGGAGGGGCTGGTCGTTCCGGGTGGGGCGTTCGTAGACTCTTGCTGCCTGAGGCTGACATGGCGGGGGACTGACATGGCCGACGAGGTGCGCACCACGCAGTGTTGTGTCGTGGGAGGAGGCCCGGCGGGGATGATGCTGGGCTTGTTGCTGGCGCGGGCGGGGGTGGAGGTGACGGTGTTGGAGAAGCACGCGGACTTCCTGCGTGACTTCCGCGGCGACACCATCCACCCCTCCACCCTGGAGCTGATGCACGAGCTGGGGTGGCTGGATGAGCTCCTGGCCCTGCCGCATCAAAAGGCGCCGGTGTTGCGCTTCCAGCGCGGTGCCCATGACGTGGTCGTCGGAGACTTCTCTCACCTGCCCACGCGCGCGCGTTACATCGCGTTCATGCCGCAGTGGGACCTGCTCGACTTCCTCGCGCGGAAGGCCGCCGAGTACCCGGGCTTCCACCTGCGCCGGTGTGCTGAAGTGACGGATGTGTTGCGTGAGAAGGGGTGTGTCGTCGGCGTCCAGGCCCGGACGCCGGAGGGCTCATTGGAGGTTCGTGCGTCGCTGGTGGTGGCGGCGGATGGCCGGACCTCCGTCATGCGTCAGCGCGCCGGCCTGGAGGTGGAGGTCCTGGGCGCGCCCATGGACGTCCTCTGGTTCCGTGTCTCGCGCAAGCCCGAAGACCCCGAGGACCCCATGGGCCGCTTCGAGAAGGGACAGATTTTCGTCCTCATCAACCGGGGCGACTCGTGGCAGTGCGGGCGTGTCATCGCGAAGGGCAGCTTCGACGCCTTGCGCGAGGCCGGGCTGGCGGCCTTCCGCGAGGACTTCGCCCGGATGGCGCCCTTTCTGGCGGACCGGACCCACGAACTGGCGACGTGGGACGACGTGAAGCTGCTCACCGTGCGAGTGGATCGGCTGCGCACCTGGTACCAGGCGGGCCTGCTCTGCATTGGCGACGCGGCGCATGCCATGTCACCGGTGGGCGGGGTCGGCATCAACCTGGCGGTGCAGGACGCGGTGGCCGCCGCCAACATCCTCGCGGGGCCACTGCTCGCCCGGCACGTGACGCCCATGGACCTGCGGCGTGTCCAGGAGCGCCGGGAGTGGCCCACGCGTGTCACCCAGCGGGCTCAGGTCCTCATCCAGAATCGCGTGCTCGGGCCCGCGCTGCGAGGCCCGGCGGCGTCCACCGCGCTTCCCTTGCCGCTGTGGCTGGTCCAGCACGTCCCGTTCCTGCGGCGCATTCCGGCGCGCCTGGTGGGCATGGGTGTACGGCCCGAACACGTGCGCACGCCAGCGGCGCCTCCCAGGGCTTGAGCGATTCAGGCGGGCGTCAAGCCTTGCCCGCCACCTTCGCGGCCCACCACCGCAGGCCCACGAAGAGGAAGCGCCAGTCCTTGAGGAACTCAGGGGGCTTGCGCTCGAAGGCATGGCCCACGAACTGGAAGCTCCACCCGGCGACGAAGAGGGCGGCGGGCACCTTCCAGAGGCGAGGGACGAACGGGGATGCGGCGGCCAGGGGGACCGAGGCCGCAATCATCGGAATGCCTACCGTATGACACAGACGGTTGACAGCATGGGTGTGGCTTTTCGAGTACTCCGAAATCCACTCCTCCCAGGAACGGTCGCCGAGCATGACGCCACGGTATGCATCTTGCGCCTCAGGTGGAAGGTGTCGGGTGCGTGCTCGCCTGGCCAGGGAGGCGCCACGGGCGTGTGATGCTGGAAGTCACAAGCTTTGCATGACCGCTTCGACTGACGCCGAGCGGAGGGCGCTCATCGAGGCCGCGAACCGGGCCCAGGTTCCCATCCGCTTCGAGCAGATTGTGACGGCAATGTCCGACAACGTCGCAGCCGTCGCCCGGCTGCCGTCGGATATTGAGCCCACGTCGCTGCGGGTTCGACGCCTGCCAGGACCACTTTTTCAACTCAGTCATGACGCATGGTTGGCCACGTCCTCTGCCTGTGTCGCACGCGGGCGCAAGCGAGAGGTCCAGCACTCGCACCGCGTGACGACGCGTGTCGGGACTGAGGTGGGCATACCGCTCCGTCATGTCGATGGTGGCGCGCCCCATCAGCTCTTTGATGGCCTTCAGGGAACGCCCTTCATCGCGAGATGGCTCCCGTAGGTGTGGCGCAGGTCATGCCAGCCGATGATGCCTTCCTCTCGCGTGATGCCAACTCGGCGGAGTGAGCGCACGAGGGCAGGTCCATCTTGCCCGGCGTGAGCGGCTTCCCATTCTCCTGGCAGTACACGTAGCGCCCACGAAGGAGTCGATGCTCCTCCAGAGCGTCCACCGCAGAGGAGGGCAGCTCCAACGTTCACTCGCGTCCGCCCTTGGGGAGGTCCGTCACTCCACGCGAGATGGTGGTGCGACGGACGTGGAGAAGACCGCGCTTCAAGTCCACGTCAGGCTACTGGCGCCCGCAAGCGCCCCCCTGACGCAGGACCGTCTTGATGGCGACCAGCAGCACCGGCCTCCACTCCGGATCGGCCCTGGAGACAAGCCGCTCGGCCTCCTCGAACGTGAGGAAGTCGAACGACGGCTTGGGGAGGTTCTGAAGCGCTGCACGTGCGGAGCCTGCGGAATCACCTCTTGCTCCGCGGCGACGTGCCGCATCTTGCTTCGCACCGTGAGGACGTTGTTGATGGTCTTCACGCTCAACACCTTGGGGCCGTCTGATTTGACGGGGGCAAGTCCAGGTGCGGCGCGCCGCGTGTTCAGGATGGGAGCGAGCCCCTGGGCCGTGTGCTAAGCCCCTGGCGCGCCAGCGCAGGTTTTCGGTGACGAAAAAGTCACGCTCTAGGACAACGCGGCATGAAGATGACTTCGGAAAAAATCTCCCGGTGGGCAATCAATGCTCTCTCGCTACGGGGCCCTATGTTCGTGGCGTTTTTCGCCGTGCTCATCGTGCAAGCCGTATGGACGAACACGTTCCTCGGAATCGACCTGGATTTCCTGGTGCAGAACGAGGGGCTTTTCCTACTCGTTCTAGTCGGAGTGCTCTTCGTCCTGGAGGGCGTCAGGATAGGCCTCCGCAAGTTCCTCTCGTCACGCGCCCAGGGGAGCGACAGCGATGCGAAGGACGAGCAGGAACATGTCACCGCGATATTCTCTCTTGATAAAGCTGACCCGGCGAAGCCAGGGGCGCTCGCGGCCATGGAACACCTGCAAGAGAAGCACAACTTCGACGCGCTGGACTGCCCGGAGTGCGACGGAGAGGGGTGCAAAGGCTGCGACGACGGTGGCCTCATCCTCGTCTGGGAGAGGGAGCCCTGCGGCCCAGACTGTCCCATCCTGGCTACCAAGCAGTGATACGGGGCGCGGGTCCGCCGAGGGGGGAGCTGGAGTTGCCTCCGTCAATTCGGACAGCTCAGGGTTGGGAATCCGCAGTACGGAATTCGCGGGATGCCATCCTGAAGCGCGTCGCTAATGTCTTGTGCGCGATGTGCTCGTGCGCGAGCGCGAGCTGTCCGACGATCTCCCCGAAGGCTGGCCGACCGTGCTGGACGACGAAACCCGCATGGATGTTGCCCCCATCTCCACGTGGGTTGAAGACCGTCTCCGCCTGACCCCCGCCATGTTGCACGTACGTCGCATGACCCTGCGGAACGCGCTGGAACATGGCGGGACGTCGAGGACCCTGACGGGAGTCGAATCTGGGGTTTCCAGAGCGGATGCGAGGTGAGGGCGCGACGCGGCTGGGTCTACGCACCGCCCGGCCGCAGGTTCCCAACCCGCGGACGCTGGTGGATGCCTCTGGATTCCAAGCGTCTGACGCTGACGTGGACCCTCCGCGTTCGCTTCCAAGGGCATGCGCCCGGGGCGGGAGGCCAGCCACTGGGGCCTCCCGCCGCGTGGCGGCTACGACTGCGCGGACGGCTCGTCCCACGGGAAGTGGGTGGCGCCCATCGCGGGCTTGAGGTCGAACAGCCAGGAGGCCTTCTCGTCGTACTTCGCGAAGAAGGGCCGGCCAACGAGCTCCGGGTCGCGCGCCTGGATGAAGTGGAGGACGAAGACCTTCTCGCCGGCAATCTCCGCCACACCGTCCACGCACACCTTGCCGGGCGTGGCGGACATCGACGGGCCGCGCACCGTGCGCGCCAGTCCGGACACGCTCTGGTAGGCGTTGCGGAAGATGTCGTAGGCCTCGGCGAGCGGTACCGCGAAGTAGTCCTGCGGACCCGTATCCCGCTCGACGAACATGTAATACGGCACCATGCCGTGGCGCAGGTGCGTGCGCCACATGCTCTCCCAGGTGCCCGGCGTGTCGTTGATGGTGCGGATGAGCGGCGCCTGGGTGCGGATGACCGCGCCGGTGCTCCGGATGCGGCGCACCGCCTCCTGGACAATCTCGGGGACCATCTCGTTGGGATGAGAGAAATGCGCCATGAAGGCCAGGCTCTTGCCGGAGGCGACCACCTTCTCGAACAGGCGCAGGATGTCGTCCGCGTCCGAATCCGTGACGAAGCGCTGCGGCCAGTAGGCCAGCGCCTTGGTGCCGATGCGGATGGCCTCCAGGTGCTCGATGTCGAGCAGCGGCTCGATATACTTGGCCAGCACGGCCTCGGTCATGATCATCGGGTCGCCACCGGTGAACAGCACGTTGGTGACCTCGGGGTGCGCGCGGATGTAGTTCACCAGCGGCTCGATTTCCCGCGAGGCGAACTTCAGGTCCGCGTCCCCGACGAACTGCGCCCAGCGGAAGCAGTACGTGCAGTAGGCGTGGCACGTCTGTCCCTGCTTGGGGAAGATGAGCACCGTCTCCTTGTACTTGTGCTGGAGGCCCGGGACGGGCTCTTCGTTGGCCTGCTTGGGAACGTTGAGCTGCATCTGCCCGGCGGGGTGCGGATTGAGCCGCGCGCGAATCTCGTTGGCGGCGGCGTTCAGCTCCAGGGGGGATGCACCGGAGCTCAGCAGGTCCGCCATGCGAGCCACGTCGTCCGTGGGCAGCATGTCCGCCTGCGGGAAGACGAGCCGGTAGATGGGGTCGGCGGGCGCGGCGGCCCAGTCAATCAGCTCGTCCACGACGTAGCTGTTGGTCCGGAAGGGCAGCACGTGCGCCACCGCTTGCACCGCCAGCCGTTCATCCGCTGAGAGCCCGGCCCGAGTCGTCAGCTCGTCCAGGTGTCGCGTGGTGTAGGCACGGTACCGGCGACCCGTGGACAGAGCCAGTGCTGCGTTTGACATAACGCTCATGTCTCGTTTCTCCTGCGGTAGTCAGGGCGGCCACGAGGTCCACAGCGGCCACTCTGGCTGGTGGCCGGGCGTGAGCGCACACCGTTTGACCACCAACGAGGGAGAGTCCGGTTACCACGCCGAGGGGCGAAGTGTCATCTCTCAGGGGCGAGCGGGCAGGCTAGATTCCACCTTGCGTTGCAATTTCCAGTGACTTTGCGTCTGAAGTGGCATGACGCAAGGTGTCGAAGGTCGGGGATTCTGCTGTCTCCTGGTTCCGGGCCGGGGAGTCCCTGCCGCCGCAGCGGGCCGGAAGATACCTGACATACCCCTGTCATGCGGGCTGCCTAAGTCATGGGCGTCGTTTCGCTCGTTCGAGGAGATTCCGTCATGTCGAAGGACAGCAAGCTGAAGCAGTACACCGGAGGATGTCTTTGCGGAGCGGTGCGTTTCGAGGCCGAGATGGATCTGTCGGAGCCCGTGAGCCGCTGCAATTGCAGCATCTGCACCAAGGTCGGCGGCACGCAGGCCTACCCGAAGCCGAGCGCCTTCCGCGTCACCGCGGGCGCGGAGCACCTGGGTGAGTTCCGGAAGGGCTCGAGCCCGAACTTCCGCTCGTTCTGCAAGCACTGCGGCATCCATTGCTTCTCCGCCGGGTTCGTCGAGGAGCTCGGTGGAGAGTTCCGGTCCGTCAATATCCAGTGCCTGGACGACGTCGACCCCGGTGAGCTGAAGGTCGTGTACTGGGACGGCCGCCATGACAACTGGGAGGCCGGGACGCGCGACAGGCCCTGGCCCATCCGGAGCTGAGCCCTCGCTCACGTCCCGCGCGGCTTGCGCCGGCGCGCGAGCCGCTCCGCCTGCTCCGGGTTGAGCATCTTCACGTAGGCCAGGAGGCCGTCGAGGCGCGCGCGGTGTGCCTCGCCGTCCTCCGACCGCCCCTCCTGGTGCAGCATCGCCCGGAGCCGCCGCCGCTCCTCGCGTGACAAGCCCAGCGTCGTATTCACGGTGACGCCAGTGACGCGCTGGGCGCCGCCCCGGCGTTGCACGCGGGTCTTCTCGCGGTTGACCTCGAAGCCTTCCTCCTGCACGTACCGCGCGGCCAGCGCGCGGACTCGCTCCAGCGCCGTGACGTCGTCGCCGGAGAAGGTGAGGTCATCCGCGTAGCGCGTGTACGTGTAGCCGTACCGACGCGCCAGTCCCGCCAGCCGCCGGTCCAGTCGCAGCAGCACCGCGTTGCACAGGGCGGGGCTCGTGGGGGCGCCCTGCACGCAGACGCGCGGGCCCACTGGAACGTGGAAGAGGGTGCCCTCCAGCTCCACGGGCTGGCGCTCGGACTCCGTCATCAGCACCGCGAGCGTGGCCGCCACGGGATAGCCATAGCCCAGGGCGATGAGCAGCCCTCGCACCCGCGCGAAGGTGACGGAGGGGAAGAAGTCCTTCAGGTCCAGCTTCAGGACCACCCGCCGGCCCACGTGCGGCGCGGCGCCCGTCTTGATGGAGCGGCCGGGCACGAAGCCATGGGCCTGTGGACTCACGGGGAGCTTCGACACCAGGAGCGCCAGCATCCGGCGTTGCAGGGCCTTCAGGCGCCGCTTGGGCGCATGCAGCAGCCGGACGCCGCCGGAGCGCTTGGGCACGGCGAAGGTCACATAGTGTCGCACCCGCTCGCGTGGACGGTGGATGCTGTAGTGGCGGAGCACGCCCACCGAGACGCCCAGGGCCGCTGCCACGTCCTCCTCCGTGCGCCAGACCGGCAGGCCGTAGCGCGCCAGCTGGGCCTCATCGGGCAGCAAGTCCCTCAGGTTCCGGTTCCGCGTGCGCAGCGTGGCGGAGAACAGCCGCCGGGCCTCGGCGGCCTCCATCCACTTCTTCCGGCCCGGGGTGTAGCGGCGGACGCCCTTGGGGAGCAGCCGTGCATCCCGGCGGATCTGTCGCAGGTGCCCGGGCTTCAGGGGGCCCGACGTGGAGACCGTCTCCGTCACGACGTCCTGGGGACGGCCGTGGGCATCCAGCGGCACGTCCAGCCCGGTGGTGCTTCGCGTGACGGGACGGCTGAACAACCCCTTGAGCCAGGAGAGGGTGGTGTCGAACCAGCTCATGGTGCTCCGGAAGAGGCCAGGGGACGACCTGCGAGGCGTTGGACCCGGGGCTCCCTGCGTTGCGTACGCTGGGACCCTGGCGAAGAGATGGGGACAGAACACCCCCGCGGCGAAACACCGCGGTACTCATGGCTCATCTGCGAGCCCTGGCCTCTCCCGAGAGCACCTGCCGTTATCGTCATTCGTCGTCTCCCGGGTCAAGCGTCTCCGTGGGCCGCCGCCGCGCGTCCGCCTCCGCCGCCCGGGCCGCGAGTGCGTCCGCGGAGGCGGGCTCGGAGCTGCGGAGTTCGCGGCGCTGCGCTCGCGCCAGGCGGCTGAGCGCGAGCAGGTGTGCGCAGGGGCCCTGGTTCAGCAGGTGCTCGCTGAAGTACTCGCAGCCGCACCGGCCGAAGAGGAGACGGTCCTCGTCGTTCATCACCAGCTCGACGCCCGACTGCGGGCCCGCGCGGCCATGGACCACCCAGTCCCGGTGAACCACCTCGCGCGTAACGGGCCCCTCCGGCGTGGACAGCGTGCGTATGCTGCGCTTCTCTCGCGGCGCCGCGGAGGTCACCTCCACCTCGCCCGCGGCCTCCAGGCGCTCTGCTTCCTCACGGCGGGCGTCAGGCGGGTACAGACGGCCCAGGTCCACCGGCGTGGCGAACAGCTCGCGGTGGCGCCAGCGCCGCGCCTCCACGTCGAAGATGGCGCGCCCGGCCGCGCATTGCGCCGCCAGGGCGCCCGCGGCCCGCGCCGTGTCCACGCCCAGGGCGGTGGCCACATCCTCGGTCGAGGCATGAACGCGCTCGCGCAGCACGCCGAGCACCCGCTCCGCCAGCGCGCTGTCACGCGCCGGCTCCAGCAGCAGGTCCATGCCCGCGGTGTTCGTCCAATGATTCGCCGTCCACCCGGACAGGCCCAGCAGGAAGCGCACGCCGCCGGGCAGGTGCGCGACGTAGAAGTGCGGCAGCGCGCGGCCCTTCAGGTAGATGTCCACCCGCTCCGCGTAGGGCAGCAGCGGCTCCAGCAGCCGCAGCCGCCGGCGGCCCCAGGCCCGGATGATGCGAGGCGCCGTGTACCCGTGGGCCGCGCCCTTCAAGGGCACGGGGTGCTCCCAAGGCTCCAGCATCAGCCGCGCGTCCTCGCCCGGGTGGAGTTCGTAACGCAGCGCGCGCGGTGACACCTTGGCCTTGGTGTGGCTGAGGAAGCGCACCGCGGCGAGCAGGTCCACCGGCCGCGCGGTCAGGCGGGTGCCGGGCATCGCCATGCCGCCCTGGAGTTGGAGCAGGCCCCGCACCCAGGGCTCCGGGACGTCCACCTTCTGCTCGAAGCGACCGCCCGCGCCGGTGGTGCGCACGTCGAGTCCCTCCGGGCCGATGCGGAGGTGTGTCTCCCGGGTGGAGCGCATCTCGGCCAGCGCCGCCCACAGCCAGGCGGTGAAGTCCACGTTGGTGGTGCCGCAGCGCACCTCGCCCTCGGGCTCGAAGAGGCCGCGGTCCACGGTGACGAGCCCGTAGGCGCTCTGGTCCTGGCTGAAGGCCTCGAAGAAGACGCGGTCGGGGTGCACGGTGATGAGCGGGTCCAGCAGCCCGCCGCCCCACGTCTCGTTCCACGCGTCCGATTGCCAGATGAGCCCGCCGAGCGCCTGGAGCGCCATCCGGAGAGACAGGACGTCCCGGGCCACGCGCGCGTGGAAACGCACGGGGCGGTGCGCGTCCGCGGACAGGCTGAGCTGCGCGCGCTCCCGGGTGGACTCGAACACGGAGGGCGTGGCGTAGAGGAAGCTGGAGGCCGTCACGCGCCGTCTCCTTTCGCGGGCAGGCCGAAGACGTGGGGGACTTCGGTGGCGTCTCGCAGCTCGGGCCAGCGCGCCAGCATGCGGGCCAGCAGCGCCATCAGCGACTCCTTGGGATAGCGCGAGTCCGGCAGCGCGAAGGCGTCACGCACGCGCGGCACCAGCACGCGGGCGGCCTCCACACCGTGGGCGGCGGCGTTGGCCAGCGCGTCGAAGGCGGCGTGACGCGTGCGCCGGTGCAGGGGTCTCAGCAGGGTGGCCTGGAGCAGGTCCAGGTTCTGTGCGGCCACCTCGCGGGCGTTCGCGGAGTCGCGGCCGAGCAGCCGGAAGGCCAGCGCCTGGACGTGAATCTGCGGCGCCTCCAGCAGGTCGCGCACGGCGCGGGGCTCGGCCAGGTAGAAGTCATCCGAGCGGAGGAAGAACAGCCGCGCCAGCCGGTTCTTCTCCATCAGCGCGTCGAAGGTCCACATGGAGTAGGCGGGCAGGGCGCCCAGCGCGTTGGCGGCGCGGCGGGCGAAGACGCCGCCCTCCTTCGGCAGGGCCTCGTAGTGCGCGGCCATCGCGTTGAGCACCTTCTCCCACTCCTTCGCGCTCCCCGTCGCCGGGAGGTGCATGGCGGCGCGGCTGGCGAGGTAGTCCAGCAGGTCCTCGTCGTTCGCTTCCAGCGCGCGCATCACCAGCTTGGGGTACGCGGCGTGCCAGCTCAAAGCGACGTGCATGCGGAAGGGGCCGCGTACCAGCTCCGGAAAGCGCGCGTACAGGGCGGTGGCGGTGGCGTCCGTCAGCGGCTGCACCCGGGCCAGGCCCAGGCCGGGGAGATTCCATTCGCCGCCCGCGCCCGCCAGTTGGAGCAGCCGGCGCCGAGTCCGGGCCGGGAGCGATGCGTCGTCCTGCACCAGCCGCAGCACCTCCGCGTCATACGTCTCCGCCATGGCCGAGGTGCGCAGGAGCGCGCCCCAGACATCATCCCAGTCCCGCGCCCGCGCGAGCGCCAGCAGCTCCGGGAAGCCCTTCGCGTCCTTTCGTCCCAGCGCGCCCCAGCGAGGTGCCACCGCTTGCAGGTGGCCGAGGAGGTAGGGCACCACGTCACGTCCGCGCGCCTCCGCCAGCTCCACGAAGAGCTGCGCCGCGCCGGGCATGGGCATCTCCGGGTGGTGCGCCTTCAGCGCGGCGACCAGCTCGGCCGGGGACTGGACGGTGCGTGCGAGCGCCAGGGCATCACGGCACCAGGTGGGCTCATCCACGCATCGCCGGTAGAGCGCGGAGGCCAGGGCCGCGTCCCCCCGCGCCTGGGCCCGCTCGCGCAGCGTGTTCCACATGGGCTGGCGCTCGCGGTGCCCTCTCCATGGCAGATGCTCCAGGATGAAGGGCCGGGCGGCCTCCGCGTCCAGCGCGTCCAGGGCCAGGGCGGTGGGCTCGTCCAGCCGGCCCCAGCCGATGTCCATCTTGGCGAGCTCGGTGTGCCGCGCCGCGCGCGTGGGCGCTTTCTGGACACGCCGCACCACCTCGGTCCGCCAGAACTCCGTCTGCCGGGGGGCGCGCAGGCCCGCGAGCTTCCAGTCCAGGAGGCGGCGGAACATCTCCACGTCGTCGGCGCGGTCCGCGTCGAAGAGCCAGACCTCCAGCGCGGAGGCATTCTCCCCGAGCCAGGGGTTCCCCCACTTCCCGTCGGCGGTGACGCTGCCGGGCGAGAAGCAGGACAGCATGAGGGGGCGGAAGCGGACGCGGTCCCTGGCGTGGAGGGCGGGCCCCCACAGCCAGGTGAAGGACCGGAAGGCGGGGCGGCGTGCCAGTTCCTCGAGGGCGGCACGGAGTTCTTCGTCAGACTGTGTCCGGGACAGGACGCCACGCAGGGCGGCGTCCATCTCTTTGACCTCTCGGCGGAAGCGCCGCTCCCAGCTTTCGTTCACGCTCTCCGGTTTACACCGGCCGCTCCGGGAGACCCAGCGGCGAAGCGGTCAACCCATGTAGGAAGGCGGGTCGCTGGCGGGAAACGAAGACATGGAGCCTTCGGCGACGATGTCGCGATTGCCCGCCGCGTCGCGTGACTCGCCAGGGAGGATGTTCCACCGTCCGTGCTCGCCCGCGCCGTACCGCGACGGGTCGCGAAGGCTGGAGGCGCGTGCGTCGATGACCACCGGCATGCGGCTGTGCGCGCGCCACTGCGCCGCGAGCAGCGCGGCCTGAACGGCGGCGTCGGCCAGGAAGACGGCGGAGCGCCGCTTCCGGTTCGTGGCGTACGTGGAGACGTCGACCACCAGGAGCGTGAGCGCGCTCCAGATGCCCAGCTTCCTGAGCTCCGGTGTGACGCGGCCATGGCGGTGCGCGGACAGGAGCGTCGCGCCCACCGTGCCGGCGAGTCCGCCCACCGTCATCATCAGCCAGCCTTCGCGGATGGGCCCGGTGAGCCGGGTGACCCGCTTCGACTGGAGCCAGGGCAACAGGCCCTTGAGCAGGTAATACGCGCCCTGGACTTCTGCCGGGTCTCTTCGGAAAAACGAAGCGAGTCGTCTGTTCATCCGCTCTCTGCCTCCCGCGCTCAAGGTGCTTCCTGGCGCGGGGAAGGGCACCTGGACCGGGAGGGCGGGCAGGCGTCACCCTGGAGGACAGGCGGGCGGGCGGCGGCGCTCAGGCAGTTCGGGCCAGGGACATCAGTCCAACTGCGTGGAGACGATGGGGTCCTGCGCCGCCGTGTTCCACGGCAGCGAGGGCCACCAGCGTTCGAGGGAGGACGGCGCACCGGGTTCGACACGCTCACCCGGCTTCGGGACGATGACGCTCACACCCGTGGCCTCGCCCGCCGCGAGCACGCGTTCAATGGGCTCCGTCCAACCGTGGAGCGCGAGGGTGAACAGGCCCCAATGTACCGGCAGCAACACGCGCCCCCGAACCCACTGGTGCGCGGTGACGGCCTGCTCGGGGCCGATGTGCCAGTCGGGCCACGCGCTGTGGTACTGGCCCACCTCAATCATCGTCAGGTCGAAGGGCCCCAGCCGCTCGCCAATGTCCTTCATGGCGGGGAACAGGCCCGTGTCGCCCGAGTAGTACACGCGGTGCTTGGGGCCCAGGAACGCGAAGCCCGCCCACAGCGTCGCGTCCTTGTCGATGCCCGTTCGGCCCGAGGCATGCCGGGCGGGGGTGCAGACGACCTCCAGCGCTCCCACGCGCGCACGCTCCCACCAGTCGAGCTCGATGATGCGCGACTCGGGGATACCCCAGCCCACCAGGTGTGCGCCGACGCCGAGCGGCACGATGAAGGAGGTGTCCCAGTCCTTCATCGCCAACAGCGTGCGATGGTCCAGGTGGTCGTAGTGGTCATGGGAGATGGCGACCGCGTCGACGGCGGGTAGCTCCGTCAGCGCCAGGGGTGGGGCGTACCAGCGGCGCGGTCCTATCCAGCTCAGGGGCGACGCGCGCTCACTCCATACCGGGTCGACGAGAATCCGCTGGCCGTCCAGCTCCACGAGCGACGTCGAGTGCCCGAACCATGTGACGCGAAGGCCCGTGGCGGGTGGTGCTCCGAACGCGCTCCCGTCCAGCGTCACCGAGGGCAGCGCTCCCTGGGCAGGGCTCACGTCGGGGCTGGCGCTGAACATGCTCGCGATGGAGCCCCAGGTGTCGTTGCGCAGGGGCTGCGGGTTGTCGAAGTGCCCGTCCTGCCACTGGGGCGAGCGCTCCATGCGTGCCCGCCGCGCGCCGTCCGCGGCCTGACCCAGCGCCGGCCAGGCCTGGATGGCGACCACTGTCAGCAGCAGGGCCAGCAGCGCCGCCGTTCCCATTGCCGCATACGCCAGCCTCCTGCGCCACGTCATGCCGTCCACCCGCGCTCGTCGTGATGAAGTTCAAGAACAAGGAGGACATCTTCGCGGCCGGGCGCCGCGGGCGACAAACTGCTCCAGGTGTACGAAATCATCCTCCTGGAGCCGTGGGAGTTGATGGCCGGGGCGCGCATGGCCTCCGAGTTCTACACCGCCTGCGAGCGGCTGTTGCCGGAGGTGGAGGCGAAACACCGCCGACGCTGGCTCAAGTACACGCAGGCCGTTCTGGAGTCGCGGCCGCTCGCCGAGGTGTTCATGCTGGCCGTCGACGGGCTCCAGTCCGACCTGCCCACGACGCGGGTGTTGCGTCAGCGGCTGGCGTTGCTCGTCGAGCGCTTCACGGATTGAGGGGGGCATCACCCCGCTACCGCTGGCCGGACGCCCCCGGTCTCTCCCCAGGGGCGTTCCCGACGTGGCGCCGTGCCAGCCTTCATGCCGGCGCGGTGCCAGGTTTCTGGCTACGCCCGTGCGGGGGCCAGCGCCGCGCGCTTGCTGTAGGTATCGCAGAGCTCCAGGTATTCGTCGCTGTCGATGTCGAGCGCCGCCACCCGCATCTTCTTCGTCTTGGGCTTGTCCAGCGTGGTCTTGATTTGAATCATCTTGAGCGTGGGGATGCCCATGTAGGACTGGCTGTAATACATATTCTCGGTCATGTCGGCCCATTCAATCAGCAGGCCATCCTCGAAGCGGATGCCGTCCCGACCGATAATCAGCGCGGGCTTGTCCAGGTTGCCCAGCGGCCTGATGCAGTTGTAGAGCATCCAGACCATGCAGAGGTTGACCGCCCCGCAGAGCGCCATCACGCCGGGACTGTTCGCCAGCCGGAAGGTGAGGATGCCACAGAGGCCCGAGGCCACCGTCCAGATGACTGCACCGATGATGAGCTTCGTGCGCGAGTAGTAGACCTCGCGCGGCTTCAGCGTCTTCTGCTTGTTCTGCGAGGAACTGTAGATTTCCATGACGTGTGACCTGTGAGGGGAATGGGAGTCAGGTGGCCAGCCGTTGCGACAGGTAGGCCAGGAGGACGGGCGCGTTGATGATGCGGGCCTCGTCAATCTTGAGCGGCTTGCCCTGGGCGGCGATGATCAGTTCGCGGGTGGAGACACCGTCGCCGAACTCGTCCTGGAAGCGGATGCTCTCGATGTCGTCCCAGCGCATCAGCCGCTTCTTGTGTGTCAGCCCGGCGCCACTGAGCGTGAGGGGCCCGAACTGCACCGCCTTGCCGGCGTTGACCTGCCGGTGCACGCCGTCAATCAGCGCATCGACGACATGGTCCGTTACGTGGGCGTACAGCTCGTCCGCGTCGCTCCACAGGTTCAGCCTCAGCCGGTAGGTGCCGCCGCGGTGGCGCAGGATGAGCCGGTCGTGGTTCTGCACCGTGATGATGGCGCTCACGTTCCGCCAGGCGATGCGCGTGTCACCCGCGCGCAGGCACTCTTCATCCACCACCAGCTTCGGCGGCGCGGCCAACCATGCGAACAAGTCGCTGGCCCGCCAGAAGATGAAATACAGGCCGCAGGGGATGCCCGCCAGCAGGACGATGGGCGCGGAGTTGTAGCGGAGGAGCCCTTTGATGAAGTCCTGCGGGAGCAGGTAAATCTTGCCGAACGAGAGAAACGCCGCGGCCACCACGTAAATCAGGGCGAAGCCAGCGGCGAGCCAGTACAGGACGTGCGTGGGGAATTCCCGGGTGTGCGAGCGCTTCAGTGAAGACTCCGGAGCCGTGTCGAAAAGTGCACGCATCTATAAACAATCGCGTGTGTCTTTTCGATGAGATTCGCCAGTGCGCTCAGGGTGAAGTCAGAGGGGCGTATTTTGCCGGTGTCTCATACTCCGTGTGGTGCTTCGGGGTTGCTCAGGTGCGGCGAATTCGAGAAACAATCCGCGTTCTCAGGGCGTGAGAAGTCATTGGATGAGGTTGCGTGAAACACAGCCTTTCCGTGTCTGGCGTGCCTGCGGCATGGCGGAGCGGGGGCCTCAGGTGGCACGGCGCCCTCCGCCGCGCGTGGTGTCCAGGCCTGCGTCGATGCGGGCGGTGAGCATCCGGTCGAAGCGGATGCCGCTGGCCGTGGGGCATACCCGTCAGGTCGTGCGACTCGTCAAGGCGAACCCGGCCACTCCCACCTCCGTGAACAGGATTGGGGGGACGAGCAGGCAGGTGCGGGGACGGGAACGCCGAGGCCCTTGGGGACCTGGACGCCGATGGCTCGGCCCCGCTTCGGTGAAGTCTCCTCCACCACCGGCGAGCAGGATGGGCTTTGGCGCCTGAGCGCGAAGAGGTGGCGCTGGCGCGTGCGGAACGGGTTGGCGCGAGTTCGTGAGCGTATTTTGAGAGTCTTTGGCTGGGATGTGAAAGCGATTGGCTCAAAATGCGCGTCTACAACCTGCGGCTGGGCACGGACCAGGAGCTGCTGGCGGTGGGCAAGAATGGCCGCCCCCTCTACGCGGGCGGCTTCCGGCCCCGGCCGTCACCCGACGGGAAGCGCGCTGGCCTCGTACTGCTTCGCGAAGTCCTCGCTCGGCGGAATGGGCTTGATGACATCGATGAGCACCCCGTTGGGGTCCGCGGTGATGAAGTGCCGCTGGCCGAAGGCTTCGTCCCTCAGCGGGAGGTGGATGGGCAGGCCGGCCGCCTGCAGGTCCCGGTAGACGGCGTCCGGGTCTTCCACTTCGAAGTTCAGGATGGTCCCCGCCACCGTGCCCCGGGCCACCGCCGGCACCGTTTCGTGCCGGCCGTCGAGGATGGCCAGCGCGACATGCTCTGCATCGTCCGACTGGAGGTGGACGTACCAGTCGCTGGTGAAGCGCGGGCTGAAGCCGAAGTGCGCCGTGTAGAACGCCGCCGTACCTGCGACGTCGTTCGTCATGATGACCGGGTAGTAACTGGTGATTTTCATGGGCTCCGCTCTCCTTCGAGCTTGTCTTTCGCTGAGGTAACATACAGGCTGCATGTATGCAATCGAGGGTGCGAAGAAGCAACGATGAGCGCAGCGCGACGACGCGGCAGGCGCTCGTGAGCGCGAGCCGGGCGCTGTTCGTGGAGAAGGGGTACGCGCAGACGTCGACGCCGGAGGTGGTGGCCGCCGCCGCCGTGACGCGCGGGGCGCTCTACCACCACTTCGAGGACAAGCAGGCGCTGCTGCGGGCGGTGCTCGAGCGGGAATTCGCTGAGCTGCGCAGGGCCATCGACCAGGCGACGCCGCCGGCTCTGGGCGCGCGGGAGGCGCTCATCGCTGGAAGCCTGGCCTACCTCGACGCGATGGCTGTCCCGGGCCGCACGCGCCTGCTCCTCGTGGATGGGCCGGCGGTGTTCGGCCATGCGGAGATGATGGCACTCGACGAGGCCTCCGCCGCGGGCTCGCTGCGAGAAGGGCTCGCCGCCTTGCTGGGAGACGGGCCGCTGGTGCCGGCGCTCGCCAGCCTGCTATCCGCCGCCTTCGACCGCGCGGCCCTGGCCATCAGCACCGGCGGCGATGCGAAGGCCTACCGCGCGGCGATGCTCGCGCTCATCGAGCGCGTCACCGCTGGCGCCGGTCGTTGAGCGGCAGCGGCTCCAGCGTGTTTGACTCCGTGTCGTCCGACAGGGCCGAGGCCACATGGACCAAGTTGGTGCCGATCAGATAGGAGGCCAGGATGACGGAGATGCGCAGCACGAGCAGCGTGGGCTCGAAGGGGAGGATGTCGCGTTCCTGGAGCCAGGCGAGCGTCTGCGGCGCGTAGGCGCCGTTGCAGGCCGCCACCACGCCCAGGAGCAGGGACATCTGGACGATGCCGAAGAAGGTGTTGGCCCGGGAGCGGACCAGGCCGGCGAGCCCGCCCAGCCGTTCCATGAGCAGCGGCTTGACGAACTTCATCACCAGGATGCCCTGGATGATGCCCACGGCCAGCGGAACGAAGATTTCGGCCAGGGCCATGACTGTCTGAGGTTGTTCGCTCGAACTCATGGCCGCGGACGATGCTCCGTCACGCAAAGCGAATCAACCCGGCCCGCCGGTTGACGGATGCGGCACGCGAGCGTTTCAGGCGGCACAGCGGGTCCATGCATTGCGCCTGAACCCGCCGTGTCACTTTCTGGAACGTCAGCCGCCAAGCTCCACGTTCTCCAGCACGCCCCTCGTTGAGCTCAGGGGGGGCGTTATCGTCAGGTGCTGAAATCTTATTCAGGTGTTTCTTGTATGAGAGATTCCCAGGTGAAGTCTCGACTTGCCTGCTGACGCACGGATTTAGCTCCATCCGTGCGCCGTTAGGCTTCCGCGATAAGTCGTGTTTTCATTCACCGGCAGTGCTGGTGATGAACTCCACGCGGCGGTTGGCGCTCCGTCCCTCGGGCGTATCATTGGACGCAATGGGTTGGGCGGGGCCGTAGCCCTTCGCAGTCAGACGCGAGCTCTCAACACCTTGCTGGATGAGATATTGCCGCACTGCGTCCGCGCGGTCCTGGCTCAGTGTGCGATTGAGCTCCTCGGGGCCGGTGTTGTCCGTGTGTCCTTCGATGCGCAGGGACACGCCCGGGTTGGCCTTCAGGTAGTCCGCGATGGCATCCAGGTTCCGACGCTCCGAGTCGGAGAGCGTCGACTGACCCACCGGGAACTGAACGTGGTGCTCGGTCGGCAGCCGCGCCGGCGCTTCGGTGGTGGGCGCCTGGGGCTCGGGAGCAGGCGCCTGGGGCGCGGGCTCGGGAGCGGGCGGCGGTGGCGTGGGCTCCTGCTTGGGTTCAGGGCAGCCACGGTGGGCGGCGACGCCCGCCTCGTTCGGGCATGCGTCCTCGCGGTCCACGACGCCGTCGCCATCCGCGTCGGTGTCCGGGCAGCCGTCGTTCTCTGGCGGGCCGGCTTCGAGCGGGCAGCGGTCCTGTCCGTTGGGAACCGTGTCGCCGTCGTCATCCAGCGCGGGGCACTGCTCCGGCGTGTGACTCCGGCCGCTCCGGCACACGTCTTCCCGGGCGGGCGGCTGATGGGCCCAGGCGATGCCCGCGGCCGCGCGGATGGACGGCGTGCCCGGGATGTCCGTGAAGCCATGTCCGGCGATGGCGAAGGCCTCGAAGCCGCCGCCCACGGGCAGCCGCACGCCGCCCAACAGCTCCAGCGCGAGGTCCGGCTCCACCAGTGACTCCGCGGCTTGCAGCGCGATTTCGCCGCGCAGGCCCTTGCCGCGCGTGGACACGACGACGCCTTGCTCCAACTCGGTGCCGAAGTCGCGTCCGGGTTCGTTCTCCGTGGAGCGGATGCGCACGCCCGCGCTGGCGCCGAGCACGACGGGGCCCAGCTCCCGGCTCACCGCGACCCGGGGCGCGACCTGGAGGCCCGCCCAGCCCTGTTGCCGGCCAAAGGCATCCGCGGTGCCACCGGGCGTGCCCACGTCCAGGCCCAGGCTGAGGAAGACGGGGGCGCCGTCCTCGCGCCGCAGCAGCGCGTAGCGGGCGCCCAGCTCTGGCGTGCCGAGGCCGAACGCGTCCGGCGCGGAGATGCCGACCAGCGTGTCCGCGCCTTTGCCGCCCTGGTGGATGATGACGGGCAGCCGCGCGGACAGCTCCAGTCGGTCGGTGGGAGACCAGGCGCCCGCGAGCCAACCGGAGACGCGGTAGTCGAGGATGGAGCGCTCCTGGCCATCGCTGCCCTTGAGCAGGAGGATGCCGCGCTCATACCCGGCCATGAGCATCAGCCGGTAGGCGCCCTGGGGGAGCACGTGGCCTGTGTCCACGAGCATCGAGTCCGTGGCGGCGGGGGTGAAGCGAAGCCGCTCCAGGTCGATGGGGACGAGCGCGCCCGTGGTGCTTTGTGCCAGGGCATTGGGCGCGATTGAGGAGATGAGCGCGGCCAGCGCCCAGCTCCGAGCCTGTGTACGCAAGGTGAAGTCCATTCGCGAAAGAGGGTGACGTACGGGTCAGTGCGAGGCGTGACGCGAGCGGCGACGCAGTCCGCTCCACGATGCCAGAACCACCAGGAGGGCCAGCGACGAGGCAGCGCCACCGCCAGCGGCCTGGCAGCCGCCTCCGGCGATGGAGACGACCGTTGCCTGGACGGTGACCTGGAACGTGCAGCGGGCTTCATTGCCTGCGGCGTCCGTGGCGGTGACGGTGACGGTGTTGTTGCCGTGCCGGAAGGTGCTCCCCGACGCCGGCGAGGACGTGACGGAGGGCGTCGAGACGCCGTCCGTGGCCTCGGGCAACTCGAAGGTCACCGTCGTTCCCGACGCATCATCGGAGGTCGTCCGGATGTCGGCGGGGCACGTCAGCGCGGGCGGGGTGGTGTCCCGCACCTCGACCTGGAAGGTGCATGTGACTTGCGTGCCAGAGGCGTCCTCCGCGGTGGCGGTGACGGTCGTGGTCCCCAGCGGCAGCGTGCTGCCCTCCGCCGGTGAATAGGTGAGCGTGGCGGGGCCGCCCGCTCCAGGCGTCACGGTGGCGGGGGGCCAGTTGCCTGGAGCGCCGTCAGGCCCTGTTGCCTCGATGACGGTGTCCTCGGGGCAGGTGATGGCCAGGGGCTGGGTGGCCTCCACCGCGATGTCCACCGAGGGCTCGTTGCTGTCCAGGCCGCAGTCACTGACGCGATAGGTGAAGCTGTCGGCGCCCACGTAGCCCGGGTTGGGCGTGTACTGGAGGTTCGGCGGCGTGCCGCTCAGCGTTCCATGCTGGGGCGGCGTGACGATGGTCCACGTCAACGTCTGGTCCGCGTCCGGGTCGGTCGCGGTGAGCGTGATGTCCAGCGGGACGCCGGTCATCGTGGCGATGCGCACGGCGTCCGCGGTGGGCGCGGTGTTGGCGCGCACCATCACCATGCGTCCACCCGGAATGGCGTTGGCGAAGACAGACAGGGCATACGGGCCCGGCGGCGCCTCCGCGGGCACCCGCACCGTCGCGCGCGTGGTGGACATGTCCGTGGCGGGAAGCGTCCAGAGCCGCCCTCCCTCGGCGGCGCGCAGGCGCACCAGGGGGAAGTCCGTTGGCGAGTCCAGGTAGCTGCCGCTGGACGCGCCCGAGATGCCCCGGAAGCCCTGGCCTTCGATGACGGTGGGGCAGGTCTGGTACAGCGTCTCCGGCGCGGAGACGACCGGACGCCAGGCGGGAAGCGCGAGGACGTCCTCGTAGCGCTGGGCCGTGGTGGCGGCCGTGCCACCCGCGAGCAGGACCTCGCCCGTGGGCAAGGCAACGGCAACGGCCCCACCCCGCACGTCGGGCGCGATGACCGGTGTCCAGGTCCGCGACGGGGCTCCGTAGGTTTCGGCGGAGGCCACGTAGGTGTCTGGCGCGCTCAGGCCTCCGGCGACCAGGAGTGTACCGGACGGCATCAGGGTGGCGGTGTGGCGCCAGCGCGCTTGCGTCAGCGGGCTGTCTGGCGTCCAGGTGTTCGCGACGGCCGAGTACCGCTCCGTGGTGGTGAGCGCCACGCCTCCCGCGGCGCCGCCCGCCGCCAGGAGCTCTCCAGAGGACAGCAGCGTCAGCGTGAAGCGCTCGCGTCCCTGGGCGAGGCCGGCGATGGGCGCCCAGGTGTTGGTGGCGGGGTCGTACACCTCCGCCGACGTGAGGGCTGCTCCACCCGCGTCACGTCCTCCCGCGATGAGCACCCGTCCATCGGGCAGCAGGGCGGCGGCGTGCGCGGTGCGCGCCCCGGCCGCGGACGCCGCGGCGGTCCACGCCTGGGTGCCCGGGTCGTACAGCTCCGCGGAGGCGAGCACGTCCGCGCCGTCCTGGCCACCGACGACGAGCACCCGACCATCCGGCAGGCGCGTCGCGGTGTGCAGGTGTCTCGCGCGGGTGAGCGACGCCGCGGGGCTCCAGGTGTTCGTGGCCGGCGTATAGCGCTCTGCCGTGTTCAGCGTGCCGCCTGCGTTCGTGCCACCCACGACGAGCAGCTCGCCCGAGGCCAGCGTCGTCGCCGTGGCATCCGCTCGCGCGGTGGAGAGGCCCGCGGCCGCGGACCAGGCGTTCGTCGCCCGGTCATACAGCGAGGCGGACGCCAGCGCGGTGCCCGCTCCGTCACGGCCACCCGCCACGAGGACGCGGTTCGTGGGCAGCAGCGCCATCAGCGGGTCAATGCGAGGAGCGCCCAGGGTCCCCGCCGCGGCCCAGGCCTGGACGCCAGGGTCATAGACCTCCGTGTCCGCGTAGAACGTGGTTGCCGGATTGGAGTGGAAGCCTCCGGCGGTGAGCACCTTGCCGGAGGGGAGCAGGGTCGTCGTGCTGTTCTCCCGGCCAATCGCCATGGCGGCCGTGGCGGTCCACGTGCCGGTGGCGGGGTCGTAGAGCTCGGAGACCGGCTGGGCATCTCCCGCGGCGTTGGCGCCGCCCATGACGAGCACCCGGCCGTCGGGCAGCAGTGAGGCGGTATGGCCGTTGCGCGGGAAGTTCAGGGCGCCCGTGGCCGTCCACGTGTTGGCCGCCGGGTCGTAGAGCTCCGCATGCGTGGTGACACCGGTCGCGGTGCGTCCACCCGCGAGCAGCACGCGGCCATTGGGAAGCAGGGTGGCGGTGGCGTAGTGCCTGGGGACCAGGGGCGCCGCGGCGGCGGTCCATGTTCCCGCCGCCGGGGCGTAGAGGTCGGCGCCCGGGACTTCGCGGTCCTCGTTGTTGAAGCCGCTCACCGCGAGCACCCGGCCGTCGGGCAGCAGCGTGGCGGTGTGGCGGCTCCGGGCCCTCAGGAGGCTGCCGGTGGGGAGGAACGTGTTGCTCGCGGGGTCGTACAGTTCGGCGGTCGCGAGATTGTTGCCGCCCGCGATGAGGAATTGACCGGAGTCGAGCCGCGTGAGGGTGGCCAGGGGGCGGGGCGCGGCCATGGGGCCCGTGGCCGACCAGGTGTCCGTCGCGGGGTCGTAGATGCGCCCCGACGTGGAGCCGTCCGTCAGCACGAGCGCACGCCCGTCGGAGAGGCGCGCGGAAATGGTGACGTTGCCTAAAATCCCGGCGGCGGCCGCCGCGCTCCAGGTGTCGGTGTCGGGGTCGTAGCGTTCGGACGAAGCCACGAAGCCCAGGCGGTTGACGCCGCCGACGACCAGCAACTGGCCGGTGCCGAGCAGGAGGCCGGCGTGCTGAGCGCGGGCCTCCGCCATGGCAGCGGTGGAGGACCAGCCTGGGTCGACGACGAGCGGCGCGGTGAGCCCGGCGAGGGAGACCTCGGTCGTGATGCGGACCTGCGCGCCGTCCACGTCGAACACCTGGGTGCGCGGATTCATGCGTCCACCCGCGAGCCGCGTGCTGCCCGCGCGCGAGTGGCCGTTGGCGTCTCGCACCACGGCGGGATGGAAGCGGAGCACGGGGCGCGCGCTTTCATCCAGGAACTGGAGGTAGTCGCCCGTGTCCTGGATGCGCCGGACGGAGGCCGGCAGCGTGACGGTGTACTCGGCGCGGTGCGTTGGCTTGCCACCGCGCGCCTCCGGTACCTCGTCCAGAATCCACGCCTCCTCGACCCGCGAGGTGCGCCAGCCCTGTGGGGTGGTCTGCGTGCTTCCCGCGGGCCACCAGAGGTGCCGCTCGCCCTGGAACGCGGCGAAGCGCTCGCGGTGGAGTGTGCCCGGGGTGGCGGCCGCCGGCTGGACCTGGAAGGTCAGCCCGCGCGTGGTCAGCGTCAGCCCTCCGTCATTCCCGAGCTGCGCATCGAGCAGCCGGGACGAGGGCGCCGAAGGGGCCGGACCCGTTTCAAGGTCGGGGAAGTAGGCCAGCGCCAGCGCCAGGGCGGTGGGGGCGGAAGGGGCCTGCTTCCACTGGGACAGGGCCTGGCCTCGTGCGGCGGCCAGCGCGTCGTCACCCGGAGGCGTCAATCCCTCCTTCCCGCATGACAGGAGGATGACGCTCCCCACGAGTATCAGGCGCCTGCTCCAGACCGCGCGATGTGACTGCATCCAGGAACTCCGGTTCGAAAGGAGCGGCGGGACGGCGCGAGCCGTGAACCCGACGCTGTGAGTCATTTTCAACGGCTTATCCGCTGCGGGGGCGGATGGGCAATGTCGACCGTGTCTCCGTTGTGCGTTCTGTGCGTCTCCTGGCTCACGGCGCTGGAAGCTTCCGTTCCCCCTGTCGCTTGACGGGGTGGGGTGGATTCAATACATACCAACCAGTCTGTATGAGCCAGATGCCCACCCGACGAAGGCGTGACGCCCCCGAGACGCGGCGTCAGCTCATCGCGGCCGCGACGCACCTGATGATGCGTCAGGGGTTTTCGGCGACGACGGTGGACCAGATTTGCGCCGAGGCCGGGCTGACCAAGGGCAGCTTCTTCCACCACTTCGAGTCGAAGGAGGCGATGGGCCTCGCCGCGATGGCCGCCTTCGCGGAGATGGGCATGGGGCTGTACGCCGAGGCCTGGGACGAGCCCGGCGTGGACCCGCTGGAGAAGCTGCACCGGCTGCTGGACGTCATGAGCGACCTGGCTCGCCAGCACGGCGGGATGCTCACGTGCATGGTGGGCATGCTGTCCCAGGAGCTGGCGCTGTCGAACGCCATTGTGCGCCAGGCGGGTGAAGGCCACATGGAGGCCTGGGTCGGCGCGGTGGCGGGGCTGCTCACGGAGGCGAAGCGGCTGCATCCGCCGCGCGTGGGCTTCGACCCCGACGCCGTGGCCTGGATGCTCTACAGCACGTGGCAGGGCTCGATGCTGGTGGGCAAGACGCGGCAGCGGCCCGAAATGGTCCTCGAGAACCTGCGCCAGATGCGCACGTACCTGGATGGGCTCTTCGAGTCGCCGGTGAAATCAAAGTCCAAGCAATCCAAGCGCGCCTGACGCCGGGCGCATCCTGAACAGAGGAGACCGCACCATGCAGAAGATCACGCCTTTCCTGTGGTTCGACGGCAACGCGGAAGAAGCCATGAAGTTCTACGTGTCCGTCTTCAAGAAGGACGCGAAGATTCTCAGCCTCAACCGCGCTGGGGACTCGGACACCGCGCCGGTCGTCTCTGGCACGTTCCAGCTTCATGGACAGCAGTTCATGGCGCTGAACGGCGGGCCTCACTACAAGTTCACCGAGGCCATCTCCCTGTTCGTGGACTGTCAGACGCAGGAAGAGGTGGATGAGCTGTGGTCGAAGCTCCTGGAGGGCGGAGGCCAGACACAGCAGTGTGGCTGGCTCAAGGACCGCTTCGGCCTGTCCTGGCAAATCGTCCCGTCCGTGTTGGGGAAGATGCTGAATGACAAGGACCCGGAGAAGGCGCGCCGGGTGATGGAAGCCATGCTGGGCATGGTGAAGCTCGACATCCAGGGCTTGCAGCGCGCGTACGACGGTGCGGACCAGTAGGCTGCCCGACGGCACGGTGGTGCCGCCCCCTGTCCGTATGGGGCAGGGGGCCGCTTTCAACTCGACGTCAGTCGATACCTGCGCGTCAGCCGTGGCTGTTCGCAGGGGTGCGGCTGACGCTCACGCGGCGGGCCACCCGTGCGCGGAGGTTGAAGGGCACGCCCCATTCGCGCGCGAGCTGCCCGGCGCGTGCCAGCAATCGCGCACGGAGGAGCCTGCGCGCATGGGGCAGCCCCACGAGGATGCGGTTGTCCGACGCCTGCACGTCGAAGGCGTAGAGCTGCGGGAAGCTGGCCCGCCACAGCGGGTCCATCAGCGAGCCGGGCCGGCCCGACTTCCGGAGCACGTTGCCCACCACCACCCCGTCCGGCGTCAGCCTCGCCTGCGTGGCCCGCAGGAACTCCTGCGTCGCCAGCGCCGGCGGGATGCTTCGCGTGCCGTAGGCATCCAGGATGATGACGTCATACGGCGCCCCGGGTGATTCGATGAAACGCCGTCCGTCCGTGAGATGGGCGTGCAGGGCCTCGTCCTCGTGGAAGTCGAAGTAGCGCCGGGCCATGTCCAGCACCTGGGGCTGGATTTCCACCGCGTCGATGTGCGCGTGCGGGAGCACCGCGCGGAGGAAGGTGGGAATGGTGCCGCCTCCCAGTCCCACGACGAGCAGGCGCGAGGGCTCGGGCACGAAGGCCAGCGTCGCCGCCACCGCTCGCGTGTAGTCCAGCTCCAGGCGCAGCGGGAAGCCCGGCCACATCGCGCTCTGGAATGCGCCAATCCACCCGAACTGGAGGTAGCGGCGGCCCTCGTCGTCCTCGCTGACGATGATGGGGCCACTGGCGGACTTCGCGACGTGCAGAATCGTGCGGGGAAACTCGAAGGCGCGGGAGACACGCGCCAGGGCCACGACGATTCGGTGGCGCTGCCTCGCTCGTGAAGGCTCCTTCGTTGGCCACCGGGCGGAACTGGCGAGTGCCGTCCGCCAAGGCCTCGGGCCCCACGCTTGTCCTGCCTGACGCATCCACCTCACGCCCCGAGCATACGGGCTGCTCGGCGCAGGGGAAGGATGTGTCGAGCGTGAGGTGGCATTCCAAGGGCATTGATTTTGCTTCGATTACATCTATTCCTGCTTTGTTGCTGTTGATAGCCTCCGTGCCCGCCATGCTGAGAATCCGTCCGGAGCAGATGGCTTTCATGAACGCGCAAGGGCGCGAGCGCTTCATCGCGGAGACGCTCCATAGCCTGCCCTCGGTATTTCCGGGAGACGCGCGACTCCAGGATGCGAGGGTCCTGCGCGGCACGGTGGAGGATGGCATCGCCCATGCCGAGCGTCACGGCATCACGGACGCCCGTGAGGTGACGTTGTACGTCTTCTTGTTCATCGAATTCGGGCCCGGGTTCGAGAAGGCGCCAGCCACCCGCTGGATGGGAGACCTGCTCACGGATGCTCAGCGGCCGGCTTCCGAGAAGCTCAATCTCATCTATGCGCGCTTGGAGCTGGCTCAGGCGCGCGAGGGGAATGGATGAATCTCGACGCCGCCTTGAAGGCCGCGGAGAAGACCGCGTCGACCGTCGTGGGGACTTCGACTCTTCCCTGTGTCCAGCACCAGACGGGCCTGTTGGTGCTCGTCTATCGGGCAGACACCCAGGAGATGCTGGGGCAGGTCCAGGTGTCGCTGTCGGGACGCGCCATCCGGCTCATCCCTCCCGTGTACGATCCGCACCGCAACAAGGCCATGCAGCCCAAGGGCCGCGTCCTGCGCTACGCCGTGAATGACATGACGGCCGCGACGCAAGACGATGGCGTGGCTCGGTTCCTGCCCTTGGATGCGGGGGCCTACACCGTCACGGTGGATGGCCTCTCGGCGGTGGACGACCTGCTCCTGAATCCAGGGGCCCGGGAGCAGCCGGTCATCTTGAACACCTGCCCGGTGTGCCTGGTCCCAGTCGAAGTGGGGGCGCGCCCCGAGTTCCTGCTGCGATGGAAGCACGATGCCGCGGGTGTCGGCGGCGTGGAACTCACGCTGGGGGATGCCCATCCCCTGGCTCAGGCCACGGGGACCTCGGGCCTGGTGGGATGGAGTGGGGAACCGCTGGTGCCCGGGCCCTATCCGCTCGCCCTGCGCTTCGCGGGAGGCGGCAAGTTCCAGCTCTATTCCGCCACGGGTCAGTTGCTGGACGCCGCACCTGTGCTGGACATCCCCGCGGGCCGGTCTCAATTCCACTTCCAGGTCCAGCAACTGGGACAGCTCAAGCTCGCCGTCCAGCTCCAGCGGCCTGATGGGACGATGGCGCCCATCGACCGGCCGCACGTCACCGTCCAATGGCCGCCGAGTGCCTCGCCAAGGCAGTGGGTGCTCGACCACGGCGTCAGTGAGGACATTCCCCTGGTGAATGGACCTCAGACCGCGTTGACGCTCGACGCACTCGAGCTCGAGGACGACGGCGCCCCCGAAGTCTTCGAGTTCATGGCCTTGAACCCGTAACGGAGGGCGTCCATGCCTCCTGTCTTCGCCCGCCGGTCGGATTCCAACAAGATTGATGTGACGCACCGGCAGACACTGGGTGAGTTGCTCGACACGAACGGTCTCACCGGACGGTTGAACGACGTGGCCCTCTACAATTGGGGCACCCTCGTCCCGGCGGAAATCAACCGCGCGCTGATCGAACTCGTGGGTTGCGCCAGGCCGGAGACGGACCCGCTCGCGTCGCTGCTCGACCCCGCGCTGGGACCGAAGCCCTTCATTCACAAACCCGTGCCGTGGAAGCCCGCCGCGCCGCTCGCCCTGGACACGGCGCACACCGTGCAGGTGCGGCGCCGGTTTCCTGCTCCGGCGGTGTCCATCCGCAAGCTCACCCGGTGGTTCCTGCCACCCTCCGGCACCTGCGAAGCGGAGTACGTGCTGGAAGGTGTCGCCTCTAGTGCCGACAAGGTGGACTTCGAGGTCCACGCCCATGGGTATCACTCGCTTTCGCCTCAGGGCGGGCAGGTGGCCTGCGACACGGATGCGACGGAGGGGGGCTCCACGCACTTGTTCCGCCGGCGCAAATGCTACGAGGTCGCTGACAGGCGGCCGCCCGCCGTGGCCCAGAAGCTCCCGGACTGGAAAGGGGAGAGCGAGGCCACGCAGGGCGTGCTGAAGCGGGAGGGCACGGGGACCTTCATCCACCACGGCTGCGCGCCCTATGACGTGCTGGTGCGGTACTACAAGGATGACCGGGACAACGCGGCGAAAATCCTCCTGACGCCTTTCGCTCCACGCTGGAAGCCCGTCAAGGGCGCGGACCCCGAGCTCGACGAGGACACGCTGAGTGTCTCGTGGGAGCTGCAAGGGGACCACGGCAAGCTCAAGCGGGGGCAGGTCGTCGTCTGGGACAAGGACGACAACGTGGTGTTCTTCGCGCCCCTGGACGAGCAGCAGCTCCGGACCCGGAAGCGCTACGAGTTCCTGAAGGATGCGCGGAAGACGTGGGACAAGGCCGCGATTCGCCGCGACCAGTTGCCCTACCGGGTGCAGCTCCAGGCGCACAGTGACGAAGACGAACCGCTGGGCCTCGCGCTGGCCGTGATGCCCACCCAGGTCCGTGCCTTCGACTATGCGCAGGTGCAGTTCATTGCCTTCAACGTCAAGCCGGGGACGAAGGCTCGCGTGCCTGGCCCCGGAATCGACTACCTGGGCGACGCGGACCCGGACGTCGACATCCAGACGCGCTGCGATGTGATGAAGGATGCCATTCGACTCGCGGCGGCGGATGGCCACATCCGTCCCGAGGAGAACGTCCTCAAGTTGTTCATGGCCCCGGAGTTCTACTTCCGAGGAAAGGACGGTGGATATCCGGTCGAGAAGCTCTGGGACGTCACGCGGCAGCTCCGGCAGGAGACGGACAAGCCGGAGTACGCAGACTGGCTCTTCGTGTTTGGCAGCGCCATCGGCTATCTCCCGCACGAGGAGTTGGATGCGGTGACGGGGGCGCCCACCGGGACGCCTCTCACGCATGGCGGGGAGGGGCAGGTCCACGCGGTCCTCCTCGAGGCCAATACGTCCGGCGTGGATGACGTCCTCAAGGTCGCGCTTTCGCGCCCTCCCGAAACGACCTGGAAGGTGCGTGGGATTGGGCAGAACCACGCACTCAAGGCCGTCGCGACGACGCTCACGCCCGGCGAGTACCAGCTCACCGTGGACGGCAAGAGCGGCCTTGTTCCAGGCCCTATCGCTTTGTCCGAACCCGTGGCTTGGATTGACACCGTTGACCAGACGGGACCCTGCACGGAGGTCGTGGTCAACTCCAGGGTGTGCTCTCGCATCTTCATTCCGTCATCGGGCGCCGCGCCTGCTGCGCCGTGGAAGCTGCGCACGGGGTCTGAAGAGGACGACATCAAAGGGTGTGTGCCGCTGGGGGCGGGCCGGTACTGCCTCACGCTGGCGAACAAGAAGGTGGGCTTCGCCAGCGGGTCGGCGGAGCTCGTCGAGCCCAGGTCGACGGAAGTCTTCAACGTCGTCATGGTCCAGAAGGGCTGGCCTGCACCCCTGCTCAGCCAGGGGTTGAAAGGGGCCGCCGTCTACAAGGAGTACGTCTCCGCCATCGATTTCGTGGGACCCAACTCCCACAATGCCAATGCCTGGTTCGACCCAACGGGCTTGGGCCGGCGTATCGAGATCCATGGCGGCACGGACAGGCTGGCGCTTCCCACGGAAGGCTCCACGGACGTACCGGCGGCGAGCCCCAACCGGGTGGGGCTGGGCGCCACCTGGTTGAACCGGCCGAACCGCGTCGGGTCGGAAATCAACCTGTCGGGCGACGGAGGCGGCTCAGTGGTCACGGTGGATGGCGTCACCCTGGGCCTGGAGGTCTGCCTGGACCACGCCATGAACCGCCTGGACCTTTTCTATCACGGGGGGAACAGCCCCGTTCCCCCCTTCGGGCCGCAGCCCCCTGGCGCCGTGGCTGGTGACCCTCGGGTGCAGGTCCAGCTCATCCCGTCGTTCGGCATGTCCATTGGTCGTGGAAAGCTGTGCACCTGGATTGGGGGCCCGCGGCCTGGCCTGGTGTTCAACGTCGATGGTCAGCGGTGCGCATCGGTGGCACGCGTGACGGATGGCGCCTACGCCTGCGATGACCATCCGGCCATGCACGCGACCGTGCCGGGCCTTTGCACCCAGGACAAGGAACTGCGGTGGTGCGTCGGCTGTAACAAGACGCGGAGCGCGCCCGGGGACTGCCCGACTCACGGTCCGACCGAGGCGCGGCATCTGTGCGGCTACGCCTGGCAAAGGTGGCAGTGTGGGGTGGTCGGCTGTACCAATACCATGCCCTGCATCGCACACCCCTATCCCCCCGCGCCTCCTCCGCTTGGCTTCAACTGGTGTCTGAAATGCAGCAAGGAATTCCCCGTGGGCCTGCCTTGCTCCACCTGCGGTGGCCCACCCGCGCCATGTCCTGAGTCCTACAGGGTGGGGACGACCTGCTCCAAGCACACTCCCGCGCTCCCTCAGCGATGCAACGCGCCGCTGGTCTCCATGGGGCAGTCCATCGCCACGGTGGGTGGCCCCACCCAGGTGAATTCCAGCCACGACCCGGCTTTCTTCGACGAAGGGGGACACGTGCTCGTCTATTCCGCGCAAGTCCTTCCGCGTCCCGACGTCTTTTGAGGCCGTGGTGGGAGCCTCGAACTTCGAGGCTCCCGATGGACCTACTGGCCTCGCGCCGGGTTTCTCCTCCGGCGTCCCAGGATGCCGAGAATCGCGAACGCCAGTGGGCCCGCGAAGCTGGCTCCAGCGGCTGTGCAGCCACCCGAATTCTCGGTGTCGTCTGGCTGCTGCGGCGTCGTGCCCGCATCCATGGGTGTGTCCGTGCCCGCATCCGTGGGCGTGCCTGTTCCCGCGTCGGGCTCGGTGCCCGTGCCCGCGTCCGGTGTCTCGGTCCCTGGCTCGGAGGCATCCCCATACGCGCCGATGTGGGCCGGGCTCACCTGGGCGCGCGGCTCACCCGCGGTGTGTTTCACGTACTGCCAGGTGACGGGCTCGCTGCGGGTCTCGGCGGGGAGCGCCACCGCCTGACTTCGCAGGGTGGAGGCAGCGGCCAGGCGGAAGTCCTGTCCGGCGAGGTTGATGAACCCGGGGTCGGTTCCGGTGAGATTCCCCCCCGCATCCACCACGGCGCCCGTGAGCGTGCCGAAGGTGCTCACGTAGCCGGGCTTGTACCAGTTGCCGCCATGTCGGAGCGTGCCCGCCTCGTCCGTGAGGGACAGCGTGTTGCCATGGGCCGCGGCCACCAGCACCATGTTGTTCATCACGTGCGCCGTCTGGTTCTGGTGCGACAGCCGCAACAACGTGGTCCGGTCCGTGCGGCTGGACACCACGGTGTTGTGGAAGAAGTAGAGCGTGCCCCGGTAGTTGGCCGTGTTGCCGGAGTCGCCACCGAAGTGGACGATTTGCCGGTTGCCCGCGCCCTCGGGCTCCAGCAAGACGTTGCCGTAGACGAAGGTCCGCGCATACGACGGCGCCGCGCGCAGCGTTCCGCTGGACGAGTCCACCAGGTCGAGCTGCCGGTTACCTCCCTCAATCCAGTTGTACCGGATGAGACTGCCCGCCGAGCGGTCCTTCAGGTTGTTGCCCAGACAGCCGGTGCAGAGCGGACCGAATCGGTTGAACTGGTAGGTGATGCCCAGCGCTTCGGTGTACGCGTTGTGCTCGAGGATGCTGCCGGTGTTGCCGTTGCCCAGGATGTGGCTGTGCTCGACGGTGACATTCGACGCCTGATTGGCGATGAACAGGCCGTTGCCGCTGTCCTCGAGCACGCAGCCCCGGATGGTGATGTGTTCGCCCTTCTCGATGAAGATGGCGGCGGCGTTGTCCAGGTAGGTGGACGCGCCATTGCGGCCGGTGAAGGCGCCGCGTGCCCGGCGCAGGTGGAGGTTCTCCACCACCAGGTGCGCGGGCATCGTGTCCGCGGGCCGGTTGGAGCCACCAATCTTCAGGATGCCGCGCTCCTCACCCCAATAGTTGAGCTGCGAGCGCGTGGTGGCGTTCTCGCCGACGATGACGGGCAGGTTGCCCTGCGCGTCCTTCACGCCGCGCACGGTGATGGGCGCGGCGGCAGTGCCCCTGCGGCCCAGGACCCACTTCTCCGCGTAGGGCGTGGGCCGTGCGTGGACGAAGACGGTGTCTCCGGGCTCGAGGGACTCCCAGGGCACGTCACCCAGGCGGGTGTACTGCTGGTCGGGGCCTACGCGGTACTCCGCGGCCTGGACGGCCAGCGGCTGGAGCAGGACGAGAAGGGCGGCTCGCGAGAGGTTCATGTCTCGCAGTCTGACGGCTCCTCCCGGTCCAGGTCCACGAGGGCTGACGCTCCTCGAGGACACGGGTGAAGCGCACCGGGAAGTTTGTAGGCGGAGCGCTCGCCAGGCTCAGGCAGGCGGGCGCGCTGAGTCGCGAGGGCAGGCCCGCATAGGGGGGACAACCGCGTGCTGCAACGGTAGCGGCGCCCCGCCGGGCCCTGGTAGGGTTCCCCACGGGGCGGCCCTGGGTGTGCTTCCTTCTCACTCCTGAGGTAGCGGATCCGCTCTCCGCCCCGTTTTTTCCTCTCGTCTGGAGTCACCATGGGCTCCCCTTCGCTCGACGTGATGGGCGGTACCGCCGCGCTGCTGCTCCGGACCATGGGGCTTGTCTTCCTCCCCTCAGGACTTGCTCCCAGCGGTGACTCGCAGGAGCGGGAGCAGGGCATGGATGCCCTGGAGGCAGACCTCGCGGGGGTGGGCTACACGCTGGACGGCGCGCTCCGGGAGGCGCTGCTCGCGCTGCCCACCGAGGTCATGGCGGCTTCCGGCCGCTTCATCTACGACAACTGCGCGGCGCTTCGGGGCTCCAACCGGCCCTTCGTTCCGTTGTTCCGGAACTTCCCCGAGAGCGTGCCCCGCGACACCCGGCAGTTTTACGTGCAGCGGATGCTGGGCTGGCTGTTCCAGTCGCCGGAACAGCCGTGCATCCACTGCGGCGCGCAGGGCACGGTGCGTGCGCTGTCGCCGTGCGCCCACCTGGTCTGCGAGCGGTGCTACGACGGAAGCGACTACAGCGCGTGTCCCATCTGTCACCGTCGCTTGTCTCCGTCCGAGCCCTTCCTCAAGCCCACGGCGCTCGAGGCCGCCAAGCGCGTGTATGCACTGGCCGCCAACCGGCTGACGCGGTTGTCCCTGGGGACCGACCCGGATGCCGCGGGGAGGGAGGTCATGCGGCGCCTGGTGTCCCGGTCCACGGTGCTGCACCCCTCCGAGGTGATGTTGCTGAAGATGCTCGTCTCCGTCACGGGGGTGCGCATCCTGGGGTGGCTCCCTCCGAGCATCCCGGTGAAGGAGACGCTGGCGCAGGTCATGGGCCTGCTGCTTCAGGATGCCCGCACGGCGGGAGACGTGCTGGCCAGCGCCGCGGCATACGTGAAGACCGCCACGGATGTGCTCCGGATACTCGTCGCATGGGCGGGCGGCAACCCCGACCTCACCGTCAAGATTCCGCTGAAGAGCCCTCCGCGTCCGGTACGGCGCGCCGTCCTGCGGATGCTGGAAGGCTTCTCCGTGCTGAACCTCACCGAGGACCTCCGACGCCACCCCGGCTTGTGGAAGGCCCACGCGAAGCTCCTGCATGTCTTCGAGGAGTGGCAGCGCCATCCGAAGGTCGCGCTCGCGTTCGCTGTCTTGCGTGAGACGGTGTTGGTGCCGGAGACACCGTTCGGAGCATCCGTGCTGAGTCTGGCCAGCGAGCATCCGGCGGCCTTTCACAGGCTGGAGGCCGACGGAGGCGTCCGCGTTGGCTTCCGCTCCTTTGCCTCACACGTCGAAGCGGCGCTGGACGCGAGCGATGTCCGCGGCGCACTGCGGCTGCTGCGGCAGCGACCCGGTGAGCTGCTGCGCCGGTTGGACCATGTGAGCCGCCTGTCGGTGGCCCAGTCGAGCTCCGCCGCGCTCGACCCGGAGCTGCTCGCGGTGCTCGAGGCGGTGCTGCCTCGGGGCGCGCCTGGGCTGCTGCTCACCGTGGCGGCGCACCTGCGTCAGCGGCACAAGCCGTTCGCCAAACGCGTGTTCTTTCCCAAGGGCGAGGCCACCCACGCCTGGGGCATGGAGGACCGGCGCCCCTTGCTCCCTGGCGACGCCATTGGCCAGCTGGTGGCGCCGCTGGAGCGGGAGCTGCTGCGCCGGGCGGAGGCCCTGCCGGCCTTCCCTCAAGCGGTGCTCGACGAGGCCCTGGCCGACCTGATGGTTCCGCTGGCGGAGAAGACGGCCTCCCGGGCGTTGGTGGCGGTTCCGCGTGGGAGCCTGCTGCCGCTGCCGGAAGGGAAGACCTTGCGCTTCTTCGTCCACTGGACGGAGCCCAAGGGGACGCGGGTGGACCTGGACTTGTCGGTGGCCTTCTACGACAAGGATTGGTGGTTGGTGGACGTGTGTGACTTCACGAACCTGCGGCTGGCGGACGACGCCGCGGTGCATTCGGGGGATGTCACCTCCGGGCCCCTGCCGACGGGTGGCGCCGAGTTCCTGGATGTCCATGCTCCGAGGCTGCTGGCGCAGGGCGTTCGCTACGCCATCCCGGTGGTGTTCTCCTACAACAGCGTCTCGTTCGATCGCATGGAGGACGCGTTCGCGGGCTTCATGGTCCGGGACGGGGAGGGCGGGCCCCACTTCGATGCGCGCGCGGTGGAGCAGCGCTTCGACCTGCAGGGGAGCGGGAAGATCTCCGTGCCGCTCGTCATCGACCTCGTCGAGAAGACGCTCCGTTGGGTGGATGTGAAGGTCCCTCCAGAGGATGGCTTCCAGAGTGTGCACAGCTCGCGAGGCGAGCTCGCGAACCTTGGAAAGGACACCCTGGCCTACTTCGGAACCGGCGCCCGCCCCACGCTCTGGGACCTGGCTTGCCTTCACGCCGCCGCGCGCAGCCGCACGGTGCAGGTCCGGCGCCGGGATGGCACGGTGTCTGTCCTGACGCGGGGCTCGGACGAGGACACCGCCGCCTTCCTGCGCAGGCTGCGTGGCCTTGAAGTGGATGCCACCCCCCACGGCTTCACGCCTGGCTCAACGCCCACATTCTTCGCGGGGATGACGGACCGCCCCTCGCTCCCGGCCGGCAGCGAGGGCTATGCGCTGCGGTTCCTCCACACCTCCGCGGAATCCGTTTCACGGCTGGCCGCGGGCGATTTGGTGTCCGCGCTGAAGGCATAGCCCGGTCCAGGTTCGCCCGTGCCACCTCGGCGGAAGCGCGTCGCCCGGCAGTAGCCTCCAGGGTGGTGGAGGTGGGAGCCCTGACGCGTCGGGTGCGGGGTTCCTCCCTCCGAGACATTGCTCCGGGCGCACTTTCACAGGAAGGACGGAAAGTGCGATAATCGTGAAGGCAACCAACGCCTTCAGGGGAGCGACTGACATGCCTTTGTATTACGTGCAGAACTTCACTTACGACGGTCCTGGCAGCTCGAAGATGTATGGCGCCATGGGTGCCCACAACCACGACCAGGCCAATCAGTTCACCAAGGACTGTGTCGCCTACCTGAAGAGCATTGGCTGTACGAACGTGCAAGAGACGGGCAGCTTCGCGAGCAATCAGGCCGAGCCGCTCAAGGGCAAGGAGATGCGCTGGGACGTGCTTCAAGACAAATGGGTGAAAGCCTAGCGGTGCCCGCGGGCGTGCCTCTCCTCACGGGCCGAGGCACGCCGCTGCGCGCGGTGGCTCAGGGCGAATCCACGGCGTGCGTCAGGGGACGGCCGTCCTTGGGCGCGGCGAACCGGGCCTCGTCGCGCGAGAAGCGGTACTTCTTCATGGCCGAGAAGTCCCCCTTCATCCGAGGGTATTCGAGGTCCATGACGACCCGTCCTTCCTTCACGAAGACGAGCAGGCATTCCGATTCATAGATGTCTCTCGCGCCGGACCAGTCGTTGCCAAGCGATTGGCGGACTTCCTCCGCGACCACATAGGGCGTGAAGACGTGGAGGGTGTCCCAGTCGAAGTCCGTCACCTCCGACAGGTGGAAGGCCTCTCCTGTCTTCGCGGCGGAGCGGATGCGCTGCTCCAGCTTCGTGGCGAGCGCAGCGCGCTCCTTGCCTCTTCCACAGCCGCTCATCGCCACGCCGCAAGCGAGCCAAAGCGTCACCGCAATCACTGACGTGCCTGCCCAGTTTCTGTGTCCGCGCATGCGCGGCACTCTAACGGATTGTCTGGCTAGAAGCCCCGGAGCAGGGGCCGTCCGTGGGACAAGCCGGGCCAGGGAATGGCCAGTGCGACGAACAGCATGGCCAGCAGGAGCCCCACCGCCCAGGTGCGGTGCTTGGATTGAGCGGGCGCCTCCCGCCGCGTCATCGCGGAGGTGGCGTGCGCGGCGGTGAGGGCCAGGAGCATCAGCAGTGGGTGCTCCAGGCTGAAGAAGCGCAGGTGGCCGATGGACATGCTCATCCGCAGCGCGTCCAGGCTCCGGGGCGTGACGGGGCTGAGCGCGAAGTAGAGCGTCATCCCCAGAAGCATCTGGGTATCGAAGGCGGAGACGAAGAAGACCTGGAGCCGCCGGTCGCCGGGCGTCCAGTCACGGGCTCGCGCCCAGCCCATCAGTGCCCTCGCGAGCGCGAGCACTCCCAGCACCACCACCGCCCAGCGCAGCCAGGAGTGGAGGAGCAACACCACTGAGTAGAGCATGGCGCCTACCCCCCCTTCTTCGTGGGCATCGCTTCAATCCAGCGCTGGATGAGCGCCCGGCCCTGTTCATCCACCACGCGAGTGCCCAGGGGGGGCATTTGCATGAAGTCCCCGCGCTGGCCCATCCGGTAGAGCAGCGAGCTGTGCTGGACGTCACCCGGCGCGACGCGCTGCGAGCTCTTCCCGAACATGCCCGACGTCTGGATGAGCGCCTTCACATTCACGGACGTGCGCCAGGTGTCCGTCTCCTGCACGGAGCCGAGCTCGCCCGCTTCCAGGCGCAGGTGCAGGCCGGAGCTGTTGCCCAGCGCCATCCGGTTGCCGCTGTGGCACGACACGCCGCAGTTCATGTGCAGGTAGCCCAGGGCGGCCTGCTCCACCGGCGTGCCAGGAATGCGGGGCACTTGCGCGGGCGGGTGGCTCAGGCGTCCCTCCTCCACCAGCTTCGCCAGCGTGAGGCCGCGCGCGCCGTCGTGGGCCAGCGCGACGGCCTCGAAGCCGAGCACCTCGTCGCCGCGCCCTCGGTGGCAGGACTGGCAATCCTGCTGGCTGGGGATTTCGTAGCCCTCCGTGCCGGGCACGTCCTTCTCGCCGCTGGTCAACTCGAGCGCCGTCTTCCCGTCGTCGCTCCAGCGGTAGGTGGTCCGCAGCCAGCTCCCGTCCGGGCGCTTCCAGAGGAAGCGCGTCTCGATGGGCCGCCCCTTCCAACTGAACTCCTTCCAGAGCTTCGTGCCCACGGGGAAGCGCCACTCGTCGCTCTTGGACGTGTCCACCTTCGTGCCGGGCGGCAGGTAGATGAAGCGCGCCTTGTCCAGGCCGTCGCTCCAGAGCTGGAGGCCGGGCTCGTAGGGGCGCACCTCGGGGGGAATCGCCCGGGTCGCCCACCCGGCGCCGCCCTCGCCGTAGAGCCCCGTGCAGGCCAGGTGCTGGAGCGTCTGGCACTGGATGCTGCCGTTGGCTTCCTTCACGCCCTCCTCGGTGGGCGTCTTGGTACAGCCTCCGGCGGACACCATGAGGGTGAGCAGCAGCGCACTCGCGCGTGGCGGGGACATCGGGCCTCCTGACACCTTCCACCCTACCGGCTCGGGCGCCGCGTTTCGTGCGTCTTGCTGACGCACCCCGGGCTCACTTGGGAACGGGGTACTTGGACAGCTTGCGTTGCAGGCTCCGCCGCTGGATGCGCAGCAACCGGGCGGCCTGGGAGATGTTGCCCCCACAGTCGGCGAGCACGCGCTGGATGTGCTCCCACTCCGCGCGCGCCAGGGAGGGCACCTCGTGGGTGAGCGCGGCCTCCTGCCCGGAGGGGAGGGTGGCGCCGGCGAAGGCCAGCAGGATGTCGTCCACGTCCGCGGGCTTGGCCAGGTAGTGCGTGGCGCCTCGCCGGACGGCCTCCACCGCCGTGGCGATGCTGCCATAGCCCGTCAGCACCACGACGGTGGTGCTCGCGTCCAGGGCCTTCAGCTCGCGCACCAACTCCAGGCCGGAACCGTCGGGCAGGCGCAGGTCGACGACGGCGTAACCCGGACGCAACGTCCGCGCGGCCTCGAGCGCCGCTTGCGCGCTGGCCGCGCCATGGGCCTGGAAGCCGTGCCGTACGAAGGCGCGCACCAGCCGCTCTCGGAACCGCTCGTCGTCGTCGGTGACGAGCACCGTGGCGGGGGCTTCACCTGGGGGCATCGGACGACTCCTTCCTCAAGGGCAGCTCCAGCGTCACGCGCGTCCCCTGTCCCTCCTCGGAGCTGAGCTCCAGGCGGCCTCCACACAGCTCGGCGTACGTCTGGGTGAGGAACAGGCCCAGCCCCATGCCCTGGCCCGCGGGCTTGGTGGTGAAGAAGGGCTCGCCCAGCCGGGGCAGCAGCGCGCGTGGGATGCCGGTGCCCTGGTCCTCCACGATGAAGCGCAGGCGGTCTTCCTCGCGGTGCGCGGACACCACGACGTTCGCTCCGGTGGCCTCGCTGGCATGCAGCCCGTTGCGCACCAGGTTCGTCAGAACCTGCACCAGTCCTCGCACGGGGCACCAGAAGGGCACGTCCGGGCCGGGCTCGAGTTGGAGGCGCGCCTGGTCGGCGGTGCCCAGTTGTTCCCGGAGGCGGGCGAGCACGTCGCTCGGCGTCGTCCGTTCGGGGACCTCGCCCAGCGTCTGTCCTGCGCGGGCGCTCATGCGCTCCAGGATGTCCCGGCAGCGCTCCACCTCGTCCCGGATGAGGCGGGCGTCCTCCAGCGCCTCCTGGGGCGCCTCCAGGATGAGCGCGTCCAGTTCGTTGGCCGCGATGGCGATGGTGCCCAGCGGCGTGCCCAGCTCGTGTGCCGCGCCGGCCGCCAGCGTGGACAGCGACGCCAGCTTCTCCGCGCGCGCCGCCAGCCGCTGCGTGCGCGCCAGCGCGGCATGCCGGTCTCTCAGCGCGGCGGCCACGCGGGCGACGACGAAGCCGATGATGAGCGCCGTCAGCGTGAAGGCGACCCACATGCCCACGACGTGGAGCGAGTCCAGGCCGTGGCTGCCCGGCGGGTTCACCGTGTCGGGCAGTGGGACGTGGCAGGCGAAGAGGCTGGTCGAGCCCAGCACCGACAGCATCGCGATGAGCGCCGTCCAACGGGGGCCCAGCACGATGGCCGCCAGCGTCACATGGACGAGATACAGCATGGCGAACGGGTTGGCCGGGCCACCGGACAGCGCGAGCAGCCCCGTCAGCAACGCGGTGTCGAACGCGAGCACGGCGCCCAGCAGGCCGGGACGGACCTCGGGCTCGCGACGGAGCCAGAGCGCGAGGAGCAGGTTGGACACCGCCGTCGTGGCCACCAGGGCCAGCAGGGGCGCCACGGGCAGCTTCAACTCCAGCACCCGGACGGCGACGCCCACGGTCAGCGCCTGGCCGGCGACGGCGTGCCAGCGCAGGCGGACCAGCCACCCGAGCGCGATGTCGCTGGAGGACAGCCGCGCCGCCATGTCCCCGGTGGAGCGTCGGAAGGCGGAGCGCGGGGGCGAGGACAGGACGTCAGGCGACGGCGCCTCGGGGTGAGTCGGCGCGGTGGACACCCGCACGTCATATCCCGGCGATGGCAGTGGCGTGTGCGTCAAGTTGACGCATTGGCCTGCCGGACCGGTGCCTGGCCCTGGAGCGTGCTCCGCAGCCGGCCGATGTTTCGCGAGGGCGGCGCGCCAAGCAGCCGGCTGTACTCCCGGCTGCATTGCGAGGGGGCCTCATCAACAACGCGGGCGTGATGCCCCTGTCGAAGTTGGAGGCGCTCAAGGTCGAGGAGTGGGACCGGATGATTGACGTCAACATCCGTGGCGTCCTGCACGGCATCGCCGCCGGGCTGCCCATCATGCAGGCGCAGCGCTCCGGCCAGTTCATCAATCTCTCCTCTATTGGTGGCCACCTGGTGGTGCCCACGGCCGCCGTGTATTGCGCGACGAAGTACGCCGTCATCGCCATCTCCGAGGGGCTGCGGCAGGAGGTCGGCGGTGACATCCGGGTCACCGTCATTTCACCGGGCGTGACGACGTCCGAGCTCGCCGACTCCATCTCCGACCCGGTCGCGCGCGCGGGCATGCGCGAATACCGGCGGGTGGCGATTCCGCCCGAGGCCATTGCGCGGAGCATCGCCTTCGCCATCGAGCAGCCCGACGACGTGGACGTGAACGAAATCATCGTCCGTCCCACCGCTCAGTCCTGATGGAGGGTGACACCGCGGGACGGGGCTTCGCGTGGCTCCGTCCTGGAAGAAGCGAATCTGGGCGCCGTGGCGGACAGGGGCTGGGTCTTGATTGACAGCCTGTCTTACGTTTTAATAATCGAGTAAAAGCGGTAAATGTCGAAATGTTCGGGGCTGGGGAATGACGTCATGAAGCTGGCAACGGGAACGCTGTTCTGCGCCATCGCTTCCAACGGGCCCCAGACGTTGCTGTACCGGAACGACACGACCTTCACTGTGAGCTGAGTGAAGGCTGGCACGGCCCTTTTTCACGTGGGAAGGGCAGCGCCGGGGTGCCGTGACTTGCGGGCTGCCTCATCGCGGGGATGAGGCAGCCCGTGTTTTTTCGCGGCTCAGGCCCGTTCCACGCGGATGCGCGCGGGCAGGCCGTTGATGCTGGCTTCTTCTTCCTTGCCGGTGAGGCCCTCGGGGCCCACGAGGATGCTGGAGGCCAGCGTCTCCCGCGCGATCAGCTCCCGCGCTTCGTCCGTCACGCGCTTCACGCGCGCGTCGCCGTCCACCCAGAGCTGGATGCGGTCGGTGTAGCCCAGCTCCATGTCCTTGCGCGCGCCCTGCACGCGGGCGAGCAGCTCGCGCACCAGGCCCTCATCCACCAGGGACTCGGTCAGCTCGGTGTGGAGCACCACCACGCCCACGCCCATGCCCGCGGCGGCGTAGCCGGGGTTGGCCTCCACCAGCGTCTCCAACTCCTCGGCGGTGAAGACCAGGTCCTCGCCGGCCACCGTCATGGCCACGCGGCCCGTCTGGAGCAGCTCGCGGTGCAGCGCGGCGCCGTCACCCGTGTCGAAGGCCTTGCGCACCGGGGCCAGCTTGGGGCCCAGCCGTCCGCCCACCGCGCGCAGGTTGGGCCGGACGCGGAAGCGCACCACGTCCGCCTCCGGGCTGCCCGGCTCCACGAAGCGCACCTCGTGGACGTTCAGCTCGTCCGCGATGAGGTCGCGGTACGCCGCCACGCGGTCCGTCAGCTCCTTGCGCGCCAGGATGACGTCCGCGCGCGACAGCGGCTGGCGCACCTTGAGGCGATTGTCCGTGCGCACCTTGAGGCCCAGGGAGACCAAATCCCGCACAGCGCCCATCTCCGCCGCGAGCCCCTCGTCGATGAGGGACGCATCCACGGAGGGGAAGCGCGCCAGGTGGACGCTCTCCGGCTGCGTGGTGGGCCAGGGCTTGCGCACCAGGTTGCCCCACATCTCGTCGGCGAAGAAGGGGATGAAGGGCGCGGACAGCGAGGCAATGGTGGTGAGCGCCTCGTAGAGCGTGAAGTACGCGTCCTGCTTGTCCTGTTCGAAGCCCGGCGCCCAGAAGCGCGACCGGCTGCGGCGCAGGTACCAGTTGGACAGCGCGTCCACCAGCGCCACCATCCGCTGGGCCGCGTCGTAGACCTGGTAGGTGTCCAGCGCGCGGGTGACGTCGCGCAGGGTGAGGTGGACCTCGGACAGAATCCAGCGGTCCAGCACCGGCCGCGCCTTCACCTCGCGCCAGCCCTGGCTGCGGCGGATGGCTTCCCACGGCGAGTCGGTCGCGTCCGTGTTGCCGGCTGCGGGGTTGAAGCCGTCGATGTTCGCGTAGATGGTGAAGAACGAGTAGACGTTGCGCAGCTTGACCTGGAAGTCCTTCTGCAACAGCCGCACGTTGCTCAGCGAGTGCCGCGTGTTCGACCAGGTGGGGCTCGCCGCGTAGAAGAACCAGCGGAACGCGTCCGCGCCCGGCGCCTTGGCGGCGGGGTCCTTCAGCACCACGCGCTCGGAAGGCGCCAACCGGGGCACCTCCACCGGCATGACACTGGCGCCCCGCGCGGAGGGCGCCACGTCCAGCGTCTGCAGGTCAGCGGGCGCCAGCAGCAGCACGCGGCGCTTGAGCTTCTTGTGCGCCTTCACCGTTGCCGTGATGACCACGTCCGGACGGTCTGGCCGGAAGAGCTGCACCTTGGCGCCCTCCTGGATGTCCAGGCCCTCCAGGTCCTCGCGAGCGATGAGCGCCACGCCCGGCTCACCTGGAACGCCGGCCTCCGTGGCCGTGAGGACGGCGAAGTCCATGCGCACTTCGTCCAGGATGATTTCCGGCGGCGTGTAGTTGCCCTTGGACTTGGACTCCTTGCGGCCCTCCTTGTCGGAGACGTGGCCCAGCACGATGCAGCTCTTGTACGGCTGCGGCCAGCCGCGCTGGGGTGACAGGCCCATGCGCGCCTGCGTCTCCTCGTCGAAGAGGAGCGTGCTCACCATCAGCAGTGAGTAGAACCAGCCACGCGTCTGGTCGATGGCCTCGGAGATGAAGTCCGCGGGGAAGGCGCGGTTGAAGATCTCCCGCGAGCCCGGCGCGTGCGGGAAGCCCCACTGCGCGAAGGGCATGCAACCGGAGTCGAACCACACGTCGACGACCTCGGGCACGCGCTGGAAGCGCCCCGGGGTGCCGGGCTTCTCGAACGTCACCTTGTCGATCCACGGCTTGTGGACGATGAGGTGCCTCGCGTTGGCCTCGTGGGGCTTGCCCGCGAGGAAGGCATTCAGCTCCGCCTCCACCGCGGCCACGTTGTTGCCCGGCTTCTCGCGCAGCGCCTGGAGCGAGGGAATGGCCTCCACCTCACCCGTCTCCGAGTGCACCCAGAGCGGCAGCGGCGTGCCCCAGTAGCGCTCGCGCGACAGGGCCCAGTCCACGTTGTTGGCCAGGAAGTCGCCGAAGCGGCCTTCCTTGATGTGCTCGGGCACCCAGTTGACGGCGCGGTTGTTGGCAATCGCCTCGTCCTTCACGGACGTGGTGCGGATGTACCAGGCGGGCCGGGCGAACTGGATGAGCGGGTCGTCGTCCGCGCGCCAGCAGAAGGGGTACTCGTGCTTGTACTGCTCCGTGAAGAGGACCAGCCCGCGCTCCTTCAGGTGGCGCTGGATGTCCTTGTCCGCCTCCTTCACGAAGCGCCCCGCGACGAGCGGCACGTCGTCGGAGAAGGTGCCGTCCGGCTTCACCGCGCAGAACAGCTCCAGCACTTCCGGCTGGGCGAAGCGGGCCTTGTCCTTGCGGAAGGCCTCGTAGTCGTCCTCGCCAAAAGCCGGGGCGATGTGGACGATGCCCGTGCCGCTGTCGAGCGTCACGAAGTCCGCGCCCAGCACGCGCCAGGCCTGCGCGTCCTCACCGCCGTCCTTCAGCGGCAGCCGCGTGTCGCCCGCGCGCTGGTGGTAGAGGTCGAAGGGCGGCTGGTAGCGCTGGCCCACCAGGTCGCTGCCCTTCTGCGTGGCGAGCACCGGCAAGTCCATCTTGAGCTTCTTCGCCAGCGCCTCGCGCAGCGCCGCGGCGACGATGAGCTTGCGCTCGCCCGCGTCCACGGTGACGTAGTCCACGCCCGGGTTGACGGCCGCGTACATGTTGGACGGCAGCGTCCAGGGCGTGGTCGTCCACACCACCAGCGCGGTGTCCGGCGTGTCGCGCAGCGGGAAGGTGACGTAGACGCTCGGGTCGTCCACCGTCTTGTAGCCCAGGCCCACCTCCGCGGCGCTCAGCGCGGTGCCGCCCTGCGGCCACCACCACACCACCTTGTGGCCCTGGTACAGCAGGCCCTTGCGGTGCAGCTCCGCCAGCGCCCACCACACGCTCTCCACGAACGGACGGTGATAGGTGACGTAGGCTTGGTTCAGGTCCACCCAGAAGCCGATGCGCTCGGTGAGCCGTTCCCACTCGGAGGTGTAGCGGAAGACGGATTCGATGCAGCGCTCGGTGAAGGGCTCCACGCCGTAGCGTTCAATCTCCGCCTTGCCGTGGATGCGCAGTTCCTTCTCGACCTCCACCTCCACGGGCAGGCCGTGGGTGTCCCAGCCGGCCTTGCGGGGGACGTAGTGGCCCGTCATCGTCTTGTAGCGGGGGAACAGGTCCTTGATGACGCGCGTGAGGACGTGGCCGTTGTGCGGCAGGCCGTTGGCGGTCGGCGGGCCCTCGTAGAAGACGAAGCTGGGGGCATCCTCACGCGTTTCGAGCGAGCGCTCGAAGATGCGGCGGTCCTTCCAGAAGGCCTGGATGCGGCGCTCGTCGGAAGGAAAGTCCATCTCCGCGGGCACCGCATCGAACAGGGAAGGGGGCGTTTCAGGCATGGTGCGGTGCTTGATAGCACCGCCCGCGCCAGGGATGGATGCCCGTCCTGTGAATCAGTACAGCGGACAGATGACCGGCCCGTTGCGCCCACAGACGTCGCGGTTGATGTAGTAGCCCCAGTCCGGGCTGTAGTAGGCGTACATCGTCGGACCGCTGCCGCAGGACACGTACTGGGACGAGACCAGGCAGTGGATGTCCGGGTCATACTCCGGGTAGAGCGCCTGGGACGCGGACTCCGTCGTGGAAGGCTCCGCCGTGGCTTCGTCCATGGCTCCACCACAGCCAGCCATCAGCAGGGCGGCAATGCACATCAGGGTTGCGCGATTCTGGGGCATGGGACTCTCCTGAGACCGGCGTCCGTCGCCGGGGTGCCGAGCCTAAGCCGGGATGGTATTGATTTCAGGGTAAGCACGTTGACGACCATGTGCGCATGTTTCTAGATTCTCGTGTACTGAGAATTTCACGCCCTTGGAATCGAGAGAGACATGAAAAGGCTGCTGCTCTGTGCCGTGTCGCTGGCGGTCGTGGTGGGCTGTTCCGGTGCGCCGCCCGAACAGCCCGTCGAGCAGGAGGGCTTCAAGGTCCTCCAGCACGACGCGACGACGCTGGAGGCCACGTACGGCTCCGGGGGCGCCGTGGTGCGGATGCTCGCGGTGGAGACGCAGGCCAATGTCGTCGAGGTGACGTACGACTTTGGCGACCCCGTCATCGGGTTCCACATCGACTTCAATCAGGGCGTAGGCCAGTTCATGCCGTCGGGCAGCCCGCTCGACGCGGCCCATTCGCACCTGCTCGCGTCGCTGATGGAGGGGCTTGCCCGCGAGCTTCCCGAAGAGGGCCGCACCCGCGTCGAGGACGCCGCCGAGCGCCAGACGAGCTTCATGCAGATTGTCCCCGTGGGAGAGGCCCTCACGGCGTACGAGTACGTGTCCGAGCGCGGCTGGACGCACATCTCCTGCTCCTGCGGCCGGCAGTACATCGGCTCCGGCTACTACCGCACGGCGGGCATGGGCTGCGGCTGCACCGGCGGCTCGGGCAACGGCTGCAAGGGCCGTTGCGGGCAGGGCTGCGGCGTCACCAGCCTGCCGCGTTGCGTGGGCAGCACGGCCTACACGCAGGACTGCGCCAAGCACGACTACGGCCTGGGCAGCTTCGCGGCGGCGTCGGATGACTACTCGTTCGCGCGCAACAACTGCAGCTGCAGCGGCGTGGGTTCGTGCAGTTGAAGGAGCGCGTGCTGACAGGTGCGGTGCTGGTGCTCGTCGCGGGGATGGCCCTGGGCTGCAACCGGGCTTCCTCGCCTTGTCCCGATGGCGCGCGGCTCCAGGGGCGCGCGCCGCCCGACGGCGTCCTCCAGTGGTGTGCCCGGCCCGACGGGAAGAAGCACGGCCGTTGGGCGGAGTGGCACGCCACCGGGAAGCTGAAGACGGAGGGCACCTACGTCGACGGGAAGATGGAGGGCCGCTGGGTCAGCTACTTCGAGGACGGTGTGAAGCAGTACGAGGGGGAATACCGTGGCGGGCTCAAGCAGGGCCTGTGGACCCTCTATTACGAGGAGGGCCAGAAGAACCGCGAGGAGCTCCATTCACCCGGCTCCGGCCCGGTGAAGTGGACCGCTTGGCGCTCGGACGGCTCGAAGTGGGCGGAAGGGACGCTGGCGGGGCATCGCTCGCAGGGCGCTTATTCGGAGTGGCACCCCAGTGGCGCGCTGGCCGTGCAAGGCCAGTACGAGAAGGGGGAGAAGACGGGTGAGTGGAAGTACTGGGACGTCGCGGGCGTCGCCACGGACGTTCCGCAGGGCGACTTCGACAGCGAGTGACGTCACGTCCGCCGCCGTGGGACTCCTGCTGGCCGCGGGCGCGTGCGGTTCTTCTGTCGTCCCCGTCTCCCCGGAGACGCTCACCCCGGCGCGGCGGGCCGTGGTGGGCGGAGCGCCCGAGCCGGGCTTCCCCGCGGTGGCCGCCATCGTCCCCGTCTCGCCCTTCTGTGGGGAGCCTGACGAGGCGGCTCGCGTGCTCTGCACGGGCACGCTGGTGGCGCCTCGGGTGGTGCTGACGGCGGCGCACTGCGTGGAGAACGCGGATGCTCCGCGGGTGTTCTCGGTGGTGTTCGCCGCGGAGACAGCCCGTGCCTCCGCCGTGCAGCGCATCCGCGTGGTGGAGGGCCGGCTCCATCCCGCGTGGCGTCCGGGCGTGAGTGACCTGGGCGTGTTGATTCTCGCCAGCGATGCGCCGGTCGCTCCGCTGGCCTGGGCGGCGAGGGCGTTTCCCGCTGACGGCGTGGGGCGGTTGGCGCGGGTGGTGGGCTTTGGCGTGGACGGGGAGGGCGGCTCGGGCCTGCGCCGTGGCGGCCTGTCCCGAATCACGTCGGTGGAAGCGGACGCGTTCTCCATCGAAGCGGCGCCAGCGATGTCGTGCGGCGGGGACAGCGGTGGCCCGGTGTTCATCGAACAGGACGGCATCGAGCGCCTGGTCGGTGTGACTTCGTTTGGTGACCTCACCTGCACCACGGGGACCAACAGCCGCGTCGACGTGCACGCGGACTTCATCCAGAACGCCATCGAGGACGCCTCACGAGGCGCGCCCGTCCGGACGCCGGTGGACCCGGACGTGGACGCCTGCGCGCAGGGGTGCCGTGCGCATGCGGACTGCCCCGTGGGCATGGCGTGTGTCGCGCGGGCGGACGGTACTCGGAGTTGCGCGGTGGCGGGGCTCGAGGCGGGCCACTTCGGGCCTGCCTGCACCGGCGCGCAGGGGGCGCATCCGTGTGTGAAGGCGGGCTCGGCGTGCCGGCTGTGGCTGCCCTGCTCCGAGCCGCGGGATGCAACAGCGCAGGGTGGGTGCGCGGCGGCAGGGGGCGGAAACCCCGGCCTGGTTCCGCTGGTGCTTCTGGCCTGGTCCTGGGGACGCGGCCGTCGCGCGAAGGGCGGGTCGTCCGCGAGCGCCTTCTGCCGTCCGCCTGCCCACCCCTCTGGCATGTTGTTTAACTGGGTGGTTTAATTTGGGGCGGAGGTCGTTATGGTCACCCCCATGGTTCAGCAACGTTCCGAGCAGCTCGACGCGGTCTTCCACGCGCTTTCCGACCCGACGCGGCGGGAGATGCTGCGCAGCCTGTCCTCGGGACCGAGGAGCATTGGCGAACTGGCGGCGCCGTTCAGCATGTCCTTCGCGGGCGCTTCCAAGCACGTCAAGACGCTGGAGCGTGCGGGGTTGGTGAACAGGTCGGTGGAGGGGCGCACGCATCGGTGCAGTCTCGCGCCGGCGCCGCTGGCCGGAGCGGCTGACTGGCTGCGTTTCTACGAGCGCTTCTGGAATGACCGGCTGGATGCCCTGGAGCGGGAGCTCCGCAAGCCCGAGCGCGGCGGCGCCAGGAAGGGCGCGCGACATGAGTGAGGTCCGGATGCGTCCGGCCGTCCTGTCGCATGCGACGTCCACCCGCAAGGAGGTGGACGTCAGCGAGCAACCCTGGGGAGACTTCGGCTACTTCAAGGGCCCGGAGGGGCACCTCTGGGAGGTGCCGTGCCATCCGGAGCTCGCCGCCACCGATACATAGGTCCCCAGGGCTGCGGTTCCGCTCATTCGTAGGGCCAGAAGCGTGCCGCGAAGGGCGCCGAGGTGGACGTGCCTTGGTCGGCGCGGAGGCCCGCCACGCACATCGAGCCATCGGAATGGAGCGCGGCGGTGAGCGCGGCCTCGGTCCCCGGCAGGTTGGTGCGATGGGCGCGCAGGGCGGTCTTCCCGTCCGCGGACAGGTGGATGAGCCCAATGCCATCCGTGACACCGTCGATGGTGCTCGCCGCCGCCAGGACCAGCTCGCCCCCCGGAAGGATGCCGGCGCCGACCAGTCTCTCCACCGGGTTGTCCGGCGCCGACCACCGGCCGGTGCTGGTGCCCTCGATGCCGAACGCCACGTCACGCTTCCCGTCCGAATGGAGCCGGGTCACCGAGGCGGAGGTGTAGGCGGTGGTGCCCGAGGAGAACTGCGCGGTGCCACCGACCAGCAACGCGTCTCCGGCCAGCAGGTGCAAGGTCCGGGGCTTGATGGTGCGGATCCCCGGCGCCTGGCCGTCGTAGCTGAAGGTCCGGTCGACCGTCCCGTTGACGTTGTAGCGACGCAGGGTCATGCCACTGGTGCTGGCGAGCGTGGTTCCCACCACCACGATGCGGTCATCCGCCTGGGTGACGACGCCCAGCCCGTCCTCGTCCTCGCCCAGGTCTTCCCAGGCCAGACCATCCGAGCTGAAGGTCGTGTCCGCGGCGCCGGTGGGCGTCAAGCGCATGATGACGAAGTCCAGGTCATCGTGCTGCGCCGTGCCCGCCCCGACGATACGCCCCTGGGAGTCCACCGTGACGGCATGCAGCGTGGCGTTGCCCTCGGAAAGCTGGAAGGTGCGCACGCCCGTGCCGCCTAACGTGGTGTCCAGGGTGCCCGCGGGGGTGTACCTGGCGAAGAGCAGGCTCTGATGCTGCCTCCCCGAGCAGTCCCCGGGGCCCGAGATGGCGCCTCCCGCGACCAGGATGCGCCCATCGGACAGCACGGTGACGGCGTCCACGTAGTCATCGCCTCCGCAGACATCCAGCGTCACCGTGCCCTGGGTGCCGAAGTCAGGGTCCAGCGTCCCGTTCGCAAGCAGGCGCGCTACCAGGACGTCGCGCAGGCCCGTGGAGCCCGTGGCGCCCGCGAGAATCCACTTGCCGTCGGGCTGCGGTGCCACGGCATGGATGCGCACCGCCGGGTGGCCGAAGGCTGGCGCCGCCACGCCCCTGTTGCCGAAGGAGGTGTCCAGTGCCGCCGGGCTGGGCTGGATGTTGAGGAGCTGCGTCTGCTCGACGCGGACCTCGCCGGCGCGTGCGACCAACGTCACGGGCACGATGCCGTAGGAGGCGAACTCCGTGACGCTGAACTCGAGCGTGCCATAGATTTCTCCCTCGGCCACGACGGTGCTGGACGCGCTCACGTGCTCGGGGAGCCCTTCCACGGAGATGGAGACGGCGTCAGTGAACGTCGGCTCGCGGAGGACGACCACCGGCCAACTCTCGGTGGCGCGGTCCAGACGGAATCGGAGTGACAGTTCGGGTGATTGCTGAAGCGTGAAGGCCGGAGGCGGCTCTCCCGCGTCGGGGTCCTCCGTCCCGGCATCGGTGCCCGCGTCGTTCGTCGATACCCCCGCGTCCGGCCGCTGGGTGCCCGCATCGGGTCTGGGGGAGGGCGACGGCTCCGAACCACCACAGCCCCAGGTGACGGGGGCCAGGCACAGGAGCATCAACGCCAGGAGCGATTTCACGCGCGGCGATGGGAAGCCCATGACATTGGAGGAACCTCGACGGCGGAAATGCACACTGTCTGTGGAAATCATATGAGCCGGCCTCTTAAGCGAGGACTCGGCGATTCGTAAAGACAGACGCCTCAGTGTTCGCCGTGTCCTCGCGGCGCGTCATCCGCCCCGGGTTGCGTGCCCCGGAGCCGCCTGAGCAGGTGGCGCGGCCAGAAGAACAGCGCCATTCCGGCCATGACGAGGAAGAGGATGACGAAGGGCAGCACGAGCACGCCGCCGACCAAGCCGGCCGCCATGCCGCCCAGTCCCCACAGCAGGCCATGGGGAAATCCCAGGACGGCGCCGGTGAGGGTGCCCACCACCGCGCCCGCCAGCACACAGGGCTCGATGAGGTTCACTATGCGCTCCCACGTTGATGCTCGTCACGAGCCTGGGCAGGAACACGCATGAGCAAGTCGCGACGCAAGGTGGTCCTCATCACTGGCGCATCCTCTGGCATCGGTCAGGCCTGCGCGGAGCTCCTGGGGGCACATGGCCACGCCGTCCATGGTACCAGCCGCCATCCCCGCGCGGATGGTGCCCACCACCGGATGGCCGTGTTGGACGTCACGGATGAGGATTCCGTTCAGCGCGCGGTGGCGTCGGTGCTCGCGGCCGAGGGCCGGCTCGACGTGGTGGTGAACTGCGCGGGCTTCGTGATGGCCGGCGCCGTGGAGGACGTGTCCGTCGAAGAAGCCCAGCGGCAGATGGACACCAACTTCTTCGGCGTGCTGCGCGTCTGCCGGGCGGTGCTCCCCACGATGCGCGCGCAGCGGTCGGGCCTCATCGTCAACATGAGCTCCATGGGCGGCGCCGCCGGGCTTCCCTTCCAGGGGCTCTACAGCGCCAGCAAGTTCGCCCTGGAGGGAATGACGGAGAGCCTCCGGCAGGAAGTCGCCGCCTTCGGCATCGAGGCCACGCTGCTGCAGCCCGGGGATGTCCTCACGCGCGTGCGCGAGTACCGGCAGCGCGCCCGGCAGTCCGGTCCCGGGTCCGCCTACCAGGAGGCCTTCGAGCGCGTCATGAACCTGGTGGAGTCAGGAGAAGGCGCGGGCGTTCCTCCCGAGCAGGTCGCCCGGAAGCTCCTGGCCCTGGTGGAGCGGCAGCGCGTGGACGTGCGTTACTCCGTGGGTCACTTGTCGCAGCGCGTCGGCCTGGTGTCGAAGCGCCTGCTGCCCGGGCGCACCTTCGAGCACCTCGTGATGGCGCTCCACGGCATGTCGCGGCGCTGAGCCGGGCCCGGTGGGTCGTACATTCCTGACATAGGACTGTCAGGGGCGGGTCGCAGGATGGCGTCTACGAAGCCCCTTGGGTTCTTCCGACCCAGGGGCGTTCGCATCCCACCCCAGGTGCCACCCGACATGATTCCCTTCTTGATGATGTTGCCGATGCTCGTCCCCGCGGGTGTCAAACGTGGACGCTCCAGCAAGGCACAGAGGGGAGGGGGGCTGAGCCCAGTGCCTTCACCCACGAAGGAATCAGGAAGCGCGCCGCCTGTCCGCGCCTCCTCGCGGCGGCGGCTGCCGGCCCAGGTCCTGGGGCAGCGGGCCCTCAACCGGGCCCTGCTCCAGCGGCAGTGGCTGTTGCAGCGCTCCCGGGCGGGCGTGATGGAGGCGCTGGAGCATCTGGTGGGGCTTCAAGCCCAGGCCACCCATCCTCCCTACGGCGCATTGTGGACGCGGCTGAACGGCTTTCAGCAAGAGGCGCTGACCCGGCTCGTGATTGAGCGCCAGGTGGTGCGCGCCGGGATGATGCGCGGGACGTTGCACCTGGTGACCGCGCGTGACTGCCTCGCGCTGCGCCCCGTGCTGCAACCCGCGCTGGACAGGGGGCTGAAGCACGCCTCCCATGGCAAGCAGCTGGCGGGTGTGGAGGTCCAGGCGCTGGTGGCGGAGGGACGGGCGCTGCTGGAGGCACGTCCCAGTCCCCGGGGCGAGCTGGGCCGGCGGCTTCAGGAGAAGTGGCCCGGCCATGATGCGAGCGCCCTGAGCCTGGGTTTCTCGAGCCTGGAGCCGCTCGTTGTGGTGCCACCCTGTGGAACGTGGGGCCATGGCGAGCGGATGGTGTACGCCACCGCCGAGTCCTGGCTCGGCCAGCGCTTCGAGCCCGCCGCGCCGCCAGACGCGCTGGTGATGCGCTACCTCGCCGCGTTTGGCCCCGCGAGCGCCAGGGACCTGCAGGCCTGGTCGGGCCTGTCACGCATGGGCGCTGTCCTGGAGCGGTTGCGGCCTGAGCTGCGCGCCTATCGTGACGAGCACGGCGTCGAGCTGTTCGACATCCCGAATGCCCGGAGGCCCGACCCGGACACGCCCGCGCCCGTCCGCTTCCTGTCCGAATTCGACAGCGTGCTGCTGGCCCACGCGGACCGCACGCGCATCATCTCCGATGCCGCCCGCAAGCGCGTCTTCACCCTCAACGGCATCGTGCGCGCCACCCTCCTCGTGGATGGCTTCGTTCGAGGAACCTGGCGCATTGAACGTGCGCGCGGCACCGCGACCTTGTGCATCACGCCCTTCGCGCGGCTGTCGCGTGAGGACCGCGCCGCGCTGACCGACGAGGGCGGGCGGCTGCTCGCCTTCGCCGCCGCGGATGTCCAGCACGCCGACATTCGCTTCGAGCGGGTGGGGTGAGCCCGCGCCATGTCGAGCCGGTGCGGGGAGGCGGCGCTCCAGCCGGGCCGGGCTGGAGCGCCGTCGTCTTCCCCAGGAAGGCGTGAGGCTCAGGCGTTGAGCGTGCTCTCGTCGACGCCGGCCTCGGCCATCAGCGTGGCCAGCGCGAGCTTGAGCTTGTCCTTCGCCCGAATCTCCAGCTGACGGGCGCGCTCGCGGGAGAAGCCGAAGTGCTCGCCCAGCTCGCTGAGCGTCATCTCCGCGTCGCCCATGACGCGCTGCTCGATGATGAAGCGCTCGCGCGGGTCCAGGCGGCGCAGGGCGCGCTGCACGAGCTCGCGGGTGAGGTTGGCCTGCTGCCGGTCGGCGACCTCGTCCACCGCGGAGACGGACTCGGACTCCACGAAGTCCAGGTGCGTGGCGTCGCCGTCCTCGCCCATGGGCGCGTCCAGGGACAAGTCACGGCCGCCCATGCGCTGCTCCATCTCGCGCACCTCGGAGGCCTTCACGTTCAGCTTGCGCGCAATCTCCTCGGCGTTGACCACGTTCGCGTCGCCGGCGCCCATCTTCTCCAGCTCGCGGCGCGTGCGGGCCAGGCTGAAAAAGAGGCGGCGCTGCGCCTGCGTGGTGCCCAGCTTCACCAGGCTCCAGTTCTTCAGGATGCAGTTCTGGATGTACGCGCGAATCCACCAGACGGCGTAGGAGATGAGGCGGATGCCCTTGTCCGGATCGAACTTCTGCACGGCCTTCATCAGGCCGATGTTCGCCTCCTGGATGAGGTCCGACATCTTCAGGCCGTAGGAGCGGTACTCGTAGGCCACCTTCACCACGAAGCGGAGGTTCGCCGTCACCAACTGGTGGCCCGCGGCCAGGTCCCCCGCGCGGAAGCGCTTCGACAGCTCCTGCTCCTGCGGCTGGGTGAGCAGCGGGTACTGGTTGATCTCCGACAGGTAGGTGGAGAGCGAATCAGGGGAGGAGAAGGAGTTGGAAGCCTGCATGGTGTCTCTCGGGGAAAAAGAGATCTGGTTGGGGGATCGCGATGACGCTACGGGGGGTTGCCCATTGCGACCCACGTGCCAAGGGGTGGCACCATCGTTTCCAAGTGAATCCAGGGGTTTGCATCCAAGCCGGCCCATGCATAAGGGCGGTAATCGGTCGTTTTTACAGCCAGCCCCACGGAAGTCTCTTCCGAACGTCGACTGGCCAACGGCGCCACTCGCGCCGGGGGGCAGGCAGGGCGAGCAGGCGGGCGGGGCCCTTCATGGAGGCCCGCTGTTTCTTGCCCGATGCGTCATCGCCACCTTGACGACATGGGGGACCTCTTTCAGCTCTTCGCCGTCTCCGCCGTGGTGATGGGCGTGTCGCAGACGCTGTCCCGGGAGCGCATCTTCGCGCCGCTGCGCGCGCGGCTGGGCGGCAAGGACACCTGGTGGGGTTATCTGGTGTCGTGCCCCTATTGCGTGTCGCACTACGTGGCCTTCGTCCTGGTGCCGCTCACGGGGACGAACGTCATTCGGGTGACCGTGGGAGGCTGGCCCGGCTACGTGCTCAGCTGGGTGCTGTCCACGCTGCTCATCACGGTCATCGCGGCTTTCTTCCGGGTGGTGTTCTGGTTCGTGGATGAGACGCAGGGCCTGGTGAAGCGGCGCCAGCGGACGGAAGAGGAGGAGACGGCCACGCGGCGCCTCCACCGCGAGCAGGCGGAGCAGACGCTGAACCACCACGACCCCGAAACGCGTGAGCCCTCACCGCCCGTGCCGCATTGACGCGGCATGTCGCGTGCCCTCCGTATGGATTGACACGCGCGAGGTGGGAGGACGCAACTTCCCTCTGGAAGCTTGAGAAGATGGGGAGAACACCCGTCCCCCCACCGGGCAGGAGGCCCTCGTGAGCCCCATCGACCGCAGCCGCAGCGCCGTCACCCCTCCGATTGCGAAGGCACCCACGGCGGCTCCGAAGAACGCCCTGGTGGGCGGGGTGGTGGATGCCATCAAGGGCGGCATCGCCGACGTGCCCCGCTTCATCGAGATGGGCAAGGACGTCTTCCAGGCCGCGCATGTGAACGAGCTGAAGCGCATCTTCGGCGGGGATGCGAAGCCGGACCGGATGAGTGACGGGAAGTTCGTGGGGGCCAAGGGGCAGACGTTTCCGCCCGGCACGCCGCTGAAGGACGTCCCGGGCGTGACGCCGCTGGACAACCCGAACCCGTCGAAGACGATTCTCTACGTCAACGGCATCATGACGCCGACGTCGGGGCAGCTGAGTGAGATGCAGGCCATCGCGGAGACGGCGGACGCGAAGGTGGTGGGCATCCACAACGCGACGCAAGGCCTGGTGGCGGACCTGGCGCAGTGTGTGGCGGACAAGCTGGACAAGGGCCGCAACCCTGCGGTGGATACGCTGGCGGACACGCTCTACAGCGAGTTGAAGGCGGGCCGTGAGGTGCACCTCATGGGCTACAGCCAGGGCGGCCTTATCACCGCGCGGGCGCTGGATGACGTGGCGAAGCGGCTGCGCATCGAGGATGGCATGTCCCAAGCGCAAGTGGAGAAGACGCTGGGCAAGCTGAGCGTGGAAACGTTTGGCGCGGCGTCCACGCGGTATGTGGATGGGCCCAGGTATGTGCACTACGTCAACAACGCGGACCCGGTGCCCACGCTCACGGGCCTGGGCGGGAGCGTGGACCCGACGGCCTTCCTGAAGGACGCGGGCAAGGGCGCGGTGGTGCACCGGTTCACGGATGGGAATGCCAACCCCATCAGCAACCACATGCTGGATACGCTGTACATGAAGCACCGCGTGGACTTCGACCAGGCTCGGGCGGGGCGGTTCTAGGCGGGTGGCTGTGGTGACTCCGGCGTGAGCTTCACGCCGGTGGCCTGGCTTCAGCGAGCCCGCTTGCCCCGTGGCGCTCCCGGCACGGACGTGGCGACGACGAGCTGCCGGTACTGTCGCGGGCTCAACCCCGTCACCTGCTTGAACTGGCGAGACAGCGCGCTCTGGTCACAGAAGCCCACCGCCAGGGCGATGGCGGAGATGGGCTGCGCATCCTCCACCAGCCGCTCCGCCGCCGCGTCGATGCGAGTCTTCATGATGAACTGCCCGGCAGACAGCTGGAAGATGCGCTGCATCCGCCGCTCGAACTGCGCCGCGGACATCCCCGCCCGTCGCGCCAGCGAGTCGATGCGCAGCCGCTCCCCATAGTTCGCCTGGATGTAGTCGATGGTCCCCGCGAAGCGCTCGTCCACCAGCCCCGCGCGCCCCGGCTCGTGCACGTCCTTGGACAGACACGCCAGCCCCATCACCTCGCCCGTGGCATCGAACAGCGGCACCTTGCTCGTCAGACACCAGCCCGGCTTGCGGTTGTTGAACAACGTCAGGTCCAGGTTGTCCACGAGCGCGCGCCCCGTCCGGAACACCTGCTCGTCCTGTCGCACGTACCGGTCCGCCATGTGCTGGGGGAACAGCTCGTGCGCCGTGTGCCCCACCGCCGCCGCCTTGCTCTTCAGGCCACAGCGCTCCGCACACGCCTCGCTGATGCACACGTAGCGGCCCCGGATGTCCTTCACCGAGAAGACGATGTCCGGCACCCGGTCGAACAGCTCCTCCGCGAACAGCGGATTCGCCACCCGCCCCATGAAGCCCATCCGCCAGTGCTCCAAGGTTTCACGCGTTTTGGTGGTTTCCATTCGTCCCCACATGGGAAAGACACAAGAATGTCACACGTCCTCACGAATACCTTGAACACCGCGTGAAACCCACGTCGGTGTCACTCGGAACGGACGACACCGTGCGGCAAGCCCCCCCATTCGAGGAGCACGAAGCCATGCGCAGTCCAATCCCGGATTGGTGTCGCTGTCACATCGTCCTCGCCATCTGTTGTCTCGCCCTGTTCGCACCCGGAGCGGACGCCCGCCCCGGAGGTCCTCTCCCGGCCGACCCTGCTCAGCGCGTCCATGGACTGGAGCACGCGCACCAGCGCATCCAGCCCGACGAACGGCAGCCGGATGTCTCCCCGGAGCAGCTGCGTCAGGCCCTCACCCCACCGGCACCGAAGCGCTTTCTGCTGGCGTGTGACACGGCGGCCTTCGGGTCCGCCACCGGCACGGCGCTCGTCACGCTGGTGAAGGGCTCCTCGACGGAGTGCATCAACACGCTGTTCAGCGTCACGGGCACGCTCGCCCGGCAGGTGTTCATCGAGAGCAAGATGGTCACCATCGCCAACGCGCTCACCACCAGCGCGCAAGGCTATGGGGGCAACAACAACGGCCAGACGCTCCAGCTCATCATGTTCCTGCGCGCGGGGTACTACGTGCAGTACTACGCCCCGGACGTCGTGGGCAGCTACGGCACGGCGCTGGCCAACGCCATCCGCCCGGCCCTGGCCGCCTTCGTGGCCAACAGCCACTTCCGGGACGTCAACGACGACCACGGCGCGGTGCTGCGGGAGTTCGTCACGCTCATCGACAGCGCGGGGGAGAACGCGCGGCACCTGGGCACCTTCAAGGGCCTGCTGGACCGCTTCAACAATACCGCCCTGGCCTCCTGGTACATGCGCAGCGCCACCAACAACGTCTTCGTCGGACTGTTCCGCGGCCACTACAACGACGCCTTCGTGGCGGCCGTGCAGCAGGACCCGTCCATCATCGACTCGCTGGACTCCTTCGGCCTGCGCACCGAGCACCTGCTGGGCACCGACAACCAGTACCTCTCCGTCAACGCGGCCCGCGAGCTGTCCCGCTTCCTCCAGTACCCGGGGACGTTGCAGACGAAGACGCGCCCCAAGGTGAAGGCGCTCATCACCAGCCACTCGATGACGGGCCCCACCGCGGGCGTCTGGGTGGGCGCCGCGGAGATGGCCGACTTCTACGACGGCGCCAACTGCGCGTACTACGGCATCTGCGACTTCCGGCGGGCGCTGGAGCAGGCGGTGCTCCGCGTGACGCACAACTGCGGCGCCACGCTGCGCATGCGCGCCCAGGAGATGACGGCCACGCAGCTCACGCAGAGCTGCGGCCAGCTCGCCACGCAGGAGTCCTACTTCCACGACAAGCTGAAGACGGGCCGCCTGCCCGTCGCCAGTGACAACAACACGTCGCTGGAGATGGTCATCTTCGACAGCAGCCTGGACTACCAGACGTATGCCGGCGCGCTGTTCGGCATCGACACGAACAACGGCGGCATGTACCTGGAGGGAGACCCGGCGGCGTCCGGCAACCAGGCCCGCTTCATCGCCTACGAGGCGGAGTGGGTTCGGCCCGCGTTCGAAATCTGGAACCTGCGCCACGAGTACGTCCACTACCTGGATGGCCGCTTCAACATGAAGGGCGACTTCGGCGACAGCATCAGCCAGCCCACCATCTGGTGGATTGAAGGGCTGGGGGAGTACATCTCCAAGCAGGACGACAACGCGTCCGCGGTGGAGCTGGGCACCAGCAAGAGCTTCCAGCTCAGCCAGATTCTGCGCAACGACTACAACAGTGGCACCGAGCGCGTGTACTACTGGGGCTACCTCGCGGTGCGCTTCATGTTCGAGCGTCACCCGGCGCAGGTGGACACCTTCGTCGGCCAGTTCCGCGCGGGGAACTACACCGGGTATCGCGCGTCGCTGGACAGCTTGGACTCGGCGAACGACGCGGAGTTCCACCAGTGGATTGACTGCGTCTCCACCGCGACCGACCCGAGCACCTGCGCGAATCCGGACCCGGGCCCGGGGCCTGGCTCCGGCACGCCGTGCACGGGCGCGGACACCCGGATGCTGGACAACGGCTGCTACCGGGGCCCGCTGGCTGGCGACAACATCCAGTACTTCTACCTCTGGGTGCCCGCCGGCGCGCGCAACCTGCGCTTCCAGATGAGCGGCGGCACGGGCAACGCGGACCTCTACGTCCGCGCCAACCAGTGGCCGTCGACGACGGCGTATGACTACCGGCCGTATCTGGCCGGCAACGACGAGGTGGTGGACATCCCCTCGCCGCTGACCGGCGTCTACTACTACGCCATGGTGAGGTCCCGCGCGGCGTTCGCGGGCGTGAAGCTGGAGGCCCGCTTCGACGCGACGCCGTGAAGCCCGGGAGTGACTCCCGGGTGAACACGGGGCGCCCGGGAGTCACTCCTGCTTCAGTACCCCCTCCACCGTTCGCCACAGGTGCAGGGGATTGGCCTCGCGCAGCTCCGGCGGGAGCAGCGCGTCCGGCACATCCTGGAAGCACACCGGCCGCACGAAGCGGCGGATGGCGCCCGTGCCCACGGCGGTGAAGCGGCCATCCGAGCTGGCCGGAAAGGGACCGCCATGCACCATGGCCGGGCAGACCTCCACGCCCGTGGGGACACCATTCATCAGCACGCGGCCCACGCGGTCCGACAGCGTGGGGAGCAGCTCGGCGGCCAGCGCCGTGTCTCCCGCATCCATCATCACCGTCGCGGTGAGCTGGCCTTCCAACCTGGAGGCCACGCGCACCAGCTCCGCCGCGTCACGCGCCACGGTCAGCACCGCGCAGCTTCCGAACACCTCTTCCGTGAGCGCGCGCTCGGCGAGCACCACGCGGGCCTCCGCCTCGAACAGCGCGGCAGCACCCAGCGCGGCCTTCGACTCACCCCGCGCACAGGTCCGTGTGTCCGTGCGAGCGGCGAGACGGCTCACGCCCTCGCGAAAGCGCTCGGCGATGGCGGGCGTCAACATGGGGGCGGCCGAGGCGGCCCCCAGCTTCTCCGCGAGCCGCGCGCGGAAGACCTCGTACCCCGGGCCCTCTACCGCCACGAGCAGGCCAGGCGAGGTGCAGAACTGGCCCGCGCCCTGGAGGATGGACGTGGCCAGCGCGTCCGCCATCGCCTGGGGACGGGCGGCCAGCGCCTCCGGCAGGAGGAAGATGGGGTTGATGGAGCCCATCTCTGCGAAGACGGGAATGGGGACAGGCCGCGCGGCGGCCAGCGCCATCAGCGCGCGTCCTCCGCCACGCGAGCCCGTGAAGCCGACGGCGCGGATGGCGGGGTGACTCACGAGCGAGGCGCCCACCTCCGTGCCCGCGTCGAACAGGAGCGAGAACACGCCTTCGTGCAGCCCACACGCCACCACGGCCGCGCGGATGGCCAGGCCCGCGCGCTCCGACGTCGCGGGGTGCGCGGGATGGGCCTTGGCGACGACGGGACAGCCCGCGGCCAGCGCGGACGCGGTGTCACCTCCGGCGACGGAGAACGCGAGCGGGAAGTTGCTCGCGCCGAACACGGCCACCGGCCCCACGGGGCGCAGCACGGAGCGCAGGTCCGGACGCGGCAAGGGACGGCGCTCGGGGAGGGCCCGGTCGATGCGCGCATCCACCCAGCTGCCTTCCTCCAGCAGCCGAGCGAACTGACGGAACTGTCCGGCCGCGCGGCCCAGCTCTCCCTGGATGCGCGCGGGGGGAAGTCCGGTCTCCTTGGGCGTCACGGCGAGGAAGTCCGCCTCCGCCGCGAGGAGCGCCTCGGCGATGTGCTCCAGGAACACGGCGCGCTGACGCGAGGGCAGCGCCGCGAGCGTGGGGGCGGCCTGCTCCGCGAGCACGCAGGCCCGCTCCACCTCCTGGGGCCGCGCGCCGTGGAAGCGAGGCTCGAGCGCCACGCCCTCCGCGGGATTCCAGCCGGTGAACGTCGGCCCACCGGGCTCGCCGCGTTCGGCGCCAATCAAGGACAGTCCCATCCAGCTCATGCGGCGACCTCACTCCGGGAGGGGCCCATCGCCCCTCCAGCTTCGATACAGGACACTTCGCGACGGGGCACTACAACGCGGGCCGGTTCGCCAGGGCCTCGCGCAGCACGCGCAGGCACTCCTCGCGCTCGGCACCCGCCAGCTCCAGCCGAGGCCCGCGCACCCGCTCGTGGCCCCAGCCGACTTCCTGCTGGACCAGCTTGATGAGCTGGATGAACTTGGTGACGGTGTCTAGGCGCAAGAGCGGCAGGAACCAGCGGTACAGCTCGAAAGCGGCCTGCTTCTTTCCAGCGAGGGCCAGCTCGAACAGTCGCACGGACTCGGCGGGGAACGCATTGACCAGCCCCGCCACCCAGAAGCGCGCGCCCGCGTCCACGCCCTCGACGAGGCAGTCGTCCACGCCCACGCCCACGGCCAGCCGGTCTCCCAGGAGGGCGCGAATGGCGGTGACGCGACGGGCGTCGGTGGAGGACTCCTTCACGGCGACCGCGTTGTCATGCTCGGCGGCCAGCTCCGCGAGTTGGGCGGGGGTGAAGTCCGTCTTGTAGGCGACGGGGTTGTTGTAGAGCAGGCACGGCAGCTTCGTGGCGCGCAGGACGGCGGAGATGTGGGCCTTCATCTCGCGCCAGTCGCTGGAATAGACATAGGGGGGCAACACCATCAGTCCGGCGCAGCCCGCCTCCTCCGCGGCGCGAGCCAGCCGCACGGCCTCCTCCGTGGACAGGGCGGCGATGCCCGGGATGACGGGCACCTTCGCCGCGTCCACGCACGTGCGCATCACCGCGGCCTTCTCCTCCAGGCTCAGCGTCGCGCCCTCGCCCAGTGAGCCGCAGGGGATGATGCCGGTGCAGCCCTGCGACACCAGCCAGCGCACGTGTGAGCGCACCGTGCCGTGGTCGACGGACAGGTCCGTGTTGAATGGGGTGGTGATGGCGGGGAGGACACCAGTCCAGAGGTTCATGACTCTCTCGTGTGGGTAGAGGAAACGTCCGGGGGAAGGCGCAGGCTGCCGATGCGCGCGGGAAGACAGGGTGGGCGCACGTCCTCTCCCGGCCAGCCGAAGAGGGTTTGCGCCGCCATGCCGCAGGTGCGGCCCTGACAGGCGCCCATGCCCAGCCGGGCGTACAGCCGGGCCTCGCGCAGGTTCTGACAGCCCTCCAGCGCGGACAGGGGCACGTCCTCGCAGCGGCACAGCAGCGTGTCGGGCGTGGCCAGCCGTCGCAGCTCCGCGCGTGGCGCGTCATGCCGCGCGAGCTGGGCGGCGAACGCGCGGACGCGATGCCAGGTGCGCTCCAGCTCGACGGGGATGGGGTGCTCCGCGGCGACGAGTCCAGCCAGCTCTCCGGTGACGAGCGCCTGGTCCACGCCGCCGATGCCGAGCAGTTCGCCCACGGCGTGGACCTTGGAGACTCGCGTCTCCAGGCGCTCGTTCACGACCACCGCGCCGGCAGAGGTCTCACAGCCCAGCAGCCGGGCCACTTCCAGATTGGGCACGAGCCCGTAGGCCGCGCCCAGGTAGTCGCACCGCAGCTGTTCCTCGCGACCGCGCACGGACAGGCGGACCGACTCCACCCGGCCCTCGCCTTCGGCGGCGATGACCCAGGCGTCCGTGGACGTAGGCACGCGGATGAGCGCCGCGGACATCAAGGCGCCTTGGAGCAGCTTGGCGGGGTGTCGCCAGAGCTGGAGGGCGAAGCCCCAGTGGCTCGCGGCGGCGGCCTGCTCGGCGATGTAGAGGACCTCGCCACCGTGGGCGTGAATCGTCGCGGCGGCGGCGAGCAACAGTGGGCCCGTGCCGGCGAGCACCACGCGCTTGCCGCGAATGGGGAGGCCATCCTTGACGAGCACCTGGAGGCCGCTGACGCCCAGCACGCCCGGCAGTGTCCAACCGGGGAACGGGAGGAAGCGCTCGCGTGCGCCGGTGGCGAGCACCGCGCGGCCGTAGCGCACCGCGAACGAGGAGGCGCCCTCTTCGACCAGGAGCACTCCCGGCTCGGGCGCGGCGACGACGCGAGCGCCTGGACGAAAGCGAGCGCCCGACGCGGCGAAGCGGGTGAGCCACCGGCGCGCGAGGCGATTCGCGCCCTTTCGGGCCTCGCCTCTCCAGACCTGCCCCCCGGGCTCGGGCTGGGCGTCGAGGACGAGCACATCCAGCCCCGCCTCGGCCGCACGGCAAGCGGCGGCGAGTCCGCCAGGTCCGGCGCCGACGACCACGAGGTCACAGGCCTCACGCATCGGTCACCACCTCCTGGTTCTCACGGCACGGCGTCAGACACATGAGGACCTCGGGCACACCATCGATGGTGGCTCGGCACTCGAAGCAGACACCCATTCCGCAGAGGGGCCCGCGGGGGCGCCCGCTCAAGTCGGCGCGACTGACGAAGCGGTCCGTCATCGCCAGCGCAGCCGCGACCGACGTTCCCACTGGCACCGTGACCGCACGTCCGTTGATGCGCAGGGTGACGCGCGGGGTGGCCTTCGACGCGGGCTCATGCATGAGCGACCTCCCGAGAGGACACCGTCAGGAATCGCGCGGGTGAATACGGACGCGCATCGATGGCGCTGGTGCGCCCGAGCAGCTGGTCCGCTACCAGACGCGCGCTGCCCGTGGCGGTGGTGATGCCGAGCCCCTCATGGCCACAAGCCAGCCAGAGCCACGGCTTCTCCGGATGAGGCCCCAGCAAGGGAAGACCATCGGGTGTCGCCGGACGCAGGCCCGTCCAGACGCGCAGTGCCTGCAAGCCATCGAGCCCCGGAAGGAACAGGGCCGCGCGCTTCAGCATGCGGTCCAGGAGCGCCGCGTCCACCTCGCGCGTCGCATCGCCCGGCTGGCGCGACGAGCCCAGCAGGAGCTGCCCCGTGACACGCGGCTGGGCATTGAACGCCACGGAAGCGCCGTCCGTGCCGTGCGCGCTCTTGAGGTAGCCCAGCTCCACCAGTTGGTGATGCACCACGGGCGCCCCGCGCCGGGTGATGAGCAGGTGTCCCTTGCGCGGAGAGATGGGCAGCCCAGGGCAGAGCGCGGGACTGGCCACGCCGGCCGCGAGCACGATGTGCCGTGCCGTCAGCACCTCCCCATGGGAGAGCACGACGCTTCCCGGGCGCAGCTCCCGAACCGGACTCCCCGTCATCAGCCGCGCACCCCGAGCCTGGGCACGCAGCGCGAAGGTCCGCGCGGCGAGCGGCGGATACAGCACGGCATCATCCACGACACGCAGCGCTCCCACGAGTCCCGGAGCAAGCGCGGGCTCGGCCTCATGGAGCGCCGCGCTGTCGAGCACCTCGGCACGGATGCCCGCGGCGCGGTAGTTGGCCACCTTCGCGGAGACAGCGGCCATCTCCTCTTCGTCGGCGGCGAGCCAGAGGGTGCCACACGCGTCGTACTCCACCGCGCGAGGCAGTCCATCCGCGAGCTCGCGCCACAGCGACACGGACCACGACGTCAGCGCGAGCTCCGCCGCGTTGTCATCCATGGCCACCAGGTGGCCCATGCCGCACGCCGTCGTCCCCGCACCGATGGACCGCGCCTCGACGAGCGCCACCGACACGCCGTCAGCACTGAGCACATCCGCGAGCGCCGCGCCGACGATGCCACCGCCGACGATGACGCAGTCGAAGGCGCTCATCCGATGCCCCAGGCAAAGGGGTCCGTCGGGTCCACCAGCAGCGTGGCCTCCGCGTTGACGGACGCGGTGCCGGTGATGGTGGGCAGGATGCGCGCACCGTCACGGACGTAGCGCGCCTCGAAGCGACTGCCGAGGATGCTCTCCTGCACCCACGTCGCGCCTTCCGCGAGCACACCCTCGGCGGCCAGACACGCGACCTTCGCGCTCGTCCCGGTGCCACATGGCGAGCGGTCATAGGCCAGCCCTGGGCAGAGCACGAAGTTGCGAGCATCCACCCCTGGCGTCGGAGAGGGGGCGTACAGCTCGACGTGGTCGATCTCCGCGCCGCCCTCCCCGGTGATGCCCTGGTCCGAGAGCGCCTGCTTGATGGCGGAGGTGTACGCCAGGAGCGCGGGAGTCCGCGACAGCTCCAGCGGCAGGTGCGTGGCGCGGGAGAGGAAGAACCAGTTGCCACCCCAGGCGATGTCGCCGCGCACTTCGCCATGTCCCGGCACGGACACCGCCACGTCCTGCGCCCACCGGTAGCTCGGCACATTGGCGATGCTGACGCGCCCATCTGGATGCAGCGTGGCCTTCACCACGCCAACGGGAGTCTCCAGCGAGTGGACGCCAGGGCCGATGCGCCCCAGGTACTCCAGCGTCTTCACCACGCCGATGGTCCCGTGGCCGCACATTCCGAGATAGCCGACGTTGTTGAAGAAGATGATGCCGGCGACGCTCGACGTACTGACAGGCGGACACAGCAGCGCGCCCACCATGACGTCGGACCCACGGGGCTCGCAGACGATGGCCTTGCGAAAGGCGTCGAACTCCTCGCGGAAGCGCTCACGCAGGCTCGGCAGGTCGCCCGCTCCCAGCTCCGGGCCTCCGTCCGTCACCACGCGCGTGGGCTCTCCCCCGGTATGACTGTCGATGACACGAATGCGCCGCATGCGAGCCGCTCCCGCTACCCGGGCCTCCCATGCGCCACCCTAGGAGTCCCGAGGCGCTGTTTCTTGGGAGATTCGACCGCGCTCGCGAGGCAATCACGCAAATGCGCCAGCGAGCAGCCCCCCTCAGGGACACCCGCCGGGGACACGCGCGCCCGTGGGGAGGTGCCGACGGTCGGGGCTCACCACAGGCCCTGCTGGCGCAGCAGCTCCGCCAGCGGGTGTGCGCCCAGCCCGTGCGCGTCGAAGAGCCGGCCCGCGACCTCGTGTGTGGGGTTCTTCCACGCGATGCGCTCCGGCCCGTCCTCTCGCGTGTTGCCACACAGCAGGAGCGACGCCCTCAGTACCTCGGCGGACGGAAACAGCGTGTGCTCGAAGAGGAGCGGATTCTGGCTGGTGAGAAATACCTGCCGCGCCCCCAGCTCCCGCATGCTCGCTTCCACCCAGCGCGGATGCAGCCCATTGCCCAGCTCGTCCGCGATGGCGAAGTCCTCGTTCACGTCCAGGTAGTAGAGCAGTGACAGCAGCCGCTTCTGCCCGAAGCCCAACGCCTCGTGCGTCAGCACCCGGCCATCGCGCCGCGTGAACTCGAAGCCAAAGCCCCCAAAGCCCACGCGCCCGCCGTTCTCGAACGACCGCTTCTCCAGCACCTCCACGCGGAAGCGGCCCGCCTCAAAGCCCGCCAGCGCCACGAACTTCGCCAGGAAGCTGTCTTCGCGCGCGTCGTGCGTCAGCTCCAGCACGTCCTTGACGGATGGCTGCTCCATCTGCTCACGCAGCCACCCCGGCATCCACGTGGGCAGCGCCATCAACCCCAGCGGGAACACTTCGCCGTCCCGCACCTCCATGGCATAGCGGATGGCGCCGATGCGTTCGAACATCCCCAGCGCTTCATCGAAGCGCTGCGGCGCCAGCAGGAACGTACGGCGCAGCAGCTCCTTGAGCCGCTCCTTCATCCCCGCGTCGATGTACTGCGCCGTCATGAACAGCAGGGTCCACACCGACCGGTCCAGCAGCGACCAGTGCATGCTCCGCGACCACACGGCCTCGCCGTCCACCTTGCAGTCCATGCCCGCCGCGTCCGCACGCATCACCAACCTGGCTGACGGCGAATGGAACTGCACGTCCACTTCGATGCGCGGGTGCAGCGAGGAGTCCAGCGCGGGCGTGCGCAGCGGCATCAGCGCGGAGCCCTTTCTCGGCGGTGCTTCCGTGTCTGGCGCCGGCGCGTTCTCCTCGTTCCGGACGAAGACGTGCAGCTTCATGCCCGGAAACGCCAGGTCGTACTCCAGCGCGAACGGCTCGTGGATGAGGCCGGAGAAGTCCGAGCCGAGCACCGTGGAGATGAGCTCCAGCAGCGTCGTCCTGCCGGTGCCGTTCTCCCCCAGCACCAGATTGGACGACGGGCTGAACACCAGCGAGGTGCCAGGGACGACGTTCCGGTAGTGATGGACCTCGAGCCGCGTGAGCTTCATGGGTCTCCTCGGCGCGCAGCATGGCCAGTGTGGGCGCGCGGGGGAACCGCGCAATGTCACGGAATGTCCACCTCCTTTCGTGTGTAGAGGGCGCCCGAGCCCCTCCCTGGACGCTCGCCGCATGACGCGGTGCAGGCCAAGGTGGAACGTGAGGTGGAGCGAGACCTCGTCTATACACTCCGCCGGCTCTGCGACCCCTCCGGGTCGGAAAGGACGAAGTGAGGACGATGAAGAACCAGCTTCTCAGCTGTATGGCCTCCGCGCTCATGACCCTGTCGGCGATGCCCGCGCTGGCTCAACTCAAGCTGCCGGCCGCCAGCCCCGCGGCGAAGGTGACGCAGGAGGTGGGCGTCTCCGAGATTTCCGTCGAATATTCCAGCCCGGCGGTGAAGGGCCGGAAGGTCTGGGGCGAGCTGGTCCCCAATGACAAGGCGTGGCGCAGCGGCGCCAACTCGGCGACGAAGATTACCTTCAGCCACCCCGTCACCTTCGGCGGCAAGGCCGTTCCGGCGGGCTCCTACGCCATCGTCAGCCTGCCCTCGCAGAAGGGTTGGAAGGTGATGCTGAACACGGACCTGGGCCTGTGGCGGGGCGGCGCGCCCTACGACACCTCCAAGGACGTGGCGTCGGTGAGCGCCACCACCACGGAGATTCCGTCGCGTGAGCGCCTGACGTACCTCTTCACCGACACCACGGACAACAGCACGCGGCTGGACCTGGAGTGGGAGAAGCTGCGCGTCTCCGTCCCCATCACGGTGGACACGGCGGCCATCGCGAAGGCCAACATCGCGGAGGCGCAGAAGGGCATTGCCGGCATGCACGTGAGCGCCGCCTCCTACGTGGCGGAGACCACCAAGGACTACGCCGCCGCGCTGAAGCACGCCGACGCGGCCGTGGCCGCCAACGGCACCTGGTACAACCACTGGGTTCGCGCGGGCGTCCTGTCGCAGATGGGCAAGTACAGCGATGCCCGCAAGGCCGCGCAGACCGCGTGGGACCTGGGGCAGAAGGACAAGAACTTCTTCTACCGTGACCAGGTCTCCAAGGCGCTGGCGGAGTGGAAGAACAAGAAGTAGCCAGCCACTCCCGGGGCTCCTCAGCGACGGAGGGGCCCCGTCAGGAGCCGGCGGTAGAGCGCCTCGTAGCGGTCGATGGCGGGTTCCTTCTGGAAGCGTTCCAGGACCTGCGCCCGCGCGCGGTGTGAGAAGCCCTGCCAACGCTCCGCGTCCTCGACCAATGTGAGCACGTGCCGGGCCATGGCCGGGACGTCACCCAGCGGCGCCAGGAAGCCCGTCTCCCCGTGCGTGACGAGCTCCGGGATTCCGCCCAGGTCGCTGGCCACCACGGGAACGCCGCAGCTGAGCGCTTCCAGCGCGGCGAGCCCGAAGCTCTCCTGCTCGCTGGGGAGCAGGAAGACGTCGGAGGCGGCGACCAGCTCCTCGAAGCGGTCCTGCTTGCCGAGGAACGCGACGCGGCCCTCCAGGCCCATCTCCCGCAGCATCCGCTCCGCGGGTGAGCGCTCCGGACCGTCTCCCACCATCACCAGGCGGCAGGGACGGTGGCGGTGGACCTCGGTGAAGATGGCGACCACGTCGGTGATGCGCTTCACCGGCCGGAAGTTGGAGACGTGGATGAGCACCGGCTCGTGGTCACGCAGGGCGGGGAAGAGCGCGCGCAGGCAGGCGCGGTCTCGCACCGGGGCATAGCGGGCGGTGTCCACGAAGTTGGTGATGACGTCGATGGGGACGCTCTCGGGAATGTCGAAGCCCCGCCACGTCGCGCGGCGCAGGTAGGCCGACGGCACCGTCACCGCGTCGCTTCGCGTGATGGAGAAGCGCGTAATCGGCAGGTAGCTGGGGTCGATTCCCACCAGCGTGGTGTCCGTCCCGTGCAGCGTGGTGACGACTCGCGGCGCCTTGTGGCCCAGCACCTCGCGCGCCATCCACGCGGCGGTGGCGTGGGGCACCGCGTAGTGGACGTGGAGGATGTCCAGGCGCTCGTAGCTGGCGACCTCGATCATTTTGGAGGCCAGCGCGATGGGATAGGTGCCGGACTGCTGGAGCGCCGGGTAGTCGCTCTCCGTCACCTCGTGGAAGACGACCTTCCGGTTCGCGCCATGGAGGCGGACCGGCAGGTCCCGAGCGATGAAGTGGACGCGGTGGCCCCGGTCCGCCATCGCGAGGCCAATCTCCGTGGCGACCATGCCGCTGCCACCGAAGGTTGGAAAGCAGGTGATGGCCACGTTGAGCGGGGCGTTCATGTGCGTGACGGGAAGAACAGGGGCTTGGCGAAGCTATTCCTGCGAAAATGGTCGAGCGGGTCGGCCAGCCCCAACGCCTCGCGGAGGATGTAGGGCTCGCCGTGGGTGACGCCAATCTGCGCGCCATGAAAGCGATCCCGGGCTTCCAGCGAGGACACCGACAGCGGTGAGCCCACCAGCGTGGGCGGGGCGTCCGGACGGGGCATCACCTGGCTGGCATAGCAGTGCACCGCCGCCAGCTTGCGCTCGTAGACGGCGGAGACGTCGACGATGACGCTGGGCTCGGCCAGGTGCCGCATCGGGTAGTAGAGGACCTGCCGCGGCGTGAAGGGCTCCGCGGCGGGCTCCGCGTCGAACTTGCGCACGCCTGCGAAGAAGAGGGCGCGCGTCACCAGCGCACTGGCGGCCTCGTGGTCCGGGTGGCGCTCCTGCTCCCAGGGTACGACGACCAGCTCCGGGCGCAGGCGGCGCAGCGCTTCCACCACGCGGGCCACGGCGGCGGTGCGGGCGCGCTCGGGCTCGGGCGTGTCGAAGCCCGCCCACGGATTGAGCCAGCCGTCGGGCAGCTCCAGGTTCTCCCGGTGGGCCAGCCCCAGCGCGCGGGTGGCGGCTTCCGTCTCCTCCGCGCGGGACTGGAGCGTGCCGCGCGAACTCTTCTCGCCGCGCGTCAGGTCGACGATGCCGGTGCGGTAGCCACGGGTGGCCATGCTCGCCAGTAGCCCGCCGCAGAACAGCTCCACGTCATCCGGGTGTGGGCCAAAGGCGAGGACGTCGATGCCGTAGGCGGTGCCGGTCGCGCTCATGGCGTCAGGTCCTTCGAATCACCGGAGAAGGGGACACACGCGTCCAGCACCGTCTTCGTGAAGGCGCGCGTCCCGATGCGGCAGGCGAAGTAGGGCAGCCCGAGGATCCGCTCCTGGGGCGCGTCCTCCGGGAAGAGGACGGTGCGCAGGCGGTCCACCTGTTCGGCCGCGGTGGCATCACGCCGGGCGAGCGCGCGGCGGTAGCGGCCCGTCAGCCGGGACACCGCGACACGCACCGTGCCCTGGGTGCGGCGCAGCGCGTCCTGGAGGTTCGCGTCCACCGCGGACACCTGCCCGGCGACGCGCTCCAGCTCGGAGGAGAATGCGCCGAAGAGGCGGGCCTCCAGGGCCTCGGGCGTCTCCAGCGACTCCGGGGCATCACGCGTGGCCAGCCGCGTGAGCAGCGCTTCGCGCGGCACGTTCACCTCATCCGGCTGGAGCCCCACCTTGCCCAGCCACCGCCGCGTGCGGTCATCGAGCACGCGGAAGCGGGCCCGGGGAATGGCGAGCGGCATCGGACGGCCCGCGTGGGCGTAGAGCGGCGCCAGTTGCGCGAAGTAGGCCAGCTCGCCCGGGCCGCCGACATACGCGGCCGTGGGGAGCCACGTGTCCTGGAGGAGGGGGCGCAGCAGCGCGGACGTGGTGAAGCGCAGCGGCTCTCGCTCCAGGGCGGCATGCAGCGCGTCCTGGGTGATGGCGCTGCTTTCCGGGTGACCCACCAGACTCCAGGCGCCCGCTTCCGCCGGGTCCAGCCGGTAGCGCGGGCCATCGAGCGCATCGGGTGAGAAGAAGCTGAGCGGCGAGCCCGGACGGACATGGACCTGCACCGTGTAGCCCGCGCGGGTGAGCGCCTCCGCTCGGGCCGCGAGCACCGAGGAGAGTGCCCCCGCTTCCTGGAGGGCGAAGCGGTGCACGGGCGCGGCGAGTGGCGCCAGTCGTGCGTCTCTCGGGTCGAGGAAGACGAGCCCCTCGTCGGCGAAGAGGGAGGACAGGACGTCGGTGAAGGCTCCCGCGAGCGTGGCTTCAGGGCGGTAGGCCCGCTCCAGCAGGGAGAGGAATTCCTCCGCATGGGGCTCTGCTTCCAGCTCGGCGCGGAGGGTGGCCAGGGCGGGGAGGACGCTGGGTCCAAGGTGGCGGTGGGCGATGGGCGCTCGAGACGTTGCTGCATCCGGAAGCTCGAGCGCCAGGCGACAGGGCCCTCCGCCCGGACGTGGGATGACACAGTGGTCAATCTCCGGGAGGTCGTGGTCCTCCGTCTGGAGCCAGAAGACGGGAACACAGGGCCGGCCGGTTTCTTCCTGAAGCGCGCGCGCCGTGACGATGGCGGACGCGGCTTTGTAGAGCGTGTACAGCGGCCCCAGGAAGAGGCCCATCTGCTGCCCCGTCACCACCGCCACGGTGCCAGGCTTCGCGAGCAGCGCGAGGTTGCGCTCCCGCGCGGGACTGGGCGCGAGGCGCGCGTTCTGCGCACCGAGGACGTCCAGCAGCGCGGGCGACACCGCGCGCGACGCGGCGGCGGCCACGGCCCGGGCGCGCGCTTCACGGTGTCGATAGTCGTCGGGAAGGAAGGAGAGCGCGGACGCATCTCCGCGAAGCCACGCGGTCGAGAACGGGGACGTCACGGCATGCCGTGATAACAGGTCGCGGCGGGCGCGCCACCGGAAGTGCACGCTTGCACGTCATGTGCGGCCGTGACGGCGTGTGTCATCCCGGAGCGAACGCGAGCCGCGCGCAGGGGAGAGGCTTGTTATAGGGTCCGCCCGAATGCGGAACCTGCTCCTCGGAATGACGCTGGCCATGAGCCTTGGAATCGGGTCGAAGGCGGTGGCGCAGCCTCCTCGGCAGCTCCATGCGGGTGAAATCGCGGCGGGCCTGAAGCGGCTCGGTGTGACGGGCAGTGTCCTCTATGTCGCGGCCCACCCGGACGACGAGAACACGCGCTTGCTCGCGTGGCTGGTGGGAGAGCGCGGCCTGCGCGCGGGTTACCTGTCCGTGACGCGCGGCGATGGTGGGCAGAACCTCATCGGCACCGAGCAGGACGCCCTGCTGGGGCTCATCCGCACGCACGAGCTGCTCGCCGCTCGGCGCGTGGACGGCGCGGAGCAGTTCTTCACGCGGGCGCGAGACTTCGGCTACTCGAAGAGCGCGGAAGAGGCGCTGCGCATCTGGGGACATGAAGAGGTGCTGGCGGACGTGGTGCTCGCCATCCGCCGCTTCCAGCCAGACGTCATCATCACCCGCTTCACCACGGAGCCGCCGAACCACGGGCACCACACGGCCTCCGCGCTGCTCGCGGCGGAGGCCTTCATCGCCGCCGCCGACCCGAAGCGCTTCCCCGAGCAGCTCTCCGAGGTGAAGCCATGGAAGGCGGACCGCCTGCTGCAGAACGCCTCCCAGTGGTGGTTCAAGCCCGATGAGGACCTGTCCCGCTACGTGAAGCTGGAGGTGGGCGGCTACGACGCGCTGCTCGGGCGTTCGTGGGGCGAGGTGGCCGCGGAGAGCCGCAGCCAGCACAAGAGCCAGGGCTTCGGTCAGGCCGTGGACCGAGGCCCCAGCACGGAGTACTTCACCCCGCTGGCGGGGACGCTGCCGAAGCGCGACGTGTTCGAGGGGCTCGACTTCTCCTGGAGGCGTTGGAAGGGCTCCGAGGCCGTGTCCCGCGCGGTGGCCGCCGCGGCGAAGGCGTTCGATGCGCGCGCCCCCCACCGCTCCCTTCCCTCGCTCGTCCGCGTCCACGAGGCGCTGACCGCGCTGCCGGACACCCATCCGTGGAAGGCGCCCAAGCTGCGGGAGACGGAGGCGCTCATCGCCGCCTGCGCGGGTCTGTTCCTGGAGGTGCGTGCCGCCGCGCCCACGGGCATCCCGGGGCTGCCGGTGGCGTTGGACGTGGTGGCGCTGAACCGCTCGCCCGCCGCCGTCGAGTGGGTGGGGTTGACGCTGCCGGGCGAGAAGCCCGAGGCCGTGGGGAAGGCGCTGGGGGCGAACGTGCCCTTGAAGCTGTCGCGCACGGTGACGCTGCCGACGACGGCGCCCATCTCCACGCCCTACTGGCTCCGCGAGCCTGTCACGGGAGGGCTCTACACGCTCGAGGGCGAGGACCGCGCGCTCACCGGCCAGCCAGAGGGCGTTCCCGCGCTGTCGGTGGCGTTCGAATACAAGGTCGCGGGCCGGCGCTTCCGCGCGGTGCGTCCGGTGGTCTACGTCTGGACGGACCCGGTGCGCGGCGAGCTCTACCGTGACTTCGAGGTCGTCCCGCCCGTCACCGCCACGCTGGCGCAGGACGTGCTCATGTTCCCCAACGGGGCGTCCCGTGCCGTGCCGGTGGTGCTGGCCGCGGGGATGGACCAGGTGCCGGGTACGGTGCGGATGGTGGCGCCGCCCGGGTGGCGCGTGGAGCCCGCCTCGGTGGAGTTCAAGCTCGCGGCGCGCGGAGACGAGCGCACCGTCACCTTCCAGGTGACGCCGCCCCAGGGCTCGGCGCGGAAGGGTGACCTCTTCGTGGATGTCGACGTGGGGGACCGCGCCTGGTCCTGGCGTGCCCGCTCCGTGTCCTATCCCCACATCCCGCCGCTGACGGTGCGCCAGCCCTCCACGGCCACGGTGGTGCCGCTCTCCCTGGCCACGAAGGGCAAGCGCATCGGCTACATCCCCGGTCCGGGCGACCGCGTCGCGGAGAGCCTGCGCGCGGTGGGTTACGAGGTAACGCTGCTCCCCGAGGAGCGGCTGGCCCAGGAGAAGCTGGAGCGCTTCGACGCCATCCTCGTGGGCGTGCGCGCCTTCAACGCCAACACGCACCTGACCGTCCACCGGGAGCGGCTGCTCCAGTACGTGGAAGGCGGCGGGCGGCTGGTGGTGCAGTACAACACCAACAGCCGCGTGGGGCCGCTCACGTCCTTCGTCGGGCCCTATCCGCTGGAGATTGGCCGCGACCGGGTGACGGATGAGACGGCGGTGATGACGCCGCTCCGCGCCGATGAGCCGCTGCTGCGCGCGCCCAATGCGCTGACGGCCGCGGACTTCGAGGGCTGGGTGCAGGAGCGCGGCCTCTACTTCGCGTCGTCGTGGGACGCTCGCTACCAGCCCGTGTTCGCCATGCACGATGCCGGCGAGGCGCCGCTCCAGGGCGCGCTGCTGGTCGCCCGCCATGGCAAGGGCACGTTCGTCTACACGGGCCTCGCTTTCTTCCGTCAGCTTCCCGCCGGCGTTCCCGGCGCCTACCGCCTGTTGGCCAACATCCTTTCTCAATGAGCACTGCCCCCCATCTGAATCCGAGTGAGCCTTCCGCCGAGGTCCCCGCGCCCCGGCCCGAGCTCGATGACGCGCCGCCGCTGCTGGGCTCGTGGCGCAACATCTACATCCTGGTGCTGGGCACCTTCGTCCTGTTCCTCGCCCTGGGTTGGGTGCTCACGGAGGTGTATTCGTGACGGGGCTCGACTGGTTGGTGCTCGGTGGCACCATCGCGTTCATCGTGGCGTGGGGCCTCTGGAAGTCCCGAGGGACGGCCACCAGCGACGAGTACCTGCGCGGCGGCCGTGAGTTGAAGTGGCCCACCATCGGCCTGGCGGTGATGGCCACGCAGGCCAGCGCCATCACGTTCCTCTCCGTCCCCGGACAGGCCTACGAGGACGGGATGCGCTTCGTGCAGTTCTACTTCGGACTGCCGATCGCGATGATCATCATCAGCGCCGTCTTCGTGCCCATCTACTACCGGCTGAATGTCATCACGGCCTATGAGTACCTGGAGTCACGCTTCGACCTGAAGACGCGGCTGTTGGGCGCGTTCCTCTTCCTCATCCAGCGGGGACTCGCGGCCGGCATCACCATCTACGCGCCCGCCATCATCCTCTCCGCCATCCTCGGCTGGCCGCTGGAGCCCACCGTCATCGTCATGGGCGCGGTGGTCATCCTCTACACGGTGACGGGTGGGGCCAAGGCGGTGAGCCAGACGCAGAAGCAGCAGATGGTGGTGATGATGGGCGGCATGGTGGTGGCCGCCATCGTCATCATCTGGCGGCTGCCGGAGCACGTGTCGTTCGGCAAGGCGGTGGACGTCGCGGGTGCCTTCGGCCGGATGAACGTGGTCAGCTTCGACTTCGACATGCAGGACCGCTACAACTTCTGGTCCGGCATCACCGGAGGACTGTTCCTGTCCCTGTCGTACTTCGGCACGGACCAGTCGCAAGTGGGCCGCTATCTCTCCGGCCGCTCCATCTCCGAGAGCCGGCTGGGGCTGCTCTTCAATGGCGTGCTGAAAATCCCGATGCAGTTCCTCATCCTCTTCGTCGGGATTCTCGTCTTCGCCTTCTACCAGTTCAACACGCCGCCGCTGCTCTTCAACGAGGCGCTGCGCACCCGTGTGCAGGGCACAGAGCAGGCGGCTGAGTACGCCGCGCTGGAGTCGAAGTGGGAGCAGGTCCAGTCCGGCAAGCGCGCGGAAGTGGAGCGCTACCTGTCGGCCGTCGATTCAGGCGACGTGGCGGCCGGGGATGCGTCGCGGGCGCTGCTGCAGGGCCGCGCGCAGGAGGCGAGCGCCGTCCGAAAGGAGGCCAAGGACCTGGTGGCCCGCGCGCTGCCGGGCGCGGAGACGAAGGACTCCGACTACATCTTCATCTCCTTCGTGAAGCGCTGGCTGCCCAGCGGCCTGTTCGGCCTGCTCATCGCCGTCATCCTGTCCGCGGCCATGAGCTCCATCGCCAGCGAGCTGACGGCCCTGGGCACGACGACGACGGTGGACTTCTACCGGCGGGTCTTCCAGCGCAACGCTTCCGACCGGCACGTGCTGGTGGCGTCGAAGCTGTTCACCGTGTTCTGGGGCGTCGTCGCGGTGGGCTTCGCGACGTTCGCGTCGCTCTTGGACAACCTCATCCAGGCGGTGAACATCCTGGGCTCCATCTTCTACGGCACGGTGCTGGGCATCTTCCTGGTGGCCTTCTTCGTGAAGCGCGTGCGCGGCCATGCCGTGTTCGCGGCGGCCGTCATCTCCCAGGCGGCGGTGATTGCCCTCTTCTTCCTCTCCGACGTGGGCTACCTCTGGTTCAACGTCATCGGCTGTGCGCTGGTGGTGGCGCTGAGCCTGGTGATGCAGGCCGTCCTGCCGAGCGGCGAGACGCCAGCCCCGGCGCCGGGGGCCTGAGTCCGCGGCGTCCAGGGCGGTGAAGGCCGGGAGGCGTCCGTGAAGGGGCGCCGGCCCGGCCTTGAAGTATGCTCGCCCGGGAGAGGGACGGACATGTCTGACGGGAAGAGGCGGCCCGGTCGCCCGGGGCGTTCCGAGGAGCCACGCATCGCCCCGGAAGAGGACGAGGACGCGACGCGGGACATTCCGCTCTTCACGCGCCCCGAGGAGACGCGCATGGGGCCCGTGGAGCCCCGCTTCGAGGAAACGCGCATGGGCCCCGTGGAGTCCTTCTCCCACGATGAGGACCTGCCCCCCTTGGAGCCTCCCGCGCTGGAGACGCGGATGGGGCCCGTCCCGGACGCGAGGCCCGCCTGGGCGGGGCGCTCACGCAGCGCCGCCAGAAGCGCGCGGACCGAGCCTCCAGCGCCTGTCATGCCTCCGAAACCTCCCAGGCCGCGCGGAGGCCCGGAGAAGCGCGCCAGCCCGCCCAAGGCCAGTGCGTCCCCCGCCAGCGTGGGCGTGGTGCGGCTGAGTCCGTTGGAGCCCCTGGGCGCGAAGGTGGTGGCCGCGGAAGAGGCTCCCGCGCTGCGGACGATGTTCGCGAACCACTCGGCGCTGCTGGCCGAGCAGCTCCGCGACGCGCTGTCGACGAAGATGTATGGCCGCGGTCCTCACCGAGTGCTGCGCATCGACGAGCCGGAAGGGCCCAGCACCGCAGGCGGGAAGCTGGCGCGGCAAGCCATCTCCCTGGTGCCTCGCAAGGGCGCGGGGACCTCGCTGACGTGTGGCTGGGTGGATGTGTCCAAGCGCGAGGCCCAGCTCCGCAACTTCGAGGCGGTTGCGAAGCGGTACGAGCTTCACCACGGCGAGCCGCTGGAGATGCAGGCCGAGGAGTACGAGCGCTTCCTCACCGACGTCGAGGCCGTGCTCACCCAGGCCGTCATCAAGGTCCGCGTCATCGTCCCCGAGGAAGCGGGCGCGGTGCGCGTCGCGAGCCCTTCCGCCTCCGCGAAGGGCGTCCCGCCCGTCTGGGCGGGACTGCTGGCCGTGCTGGCCTTCGTGCTGGGCCTGCTCGCGGGGCGGATGGGCTCAGGCGGCTGAGCTACGCCGGGGGCGGGGCCTCACGCTCCCAGTGGCGGCGGGCGATGGACTCGGCGAAGAGCTGGCCGAGGCCCTTCGTCTCCACCTTCGCGCTGCGGACGACGCCGCGCGTGGCGTCCAGGCCCTTGCTCGGCGGCGCCTCCAGGTCGCGCACGCCCGCGGCGTCCAGCAAGGTGTTGGCGTCCGCGGAGAGCGCCAGCGCCTTGCAGTGCACGTAGGCCTCGCGCACGAAGTCCACCGCCAGCGGCGCGCGCCGCAGGGCCGCGACGCTCTTCTCTCCACCGGGCACGTAGACGGCGTCGTACATGACGGAGGACGCCGTGGAGAAGGTCCGCAGGGGCCGCTCCTCCCGGCCTTCCTGGCTCGTCACCGGGCTCAGCGTGGGGCCCACCAGCTCCAGCGTCGCGCCGCGCTCCTCCAGCACCTTGCGCACGCCGTCCAGCTCCTTGCCGGCGAACCCGTCCGATACCAGGGCCGCGATCTTCCGCGTCCGGATGGAGTCATGCGGCGAGTTCTCCATGCTCAGCGCCGGGGACACTTCCACCGAGGGCGCCGCCTTCTTGGCCGCGGCCTTGGACGGCTTGGGGGGCCTGGTCGCCTTCGGCGGCGTGACGCCCACGGCGCGCGCCACGCGCACGGCCAGCTCCGGGTCCACGTTCACCAGAATCTGGTTCACCACGCGCTCGCGAATCTCCGCGCGCTCCACCTTGCCGACCTCGAACTCGAGCGCGGCCACGAGGTGCTCCTGCTCCGGCTTCGACAGGCTCTTGTAGAAGAGGGTGGCCTGGCTGAAGTGGTCGCTGAAGCTGCCGCTGCGCGCGCGAATCGTGTGGCCCTCCACGCGCTCCTGGGTGTGGCGGAAAGCGCTCGCGGGGTTCGCCAGCACCGGGCAGCCGCCGCCCAGGGAGTTGGGGTGGTAGTTGGCGCGCGACGTGGGGATGGTCTGTCGCCCGAAGCCGTCCTGCTGGTGGTTGGTGACGGGGCACACCGGCTTGTTGATGGGCAGCTCCGCGAAGTTGGGCCCGCCCAGCCGCGTGAGCTGCGTGTCCAGGTACGAGAAGAGCCGCGCCTGCATCAGCGGGTCATTGGTGAAGTCGATGCCGGGGACGATGTTGGCCACGCAGAAGGCCACCTGCTCCGTCTCCGCGAAGAAGTTGTCCGGGTTGCGGTTGAGCGTCAGCTTGCCCACGCGCTGCACCGGCACCAGCTCCTCGGGGAGCAGCTTGGTGGCGTCCAGCAGGTCGAAGCCGTACTTGAGCTCGTCGCCTTCGGGGATGATTTGCAGCCCCAGCTCGTACTCGGGGAAGTCACCGCGCTCGATGGACTCCCAGAGGTCGCGGCGGTGGAAGTCCGGGTCCTTGCCAGACAGCTTCTGGGCCTCGTCCCACACGAGCGCGTGGTTGCCCAGCAGCGGCTTCCAGTGGAACTTGACCAGGTTCGCCTTGCCGGCCGCGTTGACCAGCCGGAAGGTGTGGACGCCGAAGCCCTCCATCATCCGGAAGCTGCGCGGAATGGCGCGGTCCGACATCAGCCACATGATCATGTGCGTCGTCTCGGGGACGAGCGAGACGAAGTCCCAGAGCGAGTCATGCGCCGAGGACGCCTGGGGGATTTCGTTGTGCGGCTCGGGTTTGACCGCGTGGACGAAGTCCGGGAACTTGATGCCGTCCTGGATGAAGAAGACGGGCATGTTGTTGCCCACCAGGTCGAAGTTGCCTTCCTCCGTATAGAACTTGGTGGCGAAGCCGCGCACGTCACGCACGGTGTCCGCCGAGCCACGTGAGCCGCCCACGGTGGAGAAGCGCACGAACACCGGCGTGCGCAGGGACGGGTCGGTGAGGAAGCGGGCCTGGGTGTACTTCTCCAGCGACTTGTAGACCTGGAAGTAACCGTGGGCGCCCGCGCCACGCGCGTGGACGGCGCGCTCCGGGATGCGCTCGTGGTCGAAGCGCATCATCTTCTCCCGGAAGTGGAAGTCCTCCAGGAGCGTGGGGCCGCGGATGCCGGCCTTCAGCGAGTTGTCCGTGTCCGAGATGGGAATGCCCTGGTCCGTGGTGAGGACCTTCCCCACCGCATGCATCCGGTGGGGTTCGAGGCTTTCGCTCTTGAGCGTGGTGGGCCGGGTCTTCGCCGAGGGCTTGCGCAATTTCATGGGAGCCTGTCGCCAACGAGAGAGGTGAAGGCGCCGTCTACGCTGGCCGCGTCCACCCTGAGGCCATGAGGCTTGGGGGGACGTCGGCGAGTCGGCACTCGCGCGCGTGGCAGTGTCCACCACCGCGCGCTCGGACCTCGTGGCGTCAGGCGTGCATCACGGCACGGCGGGCGCGGCCACGGCGGGAGCACCTTCCCCGGCCGGAGCAGCAGCCGCGGCGGCCTCGGCCTCCGCGCGAGCCTTCTCCTCCGCGACGCGCGCGGCCTCGGCCTCCGCGCGCTTCTTCGCGTCGGCCACGGCGACGTCCTTCATGGTCGCTAGGCCCTTCTCGAAGTCCTTCCCAATCATGGCCTCCATGTCCATGAGCAGGCTCATCGCCTTGCTCATGAAGTTGTTCTCGCCGGACATGGCCCAGACGACCTGGGTGCCGCCCTCGGCGGCGCTGAAGGCGAAGGTGGAGGTGTTGGTGGCGGCGAAGGGCTTGATGAACTCCAGCTTGATGGTGACCTGCTCGTTGGCCTTGCTGTCGGTGATGGTCATCCGGCCCTCACCGACCTGGTCGTTACCCACCCACGCGTAGCCCGCGCCCGTGCCTGACTCCGGGCCGGAGTAGGTGCGCTGCTGCTGCGGGTCCAGACCGTCCCAGGGGGACCAATCCGTCCAGCGGCGGAAGTCATTCACCAGCGCGAAGGCGATGTCCGCGGACACGGGGAGCACCGCGGTGCGCTGATAGGTGAACGTGTCGGGGCGGGTGACGACGAAGCCGACGAGCAGCAGGATGGCGGCGGCGAGGCCGACGAGAATCTTCTTGAGCATGGGGAGCGGGTCCTCAGGAGGCGGCCTGGGATGGCCGCGCTCCTGGCGCGCGTCTTAAAGCGTGTCCGGCGCCCCACGCAACCCACGCACAGCACAACGACTACGACGGAGATTGGTTGCGGCTCAGCATTCCGGAAGGCCCACGCTCAGGTTGGCCACCTCCAGCACGTTGGCGGCCAGCCCCCCTCGCGCCGTCTCCTTGTACTTGTCCTTCATGTCGCGGCCGGTGTCGCGCATCGTCCGGATGACCTTGTCCAGGCTGACGAAGTGGCGCCCGTCGCCGTGGAGGGCCATGCGCGTGGCGTTGATGGCCTTCACGGAGGCCATGGCGTTGCGCTCGATGCACGGCACCTGCACCAGTCCGCCAATGGGGTCGCAGGTGAGGCCCAGGTTGTGCTCCATGGCGATCTCCGCCGCGTTCTCCACCTGGAGCGGCGTGCCCCCCATGACCTCCGTGAGCGCCCCCGCGGCCATGGAGCAGGCGCTGCCGACTTCACCCTGGCAGCCCACCTCCGCGCCGCTGATGGAGGCGTTCTCCTTGTAGAGCACGCCAATGGCGCCGGCGGTGAGCAGGAAGCGCACCACGCCGTCTTCGTTCGCGCCGGGCACGAAGCGCCAGTAGTAGTGCAGGACGGCGGGGATGATGCCCGCGGCGCCGTTGGTGGGCGCGGTGACGACGCGGCCTCCCGCCGCGTTCTCCTCGTTGACGGCCAGGGCGTAGAGGTTCACCCAGTCCAGCACGGTGAGCGGGTTGGTGAGGCCGGCCTCGGGACGGCTGATGAGCTTCTGGTACATGCCCGCGGCGCGGCGCTCCACCTTGAGGCCGCCGGGGAGGATGCCGCCGCTGGTGCAGCCGCGGCGCACGCAGGCCTGCATCACGTCCCAGACGCGCAGCAGCCCGGCGCGAATCTCCGCCTCGTCGCGCCAGGTCTTCTCGTTGGCGAGCATGAGCGAGCTGAAGCTCATGCGCTCGCGCTCGCAGTGGGCCAGCAGCTCCGCGGCGGACTGGAAGGGGAAGGGCAGCGGCGTGGTGTCCTTGCTCAGCGGGTCCTTGCCCGCCGCGGCGGCGGACTCGTCGACGATAAAGCCGCCACCCACGGAGTAGTAGGCGGCCGACGCCAGCTCCGCGCCGTCCGCGCCGGAGGCGGTGAAGCGCATGCCGTTGGGATGGAAGGGCAGCGAGCGGCGGCGGTGCATGACCAGGTGCTCGCCGTCTCGGAACGTCACCTCGCGCTGACCGAGCAACGCCACGCGGCCTTCCGCGCGCCAGCGGGAAATGATGGCGGGCACGGCCTCCACGTCCACGGCCTCCGGTGTCTCGCCCATCAGGCCCAGTACCACGGCCTTGTCGCTGCCGTGGCCCTTGCCCGTCGCGCCCAGTGAGCCGAACAGCTCCACCTTGAGCCGGGTGAGCCGCTCCAGCACGCCCGTGTCCGCCAGCTTCCGGGCGAACATGCGCGCCGCTCGCATGGGCCCGACGGTGTGCGAGCTGGAGGGTCCAATTCCAATCTTGAAGAGGTCGAAGACGCTGACGGCCATGGCGAGCGCAACATGCCACGTTTCCAGTTCCGTCCCAGTGTCCCTCCGCCGAAGCGCATGTCACCGCGTGGACGGATGAACGTCATTGGAAGTCCAACGAGCGCGGGCGGGTCGCACTCCAGGCGAGCGTCCTCCGTGTCGTGCGCGTGTGATGCGCTAGACGCGGTGCGTTGTCTGGCCGGTCTCTGGCCCGCTGCGTCGCAGTGGCGGGCTCGAGCGACGGCGCGCCGCGGGAGCCGCTGACGCCAAAGACACGAAGGGCCGGGAAGACGTCCGTGGGACGCCGGCTCCCGGCCCTCGTGCTGACGGACGGCTACTGGTCGTCGCAGGGTGTGCCCAGGCGGGCACCTTCGTACACACCGAGCTCGTTGTAGATGAGCGGCAGGTTCTCCTCCACGGGCACCTGGCGCAGCTCCAGGCGGCGCTTGGTGTTTTCAATCCACATGGCGGGCTTCGCCTTGTCGAGCAGCAGGCGGAGGTCACCGCGCTTGGTGGAGAAGATTTCGCCTTCGGAGTCGGAGATGACGTTGGTCATCTTCTGGGCCTTCAGGTTGCCGCGCGGCCCGATGAAGACGCGGTAGTTCTTCTTCTCCGCCTCGTGGAAGCCACGGTCCACGAAGTAGTAGGCGCCCTTGGTGTCACGCAGCAGCGCGTAGGGCACGAACTTCTGCGGGTTGGGCTGGAAGGTGGCCTTGCGCAGCAGCTCCGCGGCCGGCTCACCGTCCAGCATGGTGAGGGGAATCTTCTTCTCACCGCAGGTCAGGGAGCAGGTGCGCTCCTTGCGGTCAATCTCCACGCTCGACATCACCCGCCAGTCGATGCCGCGGAAGTTGGGGTTCGCGCCCTTGTTGAAGAAGCGCGGGTCCAGGAAGGAGGTGGCCGACGTGTAGGGGCCGGGGCGGGGCACCTGGACGAGCTGCTTCTCATCGCCGTAGTAGAGGACGGCGTTGGTGTCCTCGTCATCGGGCGTGAGTGCCACGAAGTGGCCCTTGCCGTCGGTGCACACCGACGTGGCCTCCAACATCATCTTCTCGCCGAGGTTGGACTCCTTGCCCCAGGGGGGCTGGATGGGCTCGGCCGCCATGGCGGCGGTACACGCGAAAGACATCGCCGCGAGGGCGAAACGCTGGAATCGCATCGTGAAGGCTCCGACTACAGGTTCTGCTTGAAGTACTTGGTGGCGAACTTGTCCTGATTGGGGGCATCGCGGGAGGTCGTCCAGATGACGCGGTCCGCCTCAATCTTGGGCTCCAGCGCGGAGCCGAAGCGGCAGCTGACCTGCTTCACCTTCTCCTGGATGGTCTGCTTCGCGATGGCGGACGCGGTACACAGCTCCTTGAGGCTGGTCAGCGGGGTGCCACAGAAGCTGGAGATGCTCAGCTCCTTGAGCTGGTCCTCGTTGATGCTGCTCCAGTCGATGCGGGCGGCCACGGACGTGCCACACGCGTTGTTCATCTCCTGGAGGGTGGCGGCGAGTTCCTTGTTGTGGCCGGACTCCTCTCCCTTGCGGTCGAAGGCCATCAGCTTCGCCAGGGTGCCGTCCTTCATCTGCTTCTGGTGCTGCGCGTAGACCTCCTCCGGCTTCAGCGCGGCGGTCTTCTTCTCGTCATAGGCCAGGCGGATGGGGCGCTGGCGGCCGGGCACGTAGAGCTCGTACTTCGTGTCGCGTACGTGCAGGGCCGTGTACTTCCGGCCGTGCCACTGGGTGCTGTAGTTGAACTGCTCAGTGCTGCGGGTGCTCCAGTCGTTCTGCTCGTAGGGGAACACCAGGCCGTCGAACTCCGAGCCCGTGCCCTTCACGCGCAGGATGAACTTCTTGTCGGAACGGGGCGTGAGCGGCACCACGGCCACCTCTTCGCCCTCTGTACCGGAGTACACCTTGCCAGCTTCCACCGGCGCGGCGGCCAGGGCCTGCGACGCCCCCAGCGCGACTGCCGTGACAATCACTGCGACCATGTTTCTCAAGCGAATCACCTCGTGTTGCATGAGGGCCCCCCAACCCGGATGGCCCGCTGTTTCAGAGCTCGATGTCGTGCTTCTGGCAGAACTTCTTGACCTTGGCACGCTCCGCTGACGCGACCTTGGGCCACTCGCTGACCGCACCGCCCAGGTCCTTCTGCTGGCAGTAGGCGCGGGTGAGCAGCGAATACGCCGCCATGGAGCGCTTCGTGCGCTGGCTGCTGCGTGCCAGCGCGATGGCGCGGCTGGCGTCACCCGAGGCCAACGCGCTTTCTCCTTCCTTCAGCAGCTTGCGGACCTGCTCGGGAAGTTCTTCCTTGGGCTCGGGACGCGTCACCGGGCGAGAGGTCGGCTTGTCGGGCGGGGTGACAGTGGCCACCACCACCTGCTGCGCGTTCTCTGTGTCCGGCGGAGTCTGCGTGCCGTTTGCCTGTTCAGTGCCGTCTGCCTGCTGCGTGCCGTCTGCCTGCTGCGTGCCGTCTGCCTGCTGGCCGTTGGGCTGCTGCGCATCGTTGGGCTGCTGCGCATCGTTGGGCTGCTGCGCATCGTTGGGCTGCTGCGCATCGTTGGGCTGCTGCGTGCCGTTGGCCTGCTGAGCACCGTTGGCTTGCCGCGCGTCCTGGGGCGCGCGGGCGTCCGCCACGGGCGTCGTGGGCGAGCCCGTGCCGGAGGTGCCACCCTTCATCCACCAGACGAGTCCCACGCTGGAGGCCAGCAGGACCGCCGCGGTGGCGCCGATGAATGCACCGCGCCCCTTTGCCGCGGGGGGCGGTGAGACGGGCATGGACGGGGCGGACAACTGCGCCGCGGCGGCATGGGCCTCGGCGGCGCCCGGGATGGGCACGGGAACACTCACGGCCGTATGGTGCTGAGCGGGGCGTTCCGGCACGGGAATGGCCGGAACCTGCTTCGAGATGAGCGTGGGCTCCAGGCCAGGCGGGTCGATGAGCGATGCGGCGGACAACTGCGCCACGCCCATCTGCCCCGTGGCGGATGGACTGAAGCCCTGCGCCTGCACCACGCCCATCTGCCCCGTGGCGGATGCACTGAAGCCCTGCGAGCCGGTGCCGGGCGCCATCGTGGAATCCAAGCCCTCGCGGCCCGTGTCCGGTGCCACCTTCAGGCTTCCGGGCGGGGCGGTGGCGGAGAGTGAGGCCGGGCCCGTGGAGGGCAGCGCGATTCCAGACGCCGGGGCCTGGGGACGCGGGGCGGGCTGGTTGCCCGCCGTGGTGGACAGCGAGTGCAGCGGCGTGCCCGTCAGGTCCTCGATGAAGGAGGAGACGTCCGGGTAGCGCTCGTCCACGCCCTTGGCGAGCGCGCGCATCACCGCGGAGATGGCCTCCGGCGTGGCCTCGGGACAGAGCGGGGCCAGGGGCTCGGGAGGCTCATAGACGACGCGGAAGATCATCTGGGCGAGGCTGCCTGAGCCGAACACGGGCTTGCCGGCCATCATCTCGTAGACGATGCACCCCAGCGCGAAGACGTCCGTGCGCGCGTCGATGTCCCGGTTCTTCCCCTGGGCCTGCTCCGGTGACATGTACTGAGGCGTCCCGATGATGGTCGCCTCCTGCGTCTGCACCGTCGTGGAGCTGAGGACCTTGGAGATGCCGAAGTCGAGCAGCTTCACGCGCTCGCCCACCACGCCACCGGAGTCGGTGGGCACCAGGAACACGTTGGCTGGCTTCAGGTCGCGGTGGATGACGCCCGCGCCGTGCGCCGCCTGGAGGGCCGAGCCCATCTGCCGGGTGAAGGAGACCACGTCCTCCATGGGTAGGCGCCCGCGCGCCAGGCGCTCCTGGAGGCTCTCACCGCGCAGGTACTCCAGCACCAGGAAGGGGTTGCCGTTCTCCAGGGTGTCGTAGTCGAGCACCTCGACGATGTTGGGGTGGCCCAGCCGCGAGGCAATCTCCGCCTCCCGGCGGAAGCGCGCGAAGATTTCGGGCGTCAGGTGGTCACCGCCACGCAGCACCTTGACCGCCACCTGCTTGCCGGGAAGCCGCAGGTGTTGGGCCAGGTACACCGAGCCCATTCCTCCCCGTCCCAGTAGGGAGACAATCCTGTACGTATTCCGCAGGACCTCATCAATTCGGAGGTCACCGTCAGCGGGTAGGGTCATGGGGCTGGGACTCTCAGGCAGGGCATTCCGGGGAAACTTCGCCCATTCCATCCTCCCACCCCCCCATGAGGCAACCCTCCTGATGTCGCAGGACACCCAGCCGGGTCGTGGCACGCGACGAGACTGTGCGTCCCACCGGCAGCCTGCTAAGGAGGCGGGCGTATGCCGAAGGCCAAGACTCCCAAACCCCCGGACTCACTCGAAGTCCGAGTGCGCCGCATCCACAGGCGGGACCTGAACCGGACCTGGGAGTTCCTCAAGCTCGTCTTCCGGGACGTGAACCGGGAGACGGTGGAGTACCAGCGGCCTCGCTCCAAGCGGCGATTCCTGGAGGTCTACACCTCGGAGTGGATCGAACAGCTCCTCTATGAGGTGGACGGTAGCATCGTCGGTTACTCGGAGTGCGCCTTCGAGGCCACCGGGGACGACAACTGGGTGAACCCCCGCTGGTTCGAGAAGCGGGGCATGCGGCCGCTCTTCGTGGAGGAGCTGGCGGTGCACCCGGACTACCAGGGGCGGGGCGTGGGCAGCTTCATGTTGGATCAGCTCCAGCACCTGGCCCGGACGCGGGGCTGCACGCACCTGGTCCTGGAGGTGGCGGAGAACAACGAGTCCGCCCTGACGTGGTACCGGACGCGGAGCTTCTACAAGCTGGATGCCGCCATCTTCATGGCGCAGAAGGTGCCCGGCGAACCGGACCTGCTGCCGCCGCGCCGGTTGAAGCGCCGGCAGAAGCCCACCGCGGAGACGGGGACTCCCTCGACGGGCCCCATGCCGGAAACCGCGCCCACCCGGGCGGCGGCACGCAAGGGGCGCGCGCCCGCGGCGAGGAAGAAGAGCAGCTGAGGCTGCTCAGGCTTCGCACGAGGCCGCCGCCCGGGATTCCGAGCGGCGGCACGCGGCACAGGACTTCGGTGTCGTTCAGGCGGGCTGAGGCAGGCGGGAGGCGTCCGGCGCCGGCTCGGGGGCGACCGCCGTCGTCGCGGTGAATGTGGGCTGCGGCGCGGGCGCGATGATGGACTCGCCCACCGTCTCGCCGTGCTGGCTCAGGTCCAGGCCTTCTTCCTCATGCTCGCGGGTGACGCGCAGCGGGACGATGCGGTCCACCAACTTGTAGAGCAGGAACGCGCCGGCGAAGGAGAACACCGACACCAGCACCAGCGCCAGCAGGTGCATCATGAAGGTGCGCGTCTCACCGTGGATGAGGCCCACGTCCTTGGCCAGCACGCCCGTCAGCACCATGCCCACCACGCCGCCCAGGCCGTGGCAGGGGAAGACGTCCAGCGTGTCGTCAACGGAGGTGCGGTTCTTGAAGTGCACCGCCGCGTTGCTCACGAAGCTGGCGACCAGACCCACGAAGATGCTCTGCCCCACGGTGATGAAGCCGGCCGCGGGCGTCACCGCCACCAGGCCCACCACCGCGCCGATGCACGCGCCCATGGCGCTGGGCTTGCGGCCGCGCAGCCAGTCGAAGGCAATCCATCCCAGCATCGCCGCCGCGGACGCCGTGTTGGTGGTGGCGAAGGCCAGCGTGGCCAGCGACGAGGCCGACATCGCCGAGCCCGCGTTGAAGCCGAACCAGCCGAACCACAGCATGCCCGTGCCCAGCATCACGAAGGGGATGTTGGCGGGCGCGTGCGTCGTGTTCTCCACGTGCACCTTGCGGCGGCCCAGCACCAGCGCGCCAGCCAGCGCCGCGAAGCCCGCGGACATGTGCACCACCGTGCCGCCCGCGAAGTCGAGCACGCCCCACTGACGGAGGAAGCCCTCCGGGTGCCACGTCCAGTGCGCCAGCGGCGCGTAGATGACGAGCGTGAAGAGCACCATGAAGAGCACGTATGCCTTGAAGCGCACGCGCTCCGCGAACGCGCCGGTGATGAGCGCCGGGGTGATGATGGCGAACTTGAGCTGGAACAGCGCGAACAGCATCAAGGGGATGGTGGGCGCCAGGTCCGGGTGCGTCTCACCGCCCACGCCGCTGAACATGAAGAAGGTTCGCGGGTCGCCGATGAGCCCGTGGAAGCTGTCGCCGAAGCACAGGCTGAAGCCCACCACCACCCAGATCAGGCTGATGACCGCCATGGCGATGAAGCTCTGCAGCAGCGTGGACACCACGTTCTTCAGTCGCACCATGCCGCCGTAGAAGAAGGACAGGCCCGGCGTCATCAGCAGCACCAACGCAGTGGCTGTGAGGATCCACGCCGTGTCCGCGGTGTTGATGGGCCCCCCTTGCTTCAACTGCGCCGCCGGTTCGACCAGCAACCCCGCCACACCCACACCCACGAGAAGGGCCATCGCCATCCACTTCTTCATTGCGCCTCCACCCGGAAGACTGACGCAATGCAGGATGCGGCGAGTTCGCGCTAGATTCAATCCGGCCTGGGCTTATTTGGCGCCCAGGTATGTTAAAACGGTCCAGATTTATTCTAAGTTGAGGCTGCCTGGCGGGCGGGGGCTCACTTCATCTGGATGCGCCCGTCCTTGATTTCCAGGTCTTCACCGCCCTTGAGGACCACGGTTCCCGCGTCCGTCTTCACGGCGCAGGGCCCGGAGCCCTGGATGGTGACGGAGGCCGTCTGGCTCTTGCCGAACGTCACCGACGTCTTCACGCCGCTACACACCACGGACCACGAGTGGTCGCGCGAATCGCGGTTGTAGTAGCGCACCGTCACCGCGGCCCACGCGGCGGACGACGCGAGCAGGGATGCAACCAGTATCACCGCGGCGAGCTTCGTCTTCATGCCTTCTTCCCTGAGTCAGGAGCGTTGGTGCCGCGCACACTGGAGCACGGAGTTGGTGCTTGTCCATGCCTCGCGCGTGACGGCAGGCCACGTCATACGACGCATCCCTGACAGTCGCGCGGACAGACAGGTGCTTTGCCTACGTACAAACCACCACGCCTCAGCGGGTGGGCGTGGGCAGGTCGGAAACGTCGGTGGCGTCCACGTCGGTCGCGCCGCGCTTGAACTCCCCGGAAGAGCGCCATCCGCCAACGATGGTGCGGCGCACGAAGGCAGCGCCGCAGGACTCCCGTCATGCGTGGTCCGAAGAACGGGGGCAGGGCAACCCCTCCGTCCTCGGTCCTGGGCCTTCGCCGTCGCCTCCTGAGCGGAGCTCAGCCACCGGCAACGGCCATTCCGTCCTTCATCTCCTCCGACGCCTTCAGCACGAGCACGTCTCCAGTCTCAATCGCGCCGAACACCTCGACCTTCTCGCCGGCACGCATGCCGCGCGAGATAGGCACGCGCTTCGCCGCGCCATCCTGCACCCGCAGGACGTAGGTGCCCATTCCGCTCTCCACCAGCGCCGTCCGGGGAACCATGACGGTGGGGCCCTGCGAGGAGAGCGCAATGCTCGCGTCGGCGACCATCAAGGGCAAGAGCGCCCCGTCCGGATTGTCGACGTCCGCCTCGATTCGCTCCGCGCGGAGTGCCGCGTCGAGTGCCCCCGCCCTCCGGGTGATGCGCGCGGAGAACTCGCGCCCCGGGAGCGAGCGTATGGTGAACTTCACTGCCTCACCCACCTGGACATAGGGGCTGTACGCCTCTGGAATCGACACGTGGAGCCGGAGCTTCTGGACGGTCCGCACCACCAGCATCGGCTTGTGCGAGCCCCGGCCCGAGGGGCCCACGTAGGTCCCGAGCTCCACGTTCCGTTCCGTCACGACGCCATCGAATGGTGCCCGCATCACCAGGTAGCTCCGCATGGCCAGCAGCTCGTCGTAGTGCGCCTTGGCGGCGACCACCTGCGCGGCATCCGCCTGCTCCTTCGCCCGCGCCTGGTCGAGCGCGTCGTGGGCCACGGCGCCCTCGGTCGCGCTGGTCCGCACGGTGCGCTCGTAGCTTGCCTTCGACGCGACATGGAGCGCCTCCATCGCGGCCCATCGCGCCCTGGCGGATGCGAGCTGCGCTTCAATCTCCGGCGCTTCGAGCGTCACCAGCAGGTCGCCCTTCTTGACGACGTCGCCGATATCCACTCGGAGGTGCTTCACGTAGCTGTTGACCTTCGCGTACACGTCCACCGTCTGGTCCGCGACCAGCTCGGCCGGCAGTCGCAGGTTCGACGCCAGCCGGGATGCCTCGACCCGGAAGGTCTCCGTGGCTGTGCGCGCGGTGGGCACGGTGGCCTCCATGGAGGGCTCCGCGGTCCGGCAGCCGCTCACACTCGCCAACCCACCGAGGGTCAGCAGGATGCACCAGCGGTTCGCTCGTGTACGCATTTCAGGCAGCTTCCAGGGCATGGTGTTCACTCTCCACATCGGTAGGGTCAAGAGACCGGGACGTCGTAGGGACCGCGTCCTGCGCCCAGGCGAACGCGAGCGGCAGGCCGAACAGCACCATCAGCGTCGACGCGCTCAGGCCGCCAATCACTGCTCGCGCCAGGGGGGCCATCTGGTCGCCGCCCTCCCCATGCCCGATGGCCATGGGCAGCATTCCCGCGAGCATTGCCAGCGTCGTCATCAAGATGGGGCGCACGCGCAGCGATACGCCTTCGAGCGCGGCGAGGGGCGCGTTCGCGCCCGCCTTCCGGCGCTGCTCGGAGCTGGCCACCAGCAACACGCCGTTGGCGATGGAGACACCGACGGCCATGATGATGCCCATGTAGGACTGGAGGTTGAGCGTGGAGCCGGTGAGTCGCAGGGAGATGACCGCGCCCAGCACGACGGCCGGCACCGCCGTCAGGACCACGGTGGCCAACCGGAACGACTGGAAGCTGGCCGCGAGCAGCAGGAAGACGACCAGGACCGCGACCACCAGCCCGTTTGCGAGGCTGCGCATGGTGTCGTCGAGGACGACGGAGAGTCCCGCCAACTGCACGTTGACGCCCTTGGGCAGCTCGCCCATGGATGCAATCGCCGCCTGCACGTCGCGCCGGGCCTGCGCCAGGTCCTTGCCGTGGACATTCGCGGTCACCGAGGCGAACGCCATGGTCCCCAGGTTGTGCGTCTCCCCGTACGCGATGCCAGGGGTGATGGTCGCCACGTCCCCGAGGACGGGGCGGCTCGCGTTCTTCAACAGCGGCACCTGCGCCAGGTCCTGCTCGCTGTTCAGCTCGCTCGCGGGCGTCTGGACCTGCACGTCGTAGGCGATGCCCATCATGCCCTCGACCCACATGTTCTTGGACGTGTAGCGCGAGGACGACGTGGACGCGGTCAGGGAGCGCGTGACGTCCTGCATGTCGATGCCCAGCTGGGCCGCGCGAATCCGGTCCACCTCCACGTTCAGGGCCGGGTAGCGCAGCGACTGCTGCACCTGCTGGTCTCGCAGATAGGGGATGCCCCGGAGCTTCTCGAGCAGCATCCCCACGTACTTCTCGTTGACCTTCTTCTTCATCCCGGAGAACCGGACCTCGATGGGATACAGCGCGCCCTGACCGAGAATCTTCTCCGTGATTTCCACAGGCTCGAACGCGACCTGGACATCTGGCATCACCTCGCGCACGCGCTGCCGGATGCGGTCCTTCAACGCGTCGATGTCGCCGACGCCGCCCTCGAAGGCGACCTGGAGGAGCGCCTCGTGGGGGCCCGCGTTGTAGAGATAGATGGGGCTGATGGCGAACGATGAGGGGTGCTGGCCCACGTAGGCCGAGGAGATTCGGACCTTCCCGGCGCCCACGACTTCTTCGACGAGGCCCATGGCCTGGTGGACGACCTGCTCGGTCTTCTCGATTCGGGTTCCCTCCGCCGCGCGGAGCCGCAGCTGGAGCTGGCTGGAGTCGACTCTCGGCAGCACGTCCTTGCCAATGCGCTGGAGCGAGACCACCGCCAGGACGATGAGGCCTCCCACGCCTGCCGAGACGAGCCACTTCCTGTGCGGCAGCATGCGTTCAATCACGCGGCGCACGCGCCCAGGGGAGGTGCTGGCGCCCTCGCCGCCCGAGGGCGGACCGTGCTGCTTGAGCAGCCAGTTCGCCAGCACCGGCACCAGTGACTGCGAGAGCAGGAAGGAGACGACCATCGAGCACCCGATGGCCAGCGCGAGCGGCCGGAAGAGCGCCCCGGGGATTCCGCCCATCGTGAGGGCGGGCGCGAAGACAGCGAGGATGCACAGCAGGATGAGCAGCTTCGAGAAGGCGATCTCCAGGCACGCGTCCCACACCGCCACCGCCACCGCCTTGCCGCGCTGGAGGTGCTGATGGATGTTCTCGATGGTCACCGTGCTCTCGTCCACCAGGATGCCAACTGCGAGCGCCAGGCCGGCCAGGGTCATGATGTTGATGGTCTGGCCAAACAGCTTGAGGAACAGCACGCCGGAGATGATGGCGATGGGAATCGTGACGATGACGATGAGCGCGGAGCGCATGTCACGCAGGAACAGCAGGACCATCAGCCCCGTCAGCACTGCGCCGAGCACGCCCTCTGCAATCAGCCCCTTGAGGGCCCCCACCACGTAGACGGACTGGTCGAACTCGTAGGAGATGTGCACGTCGTCGGGCAGGTTGCTCTGGATTCGGGGGATGGACTCCTTGAGCTGCTGCACCACGTGCACCGTCGAGGCATTCCCCGCCTTGGCGACGTTGAGATAGACGGAGCGCTTGCCGTTCACCAGGGCGTAGCCGGTGGCGATGTCGGCTCCGTCCTTCACGGTCGCGACATCCCGGACGTAGACGTTCGCCACCGAGCCCTTGAGGAGCGGGATGTTCCCGAAGTCCTCCACGGCGCGAAGGGTGCTGTTGGTCGGGGTGATGTAGGTCACGTCGCCGATGTGGACGTTCCCGGAGGGAGCCGTCACGTTCTGGCGAGCGATGGCCTCCACGACCTGTTCGGGCGTGAGGTTGTGCACGCGCAGCTTCTCCGGCTCGATGTTGATTTCAATCGTGCGCGGGCTGCCGCCGAACGGGGGCGCCGTCGTGAGGCCGGGGATGGAGATGAGGAACGGCCGTGCGGTGAAGTTGGCGATGTCCTGGAGCTGGTTGTTGGTCTTGCTCTCGCTGCGGAACACCAGTTGTCCTACTGGCTGCGACGAAGCATCGAAGCGGATGATGAAGGGGGGAGGCGCGCCGGGAGGCAGGAACACCTGGGAGCGATTCGAGAGCGCGTTGATCTCCGCGACCGCTTGCCCCATGTCGGTGCCTTCGTAGAACGAAAGCTTCATCAGGGTCAGGCCCTGGGAGTTCTTCGTCTCGATGTTCTTGATGCCGTTCGTGAACAGCATCATGTTCACGTACATCTTCGTGAAATACCCCTCCATCTGTGCCGGCGTATACCCGTTGAAGGTGTGCGCGATGTACACGACAGGGAGGTTCATCTCCGGCAGGACGTCGACCTTGATGTCTCCGGCCGCACGCACACCAAAGAAGACCATGGCGACGACCAGCACGAGGACGGTGATGGGCCTTCGTAAGGAGACCTTCAGGATGCTCATTGCTTCTTCACTCCACGGACCTGCTGCAAGAATTCGTTGAGGTCACCGGTCGCGGCCGACTTGAGGAGAAGGGCTTGCCAGATGCCGTTCTGGGCGAGCTCGAGGTCGACCTCGCCCCGGGTCGCGGAGAAGGTCGCCTGGGTGAGCTCGACAATCGTCCCGAGCCCACTGTCGTAGCGGGCCTTGCTCTGCCGGAACCCTTCTTCGGCGGCGTCCCGTTGCAGCACGGCGTGGTGGCTCACCTCTCGCGCCAGGGTGAACTTGTGCTCGGCGAAGCGCGCCTGGGCAACCAGCTCCTGGGTGGCCAGCTCCTGCTCCTGGCGGAGCGCGCGGGTGCGCGCGTCCCGCGCTGCCTCGCTGGAGAAGCTGCGCAGCACGGAGGCGAGGTTCCAGCTCAATCCCAACCCGACAAGGGTGTTGCCCCGATCGATGCCAACCCCGCCGAGGTACCCGCTCGAGAACGCGCCCGGGTCCTGCGCGTAGCTGGAGCGAAAGCCCGAGCCGCGCCCCTGCAACATGCCGAAGGCGAAGAGCGTGGGCAGGCCCTCGGCCGCGGCCACTTTCTTTTCCTGCTCGCCGCGGAGAACCTGCCCTTCGTGCACTCCGAGGACGGGATGCCCGGGCGCGACGTGCGCTGGCGCGCCGGGCTCGGGCGTCGACTGGTGGAACGTCGGCTCGAGCTGGAACTCGCGAAACGGAACGCCCATCAGGACGGCGAGCTCCTTCGATGCCAGGAGTTCGGCGTCATAGGCCTTGAGCTGGAGGGACCTGGCGTTGGCGAGTTCGGCGCGCGCGAAGGAGACATCCACCCCGGGGACCAATCCGTTCTCGGCGTGGCTCTGGACGGACTCGAGCACGACCTCGAAGCGCGCCACGCTCTGCTTCTGGATGTGGGTGATGCGCTGCGCGGTCGATAGGTTGAGGTACGCGTGGGTGACGCGAACCCCGTGCTGGAACCGCGCGAGCTCGAGCTCGCGCTGTTTCAGTTCGTGCGTCCTCTCCGACAGCTCAATCTGCCGGTCGAGACGGCCGAAGGTGGAGACGTTCCAGTGGACGAGCACCGAATACAAGGCGCCGAACGCCGCGTTCCAGTTCTGCTCCGGCAACGGGAGGCTGGTCGATGCATTGGAGGGACCGCCAGGGGAATAGAGCGTCCCATGCAGGGCATTCACGGTGCCGAATGTCTGCTGCGCCGACAGCACGACGTCGGGGAGATAGGTCTTCCGGGTGTATGACACATCATGTTCGGCCGCGTCGCGACGAGACTGTGTCGCGCGGATGTCGCCGTAGTTGTGAAGCGCGGTGTCCAATGACTCGCGCAGGGTCAGCGTTTGAGCCAGGGCTTCGGCCGGAGACAAGGCAACGGCGAGCACGGCGCCGAAGCCTGAAATGGCGGCGGCGCCACGCGAGAGCAATGCAAACCCGTACACGACCTCTCCTTGATGATTCACGCACAGCGACGAGGTGCGCCGAGCCTGCCGTCCGCGGATGCGTGCGAGCGAACTGGCTGACTCGACGTGTTCCTAGGCGCGGCAGGTGTGGAGCGTGACACCTTGAGAGTCGTTGGGGCCCGACGGGGGCAGACCTACCGGGACGCCCCCGCAGCCTGACGCGAGTAGGCGGCGAAGGTCTGGTCGTTCTCGAAGTAGAGCGCGGAGTTGTCCTGCGTGATGCCGATGACGGCCGTCGCCTTGTCCACGGGCCGCTGACTCACCGGGTCCGTCGCGGTCCGGAACGTCGCGTCATTCGCGAGCCGGTCCTTGCACATCTCGCAACAGCCGTAATACGTGCGCCCGCCGACCTCGACCGGTATCTGCGGCCGGCCCATGTGCTGGTCGTTCACCATGCAGACAAGGCTGCGGTCCGTGACGAGGGTGAGGTGGCCTTGCTGCCCCGCACTCTGTTCAAGGGCTGGAGGCGCTGGCGTCACCTTCATGGCGGGCGCGGCCTGCTGTGTACAGGCCCCCGCGAGCATCATCAGTCCTGCTACAGCCCAGAGATTGGCTCTCATCGTCATGTCTCCCTTTGAAGGGGCTCCGCCAGGCCGGAGTTCACGATTCTCGAGCGGCCGAACGCCTCATGACTTGGCGGAGGCCCGCGCTCCGACGGAAATTCAGGGCGATGGTGCGAGTCCGCGCATCGGCGAGCGTTCGAGAATCAAGAGCGTTTGTTCAGGAGTCTTTCTTGCCGAAAGCGCGACGCAAGAGGCCAGGAACAATCCCTGCTCCGAAGCCCATGCCAAGGCCGACGACACCCGATGCGCCCATGCACGCGCAGCCCATGGCGCCGGTCAGGAGCGCGAGCCCGGAGGCGGAGACCCAGAACCAGGGGCCCGCGCGACGCTGGAGGCTGACCCCCGACACGGCCATGCCCGCGACCACACCGCCGAGCACACACGCAGGGATGCACAGGTAGGAGCAGTTGGCCGTGCCACAGGTGTGGAGGGCGCCGGTGCCGAGCGCGAGCGAGAGCGGGACGAGCCCCGCGATGACGCCAGGCAGGAACGCCTTCTGCGCATCGCGGCCGTGCCAGAGCATCATCGCTCCCATCAGCACGGTCGCCAGGCCGAACGTGAGAGGTGGCGCGGGCCGGCTCGCGAGAAGGGCGGCAAGCGCGGTGACGACGACAATCGGGAGCACGCCGAGGAGCGCGCGTCGCAGCCTCGCGAGCTCGTAGGTCCGGCGCACCCGTCGTTGAAGCAGTTGGATGTCAGTCGAGCCCATAGAGCCTCCTGAAAGTCTTTCGGAGCCGGTCCAGTGCGCGCTCCCGGCGCTTTCGCAGCGTGGCGCCAGAGACCGACGCGGCCTCGTCCCAGAACGTGGCGATGAGTACCTCGCGGTCCAACTCCGAGAGCGCTCCCAGGGCGGCCATCGCGGCGGCGGTCAGGTCCCGCTGGAGGAACTCCTCCTCTGCGTGAGGTCCGGCGCACGAGGGCATGGCGTCCGCGGGGGATTCGCGCCGACGATCTCGGCGGCGCGCCAGGGTCCGGCACTCCCAGCCCGCGATGGCGAGAGCCCAGGGCATCGCCGGACGGGTCTTGTCGAAGTCGGAGGCGCGTTCGAGAATCTTGTGCATCGCTTCCTGGCCGGCGTCAGCGGCGTCTGCTTCGTTCCTGAGAAGGCTCAGGCATAGCTTCTGGATGGGGCCCCAGAGCAGTTCGAAGACACGCGTGAACGCGACCCGGTCGCCCTCGGCGAGCCGTGCCATCAGCGCATCGAGTTCAGAGACCGTGCGCACGCTCATGCTGAATGCTTCCGGTTCAGGCCCGTACCTCGAGGGAAGTCACCCTGCTCCCCTGTGAATCGGTCAACCCAGCGGCATCGGGGCACGAACAGGAGCCCTCCGGCCCGCGCAAACGACCTGTTCCTTCTCCGGCGCGAAGTCAACAGCGGCATGCATCAAGAAGGTCCTCTGGGACGGGCCTCGTGCCGTCCTCGCCCCTCCTAGGCGGCACGGGTGATGCGCGTGACAGGCCTTCGTTCGAATTTCCCGGAGATGGCGCAAGGCGTCCCGTCACCCAGGCGGCCTCCTGGCAGAGGGCCGGACCTTCCCTCCCTGGGCAGCTCGGTCGATTTCCTGCAACGGTGTCGCCCGGCCTGTCTCTCCCTGTCAGGCGGGGGTGTTCATTGCCCCACCGCGACTGTTCGGGAGGACGACATGAAGGCGATGACGCGGTACCTGGTGCTTTTCTCCATGCTGGTGGTGGGTTGTGGTGACTCGAGCGAAGGTGATGGGGACTCCGCGCTCAAGTGCGACGCGATAGGGTGGTGTACCTCGTGGGAGTCGGACCAGGCGGCGGTGACGGACGCCCCCGCGCTGAAGGGCGGCTCGGTGTCTGATGGGCTGTACCGCCTGGAGCGCGGCTCGGAGGAGTCGCGTGCCCTGCTCTTCAAGGGCAAGTCTGTCCTCAAGGTGGGCGGTAGCTGGGGGAACGACCTGGGGACCTGGAAGGTGGATGGGAACCACCTGGTCATCACCACGACGACTTCCTGCTACGGGACCAGGGAGGAATCCTACGACAGGACCTTCCGTTATGCGTTCGCCGTCAAGGGGGACACGCTGTACCTGCACGAGGATGAGTTCGAGGACATGCCCATCCTGGCCTGGCGCAAGGTGGACTCGCTCTGTCAGGAGAACGCCTCGTTCAACTGCAAGGTGAGCAACTGCACCTGCAAGTACGTGGCGAACTCGTCCTTCGATACCTCGGAAAGGTGCTTCTGATCCAGGACGTCACGGGCCTCGGGCAAAGCCGGGGCCCGCGGGTCAGACGGATGCCCCTGGCCGCTCGCCCGACTCTTCCGGACGCCGCTCCGGGGGCGCCATGAACTCGGGGCCTACGGGCTCGGGCACGGACTCGTTCACCACCGAGTCCGTGTACGTCAGGGCCTCGTCGTCGAGTCTCCAGCCCATCACGTCCCGCAGTGGCTCCAGCTCGCCGGGGTGGCGGGCTCCCCACAGCGCCGCTGTGACGCCGGGCTGGTCCAGCACCCAGCGGACCGCGAACGGGAGCACGCCCTTGTCGTAGCGCTCGCGCGCGAACTGCGCGAGCCGCTGGACGGCCTGCAGGTACTGTGCGTAGCGCGGCGGCAGGAACTTGGGGTCGGTCTTTCGCAGGTCGTCTCCTTCAAACCGGGTGTTCTCGTTCATCGTCCCGGCCAGCAGTCCCCGGCAGAGTGCGCCGTAGGTGAGGGTGGCCACGCCATTCGTGCGGCACCAGGGGATGATGTCCTCCAGGGCTTCCCGCTCGAAGAGGTTGAGCGGGGGCTGCGCCGAGGCGAGCGGCGCCACACGCCGGAACCGCTCCATCGCCTCGATGGAGTAGTTGGAGACGCCGATCGCGCGGACCTTTCCGGCGCGCTGGAGGTCGAGCAGCGCCTGGGCAGTCTCCTCATAGGGCGTGGAGAAGTCCGGCCAATGGACCTGGTAGAGGTCGACGTAGTCGGTGCGCAGGCGCCTCAGCGAGACCTCGAGCTCCTGGATGACCTGTTGTCGCGACGAGTTGCGGATGACTCCGTCCCCGCGCCGCTCCAGGCCCACCTTGGTGGCCACGACGACCAGTTCGCGCCCGCCTCGTTCGGCGAGCGCCCTGCCCACGACTTCCTCTGAGTGCCCGAAGCCGTAGGCCGGCGCGGTGTCGATGAGCGTGATGCCCAGGTCGAGCGCTGCGTGGATGGTCCGCACCGACTCGTCGTCGTCGGTGCCACCCCACTGCGACCCGCCCATGGCCCAGGTGCCCAGGCCCACGCGGCTGGTAGGGGCCGAAATGCCGAGAATCGATGCGTACTCCATGGCGCTCCTCCGTGTGCGTATTGCTGCCCTCGGGCGGGGGCTCATCCGGGGGCGGCGCGGCTTCGGGGCTGGCGTTCAGGATGGATGGTGCATCGGCGGTGTCGCTCCGCCGCCCGTCGGATGAGCGCCCGGCCGGTAGGCGGGGGCCTCATCGGGCTTGCATCGTTGTTCCACCAAGCCTGGCTGCGAAACGCCCCCTTCGTGTCATTCGTCGCCCTGGCACATCGGTGTGCACCGCTCACCTGCGAATCAAGCTGTCGCCTGGCGGGGGCAGGGAGCCGACTCGTACTGCCCGGCTCACGAGGGCGTGGAACTGCCGCACGGTGCGGCTGTCCGGCCCAGGCTTTCCGTCGCGAGGGCGTGCCTATTTGAAAGACAGACCCGTCATTGAGCGAGGTGCGGCATGCATGCGGTGGCAGTGTTTCCAGGGACGCGCGAGGTTCGCCTCGTCGACTCGCCGGAGCCTCGGCCCGTGACGGGCTCTCAGGTGCTCCTGAAGGTCCTCGAAGTGGGCATCTGCGGCACGGACCGGGAGATCGGTGCCTTTGAATACGGGACGCCTCCTCCGGACTCCGACCACCTCATTCTCGGGCACGAGGCGCTCGCGAAAGTGGTGGCGACGGGCCCGGACGTCACCCTGGTCCGCGAGGGAGACCTCGTGGTCCCCACCGTTCGCCGGCCCTGTCCTCATGCGCGCTGTCATCCCTGTCGCGCGGAGCGTCAGGACTTCTGTGTCACAGGGGATTTCCGGGAGCGGGGCATCAAGGCGGCGCACGGCTTCCTCCAGGAGTGGGTGGTGGAAGAGGAGGGGCACCTGGTCGTGGTGCCCCGCCAGCTCTCCGACGTGGCGGTGCTGGTCGAGCCGCTCTCCGTGGCCGCCAAGGCCGCGGAGCAAGTACAGGCCATTCAGCGGAGGCTGCCCTGGGAGCGCGCACGCGTGCGAGCGCTGGCTCTCGGCGCCGGGCCGGTGGGGCTCCTGGGCGCCATGAGCATGGTGGTGAACCACTTTGACACCTTCGTCTACTCCCTGGAGCCCGCGGCCAGCGAGCGCGCGAACCTCATCCGCTCCTTCGGTGCCACCTACGTCTCCGGACAGGACGTGCCCCTCGGGGAGCTCGGAAAGAAGGTCGGGACGTTCGACATCATCTACGAGGCTGTGGGCGTGTCGAAGGTCGCGTTCGCGGCCATCGATGCGCTGGGGCCCAATGGGCTCTTCATCTTCACAGGCATCCCCGCGCACGGCGGCCCGAACCCCGTGGATACCGACACCCTGATGCGCAACATCGTGCTGAGGAACCAACTGCTCCTCGGGACCGTGAACGCGAGCCGGAGCGCTTACGAGCTGGCGCTCCGCGAGCTGGAGCAAGCGATGTTCTTGTTCCCGCAGAGCGTGCGCGCCCTCATGACCCATCGGGTTCCCATCCAGGAGACGCCCGCGCTCCTCAAGGGGGCAGGTGGCATCAAGCAGGTGGTTCAGTTGGCTTCATGAGTGAGGCGTCCTGAGGCTCCGGCCTGGGGCCTGCTTCGCCGCCGGCCCGGAGCCATGTGATGGCGGGCCGACGCAGCTGAGGCTCACTCCGCTGCCCGGGTGCGCCGGAGCGGCGCGTTGCGCGAGCCCGTCTCACATCCCAATGTCCAGACATGTCATCCCCCCTCGAGCACTACGGCCTTATCGGCGACCTGACGACCATTGCACTGGTATCACGGAGCGGCTCCATCGACTGGATGTGCCTGCCGCGCATCGACTCCGATGCCTGCTTCGCCAAGTTGCTCGGCACAAACGAACATGGCTACTGGAGCCTCCGGCCCGCGGCGGAGGTCCGGGCCGTCCAGCAGCGCTACCGGCCGGAGACGTTGGTGTTGGAGACGGAGGTGACCTGTGACGGCGGCCGGGCGCGCATCATCGACTTCATGCCTCCGGGGGAGACTGAGCACGACATCATCCGCATCGTCGAGGGGCTCGAAGGTGAGGTCCCGATGCATTCCGACCTCAAGGTGCGCTTTGCCTATGGCAAGTTGACCCCCTGGATTCAGTGCAGCAGTCACCGCGCCACCCTGACCTCGGGGCCGGACGCGCTCGCATTCAGCAGCCCGGTTCCGCTCGTACCGGACTGGGATGAGGCTCGCCTGGAAGCGGACTTTGTCGTCCGCGCAGGGGAGCGGCTCCCCTGCTCGCTGACGTTCTATGCGTCGCACATGGCTGCGCCGGAGCACCCTGTCGATGCGGAGCGGGACCTGGTGCGGACTGAGCAGTACTGGCGTGAATGGGCGAGCCGGTGCCGATACGAGGGCTCTTTTCGCGACGCCGTGGTGCGCTCGCTCATCACCTTGAAGGCGCTCACCTATGCGCCGACCGGAGGCATCGTCGCGGCACCGACCACGTCGCTCCCCGAAGAACTCGGCGGAGTCCGAAACTGGGACTACCGCTACTGCTGGCTTCGAGACGCATCCCTCACGCTCGAGGCGCTGATGCGAGGAGGCTACCTCGATGAGGCGCGGGCCTGGCGCGACTGGCTGCTGCGTGCCGTCGCTGGCGCTCCGGCTGAGGCGCAGATCATGTACGGCGTCGCCGGCGAGCACCGTCTCCCCGAGATCGAGCTGCCATGGCTTCCCGGTTACGAGGAGTCTCGGCCGGTGCGCATCGGGAATGGCGCGTACGGCCAGTTCCAACTGGACGTCTACGGTGAAACGCTGAACGCGATGTATGAGGCGCGCGTGTACGGGGTGCCGGAGGCAGGATCGCTCCCCTGGGACACGCTGAAGGTGCTCGTCGACTTCGTGGAGAAGAGCTGGCAGCGTCCGGACGAGGGCATCTGGGAGATCCGCAGCAAGCGCCTGCTCCATTTCACGCACTCGAAGCTCATGGCGTGGGTCGCGGTGGATCGAGGCGTCCGCTTCGTCGAGCAGTTCGGTGCCAACGCGCCGGAGAAGCTGAAGAAGCGCCTGCCCCGCTGGCGCGCGCTGCGCGAGGAGATCCGCGCCGACATCCTGGCGCGTGCCTACAACTCGCGCGTGGGAGCCTTCACGCAGTCCTATGGCTCGGACGCCCTCGACGCGAGCGTGCTCCTGATTCCGCACTTGGGCTTCCTGCCTGCGGATGACCCGCGCATGTTGGGCACTGTCGCCGCCATCGAGAAGGGCCTCACCAAGGCTGGGTTTGTGGAGCGCTACTTGACCGAGACGGGCGTGGACGGACTTGCGGGCCATGAGGCCACGTTCCTCATCTGCAGCTTCTGGCTCGTCGACAACTACACCATGGTTGGCCGCCTCGACGAGGCGGGGGCGCTGTTCCAGCGCCTCGTCTCCATCCGGAACGACCTCGGGCTGCTGGCCGAGGAGTACCACCCCGGGCTGCACCGCCAGCTTGGCAACTTCCCACAGGCGTTCTCCCATGTCGGGCTCATCAACAGCGCTGTGTTGCTGGAGGCCAAGCGGGCAGGGCGGGACGTGTCGTTCACCGCCATGGCCGCCGCGAGCATGCACTAGGCGCTCGAGGTGCAACCACTCCCCAGCCCCACCTGGCCAGGGCACGTGCCCCCTGTGTCAGGGATGTTGTCGCCTCGGCTGACGTGCCGAGCTGACCAGCTTGTGCCCCACGTGGCACGCAGCGCTTGTCGACGCTGCGACCTCCAGTGGGGGCCCGCTCATGTGTTGGCGGTCGTGCGCAGCGCCGCGAGGAATTGCTGCACGACCGGCGAGTTCGCTTGGCCGTCGTACACGAATTCGACGTCGAAGCGGCCGTCGAGCTCGTCAATCGGGACCAGCCGCACCGTGCGCGGGCACGTTGGTGAAATGCTCTCTGGCACGAATGCGTAGCCCATTCCGGCTGCGACGAGTCCGATGAGCGTCGGGATGTCGCTGCCGACCTGCGCGATGCGCGGCGTGAAGCCGGCCCGCCGGCACTGCTCGAGTAGGAACCGGTGATGCGCTGCGGACCGGAGTGGGTCGAACCAGACGAACGGCGCGCCGGCGAGTTCAGCCAGTTGACGAGGCGCGCGGAAGCGCTGGCCCGGCGTGGATGGCATCGCGAGCACGAATCGGTCGCGTAGCAGCCGCATGCCTGACAGATGCGATGCCTCGCTCTGTCGCCACGCCATGATGCCGCCATCGAGATCGCCGCGTGATATCGCGGTTGCCTGCTCGGCTGATAACATTGGCGAGATCGACAGCATGACGTCCGGGCAGGCGCTCCGGAAGGCCTTGAGGGCGTTCGACACCATCGGCAACGGGAAGTAATTCGGTAGCACGCCGAGACGCAGCTCGCCGAGCTGACCGGCCGCGCTGCGCAGCGCACGTTCGCGGCTACCCTGCAATTCGGAGAGTAGGCGTGTCGCGTCCTGCAGGAAGCTCGCGCCGGCTGCTGTGAGTGCGATGCCCGTCGAGCGGCGGCTGAGCAGCGGGGTGCCGACCGCTTCCTCGAGCTCGCGGATCTGCCGGGAAAGCGCGGGTTGAACAATCCCGACTGCGCGGGCGCCGGCCATCATGCTGCCGGCCTCAGCGACCGCCACAAAGTAGCGCAGATGGCGCAGTTCGACCTGTCGCATGAGATGCCTGTCCGTTCCGTCGATATACTCAATAGGCATGACGGGCTGCACTGAAGAGTATTGGAAAGTATGAGTGGCGCGGCTTAGGTTGTCCAGGGGCACGACAACTGTCCGCATGTTGCAGACGTGTGTCGCACTTCGATAGATGCCACTTCATATCCAGACGCCTTACATCCGTTCGCAAGCTGCATCCCGTCGGCTCGGCAAAGACGTCTTGTTCAAGCTCGAGGCGATGCAGCCGTCCGGCTCGTTCAAGCTGCGCGGCGTCGGTGCGGTATGTGACGCGCGGCGCGCGGCAGGCATCCGCCGCTTCGTGTCGTCGTCGGGTGGCAATGCGGGCATTGCGGTCGCCTATTCGGGTCGCGAACTCGGCGTGCCGGTGCTCGTCGTTGTTCCGGAGAGCACGTCCGCGCGCGCACGCGACCTGATCCGTCTCGAAGGCGCGGAGTTGATCGTCCACGGCGCGTCTTGGGCAGAGGCGAACATGTTTGCGCAATCCGTGCTCAGCCCTCATGACGCGTTCGTGCATCCATTCGACGAGCCAGCGCTGTGGCAGGGCCATTCAACGATGATCGACGAGATGGCGGCAGCCGGACCGAAGCCCGACGCCGTCGTGCTGGCAGTTGGCGGCGGTGGGTTGCTGTGCGGCGTTCTCGAAGGACTGGCTCGCAATGGCTGGGGCGATGTGCCGGTTGTCGCGGCCGAGACCCAAGGCGCAGACTGCTATGCGCGCTCGATTGCGCAGGGGCGGCCAGTCGAATTGCCTGCGATTACGAGTGTCGCCACGTCGCTCGGCGCGAAGCGGCCTTGCGATGCGGCGGTGGAGTGGGCGACACGCCATGTGGTCGAGAACATCGTTGTGTCCGATGCAGCAGCAGTGGCCGCCTCACTGCGGTTTCTCGACGAACACCGGATTCTGGTGGAGCCCGCGTGCGGGGCCGCGCTGGCCGCGCTCGACGCGGCATCGTCGGTGCTTGCCGCCGCGTCACGCATCGCGGTGATCGTCTGCGGTGGCGTCACGGCGACGGTTGAGCATCTGCAGGCATTGAGCCGCCGGGAGCGATGACAGCGGGTCGAGCGGAACTCATGGCTCTCCCTGAGCCTTCGAGGGCGATTCCGCCTCCGCTTCGCCAGCACGGTCATTCGTTAGACCCGTGCGCGCCGTGACGGAGCAACCGGATTCAGGGGCGGAATCGCCACTCCGGCCATTCCTTCACTCAACGAGCCTCACATAGCCTTGCCGAGACAGGGACCACGTCCCTCCCTGTTGGACGGGGGCCTCGTACTGATTGAAGAGATCCGCGTAGGCGCGGTCTGCACCGTTGTTCTTGGCCCACATCGAGAGCGATGCCAGTCCCGGAGGGAGTCGGGTCACAGGCGTCAGCTCCGCGGGTAGCTCGAACGGCGTGAACGATGTCACGTGGCTGGGAGCCGTCAATCTCCAGAGGAGTTGGTGGTCTCTGCTCTGAGCGTTGAGATACGCATGCACCACCTGCGCGGTGGGGGCCACGTTCCACGCCAAGGTGAAGCCCTTGGTCCGAGCGACGGCCGGCGTCTCCATGGTGCCGAGTGGAATCGAGGTGAGTTGAAGGGGAGGGGGGATTGTCACGACAGGGGACGAGCCGCCCTCCGTGAGGACCGTTGCGCTCGCGGAGGTGACTCCGGCCGCTCCATCTGAACCCACGGTCACCGTCGTGACCATCCGGAGGAGGTCGAAGGGCGGGGTGAGCGACATCGAGGGAAGCTGGAGCGGCGGAGCGCCGGTCACCATGCTCCTGAAGAGGTACATGGTGCCGAGTTTGAAATCCATCGTGACGAGGGCCTCCGTGCCGTAGGGCTCGAAGTTCTCCACGCTGACCTGCTGAAACTGGTCCTCGGCGCGGTCCAGGGCGATCTCCACGTCGTCAAGTGTCTGCCCGGCCTGGAGCGTGATGTTGCTCTTGAGTCCGAAGCGACGTGTCGAATTCACGTACTCCATGGCAAAGAGATGCACAGGCATGACTCCGCTCCCCGAAATGTCAATTTCGAATGAGCCATCTGTTGCTGCCCTCGTGGAGTTGCCATGGCCCTGCTGGTCGGCGCTCGCGACGAAGACCTCCTGGACGACGCTGGTCCTCCCGGTGATGCGCCCCTTCAGGGTGGCTTGCCCCGTCTCTCCTCCGGTGTCCTCTTTCGTGTATTGCTGGAGCCAGACTTCTGGCTGCTCCAGGGCGAGGTAGGTGTCGGCGAAGGTCTTCTCCGTGGAAACCGCCAGCAGGGTGACATCCTGTGGACCCTGGATGTCGGGGTCCACGAAGCGCGCGACACCATCCTGGCCGAGCGGCTGCCGGAACCGGCTCCCATCCCCAAGCAGGACATAGATGCCGACGAGCTGGCTCGGGTCTCCGATGTCTTCCCAGAGCCGCGAGTGGACTGTCAGCGAGCCCCGGATGGGAGCGTTCGATGGCCCTGGCTCGGCAGGTGGCGGCTTGCCGGGTTTGTCGCCGCAGGCCACGAGGAACAGCACGATGAGCGGAAGTAGTCGGTGCATGTGTCGGCTCCGGGATCGGGATGGTCTGGGTCGGACGAGGAGGACATGGGTGCTACCTCGCGAAGCAGTCGGTGTGCCATGCGGCGCCACGGCCGAGGCAGCGTGTTCTCTCGAGGGGTTATCGAAGGGGGTTGCCATGGCCCCGCTTCTCCGAAGGTGGCACCGTGCCTTCGCGGTGCGTACGTGGCGATGCGGTGGGCAGGGAAGACATGCCATGACACCGGAGCTTCTTCTGCGCGATTGAGACGTCTCGAAAGCCAGAGGGTGCGTGGACTGTCGAGCCGTGGTTCGCTTCGCTCGTAGGGCGGAAGTGACTCCCCTGTGTGTCTATTCCGGCAGGCTTCCGACGGCGTCACCACGATGATGACGATGACGGTGCGCCATGCGTACTCGACTTGATGCATTATCGAGTGTGTCCGCCGCGTGTGGCTGGCCCAGCGGCCGAATGGGGGATGGACTCCGGGATTGACATCCTCGCTGTTACTCGGAGAAGTCGAGCTCGACCTCGACAGAGCCGGAACCCTCCGTGGGGTCGAGCTCCATCAGGCGTGCGCGCATCGTGCCCCAAGCCCAGTACACGGGGAAATTGGAGGTACCATCGTCGGCGGCCGCTATCGCCGTGAGTGTCAAGGTGCAGCTGCCCGTTTGGCTGCCTACCTCGTGTGCCGAATCCCATCGCCGGTCATTCGAACTTATGAAGACACCGCAGTCGACCGACTCCGATGGCCCCGTGAACGTGCCGGTCTCGGGCTTCTGACGCACGAAGGTGCGGACTTGGAGGACGATGGGTTCTTCCTCGAGGGGATCAAGGAGGAACGAGAAGGTGTTGAATTGTTTGGAGTGGATGAGAGAGCCTCTTGGGCACGCGGCTGTCGCGGTGATGGCGCCCGTTACCCTCGCGGTACACGTGGTGCTGCGTTGCGTAGTCGAAGGTGTGTCCGCAGGCGGCAAGTGACTCTCTCCACAGCCGACCAGAAGCACGGCGCCCAGTGTGGCCCTACCTATCGTGATATTCATATGTCCTCGCGTCGACGTGCTCTATGGGAGCGGAAGAAGCATGTGGAGGCGGAGTGGAGTCGCCCCCGCCAAATCGGACACGGTCAAGCCTCGCGCGGTCATCGCCACCATTCAGGGCGAATGGGACATGAGTCACCTCCGCTCGCGAGTCTGGTCCTGAGGGTGTGACCCAACTGTGACGGTGCGAGAGTCGTGCGCCCATCGACGTGCTGAGATGGAGGGCGTGGTGCGATGGCCGTTCACTCTAGGGCATAGTGCCGAAGGCGAGGTTGATGCGTGCACGAGTACGATTTGATCGCGGACTGGTATGCCGCCCAACGCGCAGGCCGCATGGGCGTCCCGGAAGTGACTGCGCTCGCGGCCTCACTTCCAGCCGGTGCCTGGGTGCTGGACGTCGGCTGCGGCACTGGACTGCCGCTGACGCGGGTGCTGCTGGAGCACGGCTGCCACGTGATGGGCGTGGATAGTTCCCGCGAGCTGCTGGCGCGATTTCAAGTGAACTTCCCCCACGTGCCAGTGAGCTGTGCGCCCATCCAGTCGTGTGAGCTTCAGGAGCGGGCGTTCGACGCCGCGATCGCGTGGGGTGTCCTGTTCCACCTGCGCCACGAAGCGCAGGAACAGGCGATCGCCAATATCGCGAGGGCATTGAAACCTGGCGCCGCGTTCCTCTTCACCTCGGGCGACGCCCACGGCTCCATCGACGGCGAGCCGATGAATGGCGTGTCGTTCCGCTATCACTCGTACAGCGTCGACGGGTATCGCGACCTGCTGCGCGCGCACGGACTCACGCTGGAGTCGACGCACACGGACCCAGGCGAGAACGTCTACTACCTGTCGCGCAAGGCGGGTCCGTAAATCGGAGAGCAGACCCTCACAGGCTCACAGTTCGACCATGACCCCGGCCGCGATGACAGCCAGGACGAACACCGAAATCGCGGTGTAGATGTAGTCGCGCTCGCGCAGGGACATGACCAGCATCAGCGCCACACGCGCGATGGGCAAAATGATGAACAAGGCCACACCGATTTTCATCACGTCATGGCCGCTGAGGCTGGGGGCGAGGACACTCCAGAAGTCATGTGTCGCGCCCAAGGCCATCCCGGCGGCAACGAGCGCTGAAGCAAGCCAAGTGCCGTTCCAAAGCAGTCCGGCGATGCTCTGCTCGTTTCGATCAATGCGATTGGTCGTAGACTTCATGCCGACCCTCCGAGGACCTGAACACCCAGGGCGCTCAGGAGCATTTGAACCGCAAGCAGGGTGAGGATCACCACGAAGGAGATGCGAATTTTCTCAGCGGGCAGCCTCATCAGCAAACGCGCCCCGACGAGCGCCCCGACGACTGATCCAAGTGCGACAGGCCCCGCAATGCCGATGTCGATATCGCCTCGCACGAAGTAGGCGCCAGCGCTCGCGGCGGCCGTCACGCCGATCATGAAGTTCGAGGTGGCAGACGAGACCTTGATGGGCAGCCGCAAGGCGGTATCCATGGCAGGGATTTTGAGCACGCCGGAGCCAATGCCGAGCAGCGCCGAGATCACGCCAGCCCCGTACATCAGAGCCAGGCTGACCGGCACGTGACCCACCTGATAAGGCACGTCGCGGCCTGATGCATGGTCGGGAAAGCTCGAATGCAGGCGTAGCACCGTGGCCAGACTCTTCACGTTTGGCCCGCTGGCATCGACCCCTTGCACTTCGCGCCGCCGCGCTAGCATCTGCTTTGCGGAGAGCGCCAAGATAAAAGCAAACAGGCCGTACAGAAACGAATTCGAGACGATGCCGATCAGGAAAACGCCTGTCAGCGCGCCGAGTGTGGTGGCTGTCTCAAGGACGATCGCAAGCCGAATGTTGGTCAGGCGCCTCTTCAGGAGCGGCGCAGCGCTGCCGCACGAACAGGCAATCACCGAGATGATGCTCGCGCCAATCGCCACGTGAATGTCGATGCGGAAGAACAGCGTGAGGATTGGCACGATGAAGATGCCGCTGGCCATGCCAAGCACACCGCCGAGGGCACTCGCGCCAAAGGCGGACGCGAACAGCCAGAAGACCATCGTGGGGTTCATTGACGTGTCTCCGGCTCATGACCGCACGCGTGGGCGCCGGGACAAGCGAGTGATGAACCTGATGAGGTCGCCGCGATAGTGGAGCCTTTCGTAGTCGATTGGGCGAGACCCTTCGGTATAGGACGTGCGCTCGATCAGGAAGATCGGGTTGCCGGGCTCCACGGCGAGCGCTTGTGCAACGGTCGGCGTGGCTGTGATGGCTTCTAGCCGGTATTCGGCCTCAATCAATGGCAGGCGGTATCGTTCTTCGAGCAGTGCGAAGATTGGCTCGGTTTCTAGATCGTGGGTGACGATCTTCTCCCCTAGCTCGCGCGGCAGGTAGGTTTCATCGAAGGACATGGCCAAGCCGTCGGCGAGCCGCACGCGTTGGATACGCATGACGAGGCTGCCGGGCGACACGGCGAGCTGCCGGGCAACGTCAGCATCGGCTGGGACGATCTGACTATCCAGGAGCCGAGCGGTCGGGGTGCGGCCGAGTGCCTGCATGTCCTCGACGAAGCCAGTCAGCTCGGTCAGTTCTTGGATGATCTTGGGCTGCGCGACGAAGGTGCCTACGCCGCGCCGGATCTCCACCAAGCCCCGGGCCACGAGGTTCTCGATCGCTTTTCGGACTGTCGTTCGGCTAACGCCGAACCGCTCAATCAAGCGGTCTTCCGTGGGAAGTTGGCTGCGAGGAGGGAGGACCCCGGCTGCGATTTCAGAAGCAAGCGTCAATTCGACTTTCGCATAGAGGGGGTTGGATTCACGCGTGGCACCCATCATGACATCACGACATCATGATGTCGTGATGTCAATGTCCCTCTCGAGCGAGAAGACGCCCATGCTGTGCATGGTCGCTTCCTGATTCAGGACTCGACGAGTCCTTCTCGGATTCACCCTGCGTGCGTTGGTTGGAGCTGAGCGGGGAGCAGAAAGACGAGCTCAGGGCGGCCCATGGCACTGGCACCCGGGGCCCCCGTGGCAGGCCGTTCACCGCGAGCTTGTCGTCATGGGGGCAGAGCGCCTGGCGTGCCGTCTGTGAGGATGCCAGCGAGCGCGGCGATGTGCCGCTCGTCGGTGCCACAACACCCGCCGAGCACGCGTGTGCCGAGTTCCACATGGACGCGAGCCATCTCCCGAGCAAAAGCGTCCGGGGGCGCGCAGTCGAGCTCCGTGCGCCCGTCGAGCTCCTCGGGCGAGAGTCGAGAGGTGTTGGCCTGCAGGCCCACCACCCGCGCGCCGAGGGAGGGCGATGCGGCCAGTTGGTGCGACAGGCCCTCGCGGAAGACGGAGGGGTGGACGCAATTCACCATGTACGCGGTTGGGCGCGCGTCGGGCAGGGCGTCGATGCGCGCGACGGCCTCGGCCAGCGGGGTCCCGTCGAGCAGCGTCCCGGTGGGGCGGAGGACGAAGCTCAGCAGGAACGGCGCCCCGGTGCGCGCCATCGCCAGGGCGAGGCCCTCTGCCTCCGAGAGGGCCGGCAGCGCCTGGGCCACGAGGAAGTCCACTCCAGCACGCGAGAGCGCCTCCACGTGCGGCGCATGGAAGGCTGCCGCCTCCCGGCGGGGCAGCGCTTCCGCGGGCTGGTAGGCATCCCCGCGGCACCCGACGAGCCCGCCGATGAAGATGCGCGTCTCCCGCTCGCCGAACTCATCGCGCAGGCCCGCCAGCAGCCTCACCGCCTCGGTGAAGACGTCCCGGCCAGCGAGGCCCGCGCGCGCGAGTCGTTCCGCGTTCGCGCGCCAGGTAGGCGTGAGGAGGAGGGTGGGCAGGCCATGACGCAGGCCGATGTCGCGGTAGTCACGGTAGATGGCTGCGAGCGCCTCACGTCCCTCCGGCTCAACGAGGAGGCTCGCGTTGGCCACATGCGGGTCCAGCAGTCCCGCGGGGTGGCGGCGCAGGCGCTCGACCACGGAGCCCTCGGTGAGCATCCGCGGTGCGTTGTGCAGGGCATGAAGGAACGCCGCGTGGTTCGCCAGGCCACCCATCAGCGGGCCCCCTTCATCGTCAGCACCATCCGAAACCTCGCTTCGCCAGACCTCATTCGGGAATATGCCTCGCCTGCCTTTTCAGTGGCATCGTTTCGATGAGCGGCCGGACGTCGGCGAGGAGGCTGACGTCCAGCGCCTTCTCGGCCTCGCGCGGCGAGCCGGTCAGGGGTCCTCGTACTCGACCTGGACGAAGGGCGACCCAACCCGGGGACGCTCCGGAGCCCGGTTCGCGCCGGACTGACTTCGAATCATTCCGACGTCTGGGAAGCCTTCAAGGGGTCAGCTGTACTTGTTGCGCCCTGCCATGACGCCGCCGTCGACATCCCAGATTGCGCCGGTGACCCAAGAAGCCTCGTTCGACAGCAGATGGACGATGGTCTGCGCAACATCCTCTGCGCGGCCCACGCGGCCGAGTGGATGGAACCCGTTGAACCCCTGGAGCGCACCGTGAACCTGCTCCTTTGGGATGAAGCCTTCGTAGATGGGGGTCTCGACGACAGCGGGCGAGACAGCGTTGACGCGGATGCCATGTCCGGCCAGCTCCATCGCCAGGTGCTGCGTCAACGAGTGGAGTCCTGCCTTGGCCATCGAATAGGCCGAGGAGGGAGTGGCCTGGATGGCCTGCCTGGCCCACATCGAGCCAATGTTGACAATCGCGCCCCCCTTGCGCAGCGCGACCATGGAGCGGGCGACAGCCTGCGTGATGAAGAAGATCGCCTTGTTGATGTCGAGGTACAGGTCGTAGTCACGCTCCTCGTGCTCCAAGAATGCCTTCGGCAGGAAGACCCCCGCTGCGTTGACCAGCAGCGTCGCGTCGGCGTGGTCCTTCTGCAACTGGGCCACCAGGGCCTGTCTCTCCGCGCTGGATGTGATGTCCGCGCGCAGGCCCTCCACAGGGCCGGACGAAGCCAGCTCCGCGACGGCGGCCTGGAGCTTGTCGTCTCGATGACCGATGACGACGGCGCGACCGCCCTCCTCAAGGAGGATACGAGCCACGGCCTTCCCCATCCCGCTGGTACCGCCCACAACGATGAGCTTCTGATTGGCGAATCGCGCGCTCATTGGAAATGTGCTCCTTTGCTGGTCCTGGGTGAATGTCGGGCCGCCACGGTCGGCGGCGGCCCGACACGGAAGGCATCAGGCGGCTTGGTAGATGCGGACTTCCGGGGCGGCGTCGAGGAGTGGCTTCAACGCGCTCACAACGTCGGCGGTGAACAAGTCGCTTTGGAGATAGGCGTTGGCCTGCTGCGCCGTGTCGAACCCATGGAGCACCTGTACGTCTTCGTCACGCACGAGCAACTCCTTCGACTTTGCGCCGACGACCTTCTCGAGGAATGGCGCCTTGTAGCGCTTGTACACGTCGGCGGCAGCGGGCCGGTTGGCGGGAGAAATTTGCAGGGTGATCTGCAGGTAGACCATCGGTTTCCTCCGTCTTGATGTCTGTGTTACGTGAAAGAACAACTATCCATTGTGTGGGTGTCTCGACGTCGGCACAGTGGGGCGACGAAGGATTCATGCTCCCGGGGCATCGTCGCGGCAACCGAGATGTTCTTGGCATCCAGCAAAGGAAACCTTTACCGCCCATGAATGCGCCCGAACACCTCAACGCCCTGCGCGCCTTCGAGGCGAGTGCCAGGCACGAGAGCTTCTCTGCCGCGGCCGCCGAGCTTCATGTGACTCCGGCGGCGGTCGGACAACTCGTGCGAAGCCTCGAGGAGGCGCTCGGCACGCCGCTCTTCCATCGGGGCACGAGTGGGCGCAAGCGGCTGGTCCTCACCGAAGCGGCCCAGCGGGCGCTGCCGGATATCCGCGCGGGGTTCGAGCGGCTGAGCGTCGGCGTCGCGAGGCTGAAAGAAGGCTCACCGGTCGGGGTGCTGACGGTGACGGTGAGCCCCGCCTTCGCGGCCAAGTGGCTGCTCCCTCGCCTGGAGCGTTTCCAATCCGCGTGGCCAGAACTGGACGTTCGGCTCGATGCGTCCATCGACCTGCTCGACTTCGCCGCGCGCGGTGTGGATATCGGCGTGCGCTACGGAGCGGGGGACTGGCCCGGGTTGGTTTCGGAGAAGCTTTTCGACGAAGAGGTCTATCCCGTCTGTTCCCCTGCGCTCCTTCGGCAGGGCCGCCGTCTGCGTCGGCCTTCGGACCTGGGCGGCGTACGACTCATCCACGACCGCTCCGTGGATGCCCGGGCGGGATTCGCCACGTGGGATGCCTGGCTTGAGAAGGCGGGGGTCAAGGACGTCGAGACGAAGCGAGGCCTTCGTATCAACAACTCCGCTGCGGTACTTCAGGCAGCAATCGACGGGCAGGGCGTGGCGCTGGCCCGCAGCATCATGGCGCATGACGACCTCGCGGCCGGACGGCTGGTGCGCCTGTTCCCGGAGGTCGAGTTCCCTTCCAGGCTCGCCTACTACGTCGTCTACCGACCCGAGTGCGCCACCCTCCCGAAGTTGGTGGCGTTTCGTGAATGGCTCGTTCGCGAAGCGTCCTAGCGCCAGGCGCTCTCGCACAGATGCAGGTCGCGCGGGGAGGTGAGGCGGACAGCCACGTGTCACATGTCGAGGTCCTCGTGCGCGTGCCGGTCGTAGCGGGCGCCGACGGCCCGGCGTGATGTCCTGCTGGGGCCGATACTCGTCGACGCCCTGACCCGCCTGGCTCCTTGAAGGCGCGAGGCCGGGAACTTCCGAGGTTCGAGGCCGTGTCCTCGAGGACATGAGTCTTGGCCTCCCCGGCATCTTCCTCGCGGGCCTGCTGACATTCCTGTCGCCCTGCGTCCTTCCACTCGTCCCGCTCTACCTGTCCTTCCTCGCGGGTGTGTCCCTGTCGCAGCTGCGGGAGGCGGGCAGTGGCGTGCGGCGGCCATGGGGTGTGGCGCTGGCGTTCTCACTGGGGCTCGGCTCCGTGTTCGTCGCGCTCGGCATGGCGGCCACCGCCATGGGCGGGCTGCTCGCGGAGCATCGGAGCGGGCTCCTCCAGTTCGGAGGGCTCGCGCTCTTCCTGTTGGGGCTCAAGCAGCTTGGGGTCATCCAGATTCCCTGGATGGACGGTGAGGCGCGGCCCCTGCTCGGGCGGGTGCGGCGGGGCGGCAGCCTGCTGGGCGCCTTCCTCTTTGGCGCCGCCTTCGCCCTGGGGTGGACGCCGTGCATCGGGCCGGTGCTCGGTGGGGTGCTCACCTATACCGCCTCCTCCACTTCGGAGCCCCTCATGGGGGCGCTCTACCTCGGCACCTATGCCGCGGGGCTCTCCGTTCCGCTGCTCCTTGTGGCCGCCGCCGCTCCGGTGGCGCTGCGGTGGATGGAGCGCGCGAAGCGGCACTTGCGCAAGTTCGAGGTCGCCACAGGGGTGCTGCTCGCCGGGTTGGGGGTGCTGCTCTTCACCGACTCGTTGGCGTTGCTCGTGCCCTCGGCGGGGGGAGGAGAGACTTCCGCCCCCGTGATGGAGCGTCGCGCCTCGTCCTCGCCGGCCGCCTCGGAGACGGCGTGCACTTCCGAGGAAGGCGGCGATGGCACGTGCGCGCTCCCGGAGGAGGGGGGCGTCCCATCCTTCATCGGTCCGTCCGCGCTGGCCCGGGTTGACGGCCCGACGATGGTGGAGTTCGTGAGCCAGAGTTGCCCCGTCTGCCAGCGGATGGAGCCCACGGTGGCCCTGGCCGAGCAACACTGCTCGGGAAAGGGCGTTGAGGTCCTCCGCCTCGATGTGGGGACCGCGGAGGGCCGGCGGGCCGCGGTCCAATATGGCGTTCGCGGCGTTCCCACGTTCCTCTTCCTGGACGCCGCGGGCCAGGAGGTGGCGCGCCGCGTGGGTGAGCAATCCCTGACCTCCCTCTGGCAGGGACTGGAGGTCATCGCGGGCGGCCGCTGTGCTGGGCTCTTCCCGTAGACGCCAGTCGCTACGGCGCGGCGAGTAGCGCCTCCAGGCGCCGCGCGTAGAACGCACGCGAGCGCTCGCCGTTGACGGCTGCCACCACCACGCCCTCTCGGTTGATGAAGACGGTGGCGGGCACGGTGGAGATGCGCAGCGGGCCCAGCACCTCCCCCTTCGCCGTGGCCACGGTCATGTGCACTCCCAGCGCGGCCGCCGTCTGGCGGTTTCGCGCCTCACTGGGATTGAGCGAGAGCGCGAGGAAGCCGACGCCGCGCGCCTCGTACTCACTCCTCAGGGCTTCGAGCTCGGGCAACTCCCGAGCACAGGCGTGTCAGCCTGGGGCCCACACGTTGATGACCCAGGGACGGCCCAGCAGCGCCGCCCGGTCGATGCGCTCTCCCGCCAGCGTCTCGGCCCGCAGGGTCTCCGGCACCGGCGTGCCGGGGCGGTCATAGCGGTCATTGCGGTCACACGCTCCCTGCATCAGGGCGAGCGCAATCAGGAGCGGGAAGCAAAGGAGACGGCGCATGGGTTTCTATATGCCCACGGAAGCACGCCCGCGCATCTTCTTTCCGAGCGGGCGTTCCGGCGGTCGGGGTGTTCCGGAAGGACACCGCGACTGCCCACAAAAGTTCCACGCGGGGACAGTGGTGTCCTCCACGGACTCGGCTTCAACGCCGCGCGCGACTGGCCGCGCTACCTCCAGGAGCGCCGCGAGGGTGCCCTGCTGGCCGCTGAGTTTGGTGGCTCAACAACCCGGTGCGGTACACGCAGGTCTTCCGTTCCATCAGGAGCGCTGTTGGTGGAACGGGAGCCCTTCGGCTCGCCGCTCGTGTATATGCCTCCGCTCCTCCTTCCTCTGGAGCCGATATGAGCGCCCTGCCCGCGTGCCCGAAGTGCAACTCCGCCTACACGTACGAAGACGGCAGCCTCTACGTCTGCCCGGAGTGCGCGCATGAGTGGTCGACCGTCGCTGCCGCAGCGCCAGGGGAAGAGAAGCGCGAGGTGCGCGACGCCTACGGCAACCTGCTTCAGGACGGCGATAGCGTCACCGTCATCAAGGATTTGAAGGTCAAGGGCTCGTCGACGGTGGTCAAGGTCGGCACCAAGGTCCGGAGCATCCGCCTCGTCGACGGCGACCACGACATCGACTGCAAGATCGACGGCATCGGTGCGATGGGGCTCAAGTCGGAGTTCGTGAAGAAGGCGTAAGTGGGCTCGAGCCGCTTCGCGAACCGCCCCAGGCTGCACTAGAAGAGGCTGCCAGGTTCACCGCACCCCGTTCCTGGAGCCGCCCCACGTGCAGCCCTCAGCCCCCCAACGTCATCGAGAGCCGCCCCGCTCCTGGTGGACGCGCTTCCTGGACTTCATGGAGCTGTCCTCTCCCGAAGGGCGCTGGGGGCTCGGGCTCGTGCTCGGCCTGCTCGTCATCGGCTTCTGGCCGCTGTTGCTGCTGGCGGTCCTCGACGTGAGCGGGACGCCGCGCAAGGTGCTGGTCGCGCTGGGGCCCGCGTCGATCTGCCTGGGGTTCGCCCTGCTCATCCTGGTGTGCGGCTACCGGTACGGTGAGTCGCTCCGGTGGTCGCGCGCCCAGACGTGGGGGCTCGCCGCGCTGTTCCTGGGCATGGGCCTCGCGGGTGGCGCGGGCCTGTGGTTCAGCGAGGGCTGAGCTCGCGCTCCCGGCGAGCGCGCCCTCAGCCCTCCTGCTCAGCGCCCTCGAAGGTGACCTTCGCCTTGTTCATGACGTGCTCCACCGCGAGCAGGTACCAGCCCATCTCGGCGAGTTGTTTCGTCGTCTCGGCCGACTCGCGCAGGGCGGCGTGCGCATCCGCGGCGGTGAGCCCGAAGGGCTCCAACTGGTCGCGCACCAACTGCTCGAGCTTCTCCGGGGTGAGCTGAAGCTTCTGCTCCTCGGTGATGGCTTTCAGCACGATGCCGATGTGCAGCCGACGCTCGACGTCCGCGCGCGTGGTGGGGTCCGTGAGCCAGCCCTCGAGCGCTTCCCGCTGCTCGTCGACGTCGAACTGGTGCTCGAGCATGCCCTGGCCCTCGGCCTGGACCCAGCGGCGGCGCAGCTCTTCGTCCACCAGCGCGCGAGGCAGCTCCACCGGAGCACGCCGGACCAGCTCGTCCAGCACCATGTCCCGCGCCTGGACCCAGAGCTGTGCCGCCGCCGCGTCCTCCAGCTCGTCGCGCAGGTGGGCCATCACCTCGCCCAGCGTGCTGCCCAGCCCGAGCTTCTCGAGGAACTCGGGGGCGCTCTCCGGGGGCAGCGTCACCTCGTGGGCGGCCAGGACGTCCACCAGGAAGCGCGCGGGCTTCCCCTGGAGCGCCTCCACGGGGTACGTCTCCGGCAGCTCCAGGGCAATCTGCAGGGACTCGCCCACCTTGGCACCCTCGGCCACGGCCTCGCTGAAGCCGGGCAGGGCCTCGATGGGGGCCAGCTCCGTCGTCATGCCGAAGCGCGCGGAGAAGGGGATGAGCTTCCCGTCGCAGTAGCCCACGATGTTGAGCCGCACCTCGTCGCCCAGCTCCAGCGACTCGCCGGGCTGACGCTCGCGCGAGGTCGCCAGGGCGCGGCGCTTCTCGTGGAAGGCGCGCAGCAGGTCCTCCTCGGTCAGGTCGTCCGGGGTGGGGACCCGCACCGAGACTCCCTCCAGGGAGGGCGCCTGCACCGTGGGAAGCTCGAGGGTCTTGGCGGAGCCGAGGCTCACCACCGGGCTCATCTTCAGGAGGCGCTCGACTCCACGACCTGGTCCTTGCGTCCCTTGCTTGCGGCTCACGAATGCTCCCGGGAGATAGGCTTGCCAGCGCCCGCGCCAATGGGGGGAAAAGCGACGGCTCGGCATGGACCAGGGCATAGTCCAGCCGAGCCGTTCTGACAAACCCCGAAGGGTGGGGCGCTGCTCTAGAAGAAGGCGCCCACGATGCTGGACACCGTGGAGACCGCGGCGCCCACCTGGCTGACAATCGGGATGTTGGTGGCCGCGGCGACCGAGCCCACCGCGGTGATGACGGACGTCACCTTCTTGCCCGTGCTCGCGTTCTTGTCCATCAGCGTCGCGCCAGCGTTGGCCACGTCGACCGCGGCGATGGCCACGTTGACGCCCGGGGCGAACCGGCCCAGCGCCTTGGCGGCGGTGCCGGCGGCGGCCTTCGCGCCCTGCTTGAGGGCCGCCTCACCGGCCTCCTTGCCCGCCGTCTTCAGCGCGGCCTTGGCGGCCTGGCGCGTGCCACTGCCCGTCAGGCCCTGGGCCAGGGTGCTGGTCGCCTTCGCCGTCTCGGCCGCGGCGGACTTGACGGCCCGGCCCACGCCCTTCGCGGTGCCGCCCTCGAAGATGCCCTTGGTGGCGGCGTCCTTGACGGCCTTGAGCACGTCGTCGCTGGCGTTGGGGAGCGACTTCTTGAAGGCGTCGACGGCCTTCTTGCCGGCCTCCAGCTTGTCCTTGAAGACGGTGCCACCGAGCACGCCGCCCATCACCTTGCCGCCGACGATGCCGCCCGTCGCGGCGGACAGGCCCGCCTTGGTCGCGTCGAGCGTCGAGCGCGTGGCGGTGATGATGTCGTCCTTGCTACCGCTGCGGATGGCCTGACGGATGTCCTTGACGGCCGTGGCGCCCGACATCACCGCGCCAGGGATGCCCGCGTAGCGCGCGGCGGCCTTCATGCCAGCGCCCAACTTGGTCAGGCCCTTGAACTCGCCCACGGCGTAGGTGGGGTTGCTGACGAACGCCCGGTTGGCGCCGGTCAGCAGGCCCTCGGCGCCGTTCTTGATGTTCTTGATCTGCTGGAAGGCATCCTTGCCGTACCCGAAGGCCTTCGCGCTCTGGGTGGCAACCGCCGTGGCGCCCTTGATGAGCCCCTTGTTGTCCTCGACGGTCTTCTGGACGTCCTTGGCTACCTTCTGGACGTTGGCGCGGGCAGAGTTGAAGGTCTTGCGGATATCGAAACCCATGGTGGGCCTCTCGGAATTGGATGGGACGAACTTGCGGGGATTATCGCGTGCACCCCGCCGGAGTTGCGTCAGGATCGACAATCCCGCGATGCCTCAGCGCCAGTGCCCATGGCGGCGTTCAGAATCCCCGATACCCCCTGTAAAAAAGGGGGTGGGCGTACTCCCGGCCGTCGAGGCGTGATGCGGTGCGTTACGCTTGGGGGGAGGCGGTTTCCTGCCTGTCAGCAGGAGCCGCCGGTCTGTGGCTGCCGAAAAGTAGGGTCCGGTGCCACATGTGCGTTGGCGAACGCGTCATTGCGTGCACGGTACTGCGAGTGGGGCCCCGAAAAACGGGGGCAGAGCAGGGCCATCGGCCCATGTTCTTACGGGGCGATCACTGCACCGTCAGACCTCCGTCGACGGTGAGCGCCTCGCCGAGGACATAGCTCGCTGCGGAACTGCAAAGCCACAACACGGCCGCGGCGATTTCCTCGGGCCGGCCCGCGCGGCCGATGGGCGCGCCTTTTTCCAGTTCGGCAAAGGCTTGCTCGCTCCCGCCGACGACGTCCCGAGCAATCTGCGTGTCGATCGTGCCGGGGTTCACCGCGTTCACGCGGATGCCCCGCTTGGCATACTCCAGGCCGGCGGTCCGGGTCAGGCCGACGACGCCATGCTTGGAAGCGATGTAGGCGCCGATACCGGGATTGCCGGTCAATGCGCCGACCGAGGCGTTGTTGACGATGGCTCCGCTGCCCTGACGCTGCATCTGCTGCAGTTCGTACTTCATGCAGTTCCACACGCCGCGCAGGTTGATGCCGATCACGCGGTCAAACTCCTCGCTGGTGGCGTCGGCGGTCGGGGCGAGCCTGGCCATGACGCCTGCGTTGTTGAACGCCATGTCGAGCCGGCCGTACTCGGCGACCGTCCGCTCGATCAGGGCGGCGACCTGCGCCTCGTTGCTGACGTCGCAGGCCACGCCGATGGCGATGCCGCCTTCCTCGACAATCTTGGCGACTTCCTTGGCGACGCGGTCGCCGTCGCGGTCGGCCAGGACCACGGACGCACCGCTCTGTGCGAAGGCGCGAGCCGTGGCGAGGCCCATTCCCATTGCAGCGCCGGTCACCAGGGCCACCTGTCCCTTGAAGTCATACGTCGGATTCATGTCTCATCCTCCAGGTTGGCGATGAAATACAAACAACGACGACTCTCGTCGGCCGGGCGCCGCGCGGCTACCAAGCGTAGGCATTGGGCGCCTCGCCGCCCGGACCCGGCCAGATCTCATCCAGCTTCGCCAGCGTCTCGTTCGAGAGCGTCAGGGAGGGGGCCTTGAGGTTCTGGCGCAGTTGCTCGACGGTGCGCGGGCCGCTGATGGCGGCGGTAACGACCGGATTGTGGAGCAGCCACGCAAGCGCAACGTTGGAGGGCGTCTCGCCGAGCTCGCCGCACAGCGCTTCGTAGGCCGTGAGCTGCGGGCGCAGTCTTGCGATCTTCTGCTGGAGCTGCGGCGCGGCCCGGCGTCCTGCGGCAACCTTGCCCAGCACGCCGCCCAAGAGGCCCATGCCGATGGGACTCCACGGGATGAGGCCCACGCCGAAGTGACGCAGCGCCGGAATCACCTCGAGCTCGATGGTGCGCTGGGTCAGATTGTAGAGGCTCTGCTCCGACGCGAGCCCCAGGAGGTTGCGCGAGGCGGCCGTGCACTGCGCGGTAACGATATCCCAGCCGGCGAAGTTGCTGCTGCCGACGTAGGTGATTTTACCCTCCCGGAGGAGCTGTTCCATGGCCTGCCAGATTTCCTCCCAGGGCGTCGCCCGGTCGACGTGGTGCATCTGGTAGAGGTCGATGTGGTCGGTCTTCAGCCGGCGCAGGCTGGCCTCGCACGCACGGCGGATATGATAGGCAGAGAGCCGGCGATCGTTCGGCCCGGTCCCCATCGGCTGGTACACCTTGGTTGCCAGCACGATCCGATCGCGCCGGCTGCCCTGCGAAAGCCAGCGGCCGATGATTTCCTCGGAGATGCCGAATCCCTTTTCCATGTCGGGCGATTGTGGGCCGCCGTAGACATCCGCCGTGTCGAAGAAGTTGATGCCGGCGCCCAGGGCTTCGTCCATGATTGAGAAGCTGGTGGCTTCATCGGTCAGTTCGCCGAAATTCATGGTGCCGAGCGCCAACCGGCTGACCTTCAGGCCGGTGCGGCCCAGATGTGCGTAGTCCATCGGTAGTCCTCCTGGGAATCATGCGATGAGGCATTGCAAGGCAATGCACAGGGAGTCTGGAGCCCGACTGGCTGTTGAGCAGTCATTGACAACGGCCTGGGACGACAGGGGGTCGAGATTTTCGGACGCATCTCGAACGGGTGAGGTTCAGCCGTTGATTTCGATGACGTAGCGATAGCGAGCCTTCTTGGCGACGACCTTGGACCACGCGTCGTCGATGCCCGTCATCGGGATTTTCTGGATGTCTGGCTTGATGTTGTTGCGCGCGCAGAAGTCGACCATCTCCTGCGTCTCGCGAATGCCGCCCGTGTTCGAGCCGGCAATGGCGTTGCGGAGCAAGACCAGGTTCATCTGGCCGACGTCGAGGGTGTCCACCGTCTTACCCACGCCGACCCGGCAATATGTCGCGTCGCGCTTGAGGAGAGGGACGAAGCGATTGAGATCGTGCCGCTGGGGAACCGTGTCGAGCGCGAAGTCGAAGGAGTGCCTGAGCGCGGAGAAGTCTGCGCCGTCGCGGTTGACGACCACGTTGGTGGCGCCGAAGCGCTTCGCATCGTCGATCTTTTCAGGCGACGTGGTGAACACGGTAATCTCCGCTCCCAGCGCCTTGGCGAGCTTCACTGCCAGGTGCCCGAGGCCGCCCAGGCCGATGATCGCGACCTTCTTGCCCGTCGAGACGCCCCATCGACGGAGGGGCGAGTACACGGTGATGCCGGCACACAACAGAGGTCCTGCCTCCGCGAGGTCGATGGCGTCCGGGATGTTGATGACAAAGTCCTCGTCCACCACGACGAATGTGGAATAGCCGCCTTGGGTCGTCGAGCCATCCCTGTCCTTCGAGCCGTAGGCCTGTGTGTTCCCGTTCAGACAATAGTTCTCGTGGCCGGCGTCGCATTCGACGCAGCGCCGGCACGAGTTGACCATGGTGCCGACGCCGACCCGTGCGCCGACGCGGAACTTGCTGACGCTCGAGCCCACGGCGACGACCTCGCCAGCGAGTTCGTGGCCTACGATGAGAGGGTATTGAATCGGTCCCCAATCGCCGCGGACCGTGTGGATGTCGGAGTGGCACACGCCGCAATAGTGGAGCTTGATGGCGACGTCCCTGGGGCCGAGCGCGCGACGCTGGAACTGCATCGGCCTGAGCGGGCCAGTCGGCGCGTAGGCCGCCATGCCTTCGGTGGGGAAGGGCCCCGGCCCCACGGTGTCAGAGGTCGGCCTCGCGGGAGCCGGCGCACCCGCTGTCGTCTCCGCTCGCAGGTTGGCTCCCGTTCCAGTTGCGGCGCACGCCGCCACCGGTGCAGCGGCGAGCCCGAGGAGGAGTCGCCTTCGCTCAGGTGAATGCTGCTTGCTGCGGTCAGATGAGGTGGTCATGCCTTTCTCCTTGCCGTATGCGTTCCAGCCGGACTCGCGCCGACCCGCGGCATGAGCCGGCACCCGGGGTTGCGTCAGATTCCGACCGTCTGACCGCCGTCGATGACCATCGCGTGTCCCACGACGAATGCTGCCTCGTCCGAGCACAACCAAAGGGCCGCAGCGGCGATCTCCTCAGGCTTGCCCATGCGCCCGATGGGCTCCTGAGCGATCACGCGCGCTCTCCCTTCCGCGGTGCCGCCACTGAAACGCTCCATCATCGGTGTGTCGATGATGCCGGGGCAGAGCGCGTTGATGCGGATGTTCGACGGGGCGTAGTCCAGCGCCGCCGCCTTCGTCAGGCCGATGACGCCATGCTTCGCGGCGGTGTACGCGGCTTGCCCTCGAACCGCCGTGATGCCAGCCCCGGAGGACGTGTTGACGATGGTGCCGCCGCCCTGCCGGAGCATCAGGGCGATTTCGTACTTCATGCACAGGAACACACTGCGAAGGTTGACGTGAAGGATTCGGTCCCACGCGTCTTCGGTGAGGTCGGCCGCCTTGGCGAGCGGCTGCTCGGCGCCGGCGTTGTTGAACGCGGCGTCGAGACGTCCGAACGCATCGATTGTCGTCTCCAGGGCGCGCTTCACGTCCTCCGCGCGTGTGACGTCGCACTTGACGGTCAGCGCTTCCGCGCCGAGGTCGCGGAGCAGCTGGGCCGTCTCCTCGTTCCCGCGCTCAGAGATGTCGGCGAGCGCCACCCTGGCTCCCTCTCGGGCGAAGGCCAGCGCCGTCGCTCGCCCGATTCCGTTCGCCGCTCCTGTCACGAATGCGACCCTGCCCGCGAACCGCTGTTGCCTCTCTGTCACCATCACGCTCTCCTTTCCTTTCTGCTGCGCTGCCGTCAGTGTCTCGGCCAGCATCCTGGGTTCTTGAGCCGGTACCGCAGCCAGACGGCGCCTCCCTTGAGGCCCTGGACGGGGCATGCAGCCCCTCCTCCTCGCGTGCCGCGTCGAAGAGGCTCGGCGCGCCGTCGACGGACGGGCAGACAATGCGGCTCACCTCTTTGGGCATGCACTGCCGGGCGGCTTGGGGACTACATTGCAGCCGACGTTGACTGCGGACTAGGCACCCATGGATGGACGTGCCGTTAAGCAGCGCTGGACAGTGGCCGGGCTCGACGCCAGGAGGCATCGTCGCCCCGCCTCACGGGCGCGCTATGCCTTCTCGGAACTCGCCAACGACAACTGCTCTGCTGCGAACTCGCGGATCGCTTCGACAAACAGTTTGAGCGCAGGAGAGCGCTGAGACCGACTCGGGTAGTACAGGTAGAAGCCGGGCACGCTCGCGGCATACGGTTCGAGCACGTGGATGAGCCGCCCCTCGCGCAGATGCGTCCTCACGAGAGGCTCGAACGCGTAGGCCAGCCCCAGTCCCTGGAGCGCCCACTCCACGCAGAGATGGCCATTGTTGGTGACCACGCCGCCACGGACCGGCACGCGCCAGGTCTTGCGACCTCGTTCGAACTCCCAGGCATAGAGCGCGCCTGTCGTCTCTGAGCGAAACGTCAGGCACTCATGGTGGAGGAGGTCCTCGGGCCGCACTGGAGTCCCGTGCTTCTCGAAGTAGTTCGGGGCGCCGACGACGATGAAGCGGACGGCGCTCGTCAGCCGCAGACTGACCATGTCGCGCTCGACGTATTCGCTCAACCGGATGCCGGCGTCGAACCCCTCCCTGACGATGTCGACACGCCGGTCTTCAAACACGAGCTCGAGCTCGATGCTGGGATGGCGCTCACGGAACCTGGGGAGGAATGGCTTGAACACGAACTCAAACCCGGCCCGCGGAGTGGTCAGTCGGAGGCGTCCGGCGACCTCCCCCGGTTTCGCGGTAGCCTCCGTGAGCGCCGCCCGTACTTGCGCCACGGCCGGGCCGGCGGACTCGACGAGGCGCTTTCCCGCTTCGGTGAGCGCCACACTCCGCGTCGTGCGGGCAACGAGCGTCACATGGAGCTCCTCCTCGAGTTGGCGCACGCTCTGACTCACCGCCGAGCGTGAGACCCCAAGTTCTCGGGCGGCACCGCTGAAGCTTCGTGCTCGGGCGACGGCAAGGAACGCCTGGAGTTGCGGAAACAGAGTCGTACTCATGGGTTGCTCCCGCAGCAAACTACATCGGCCGCAGGGGGCGCATTGTCAACGGCTGCTTAACGGCCTGTTCGCGAGGAGCGCCTTCTCCCGACGGTTATCGGTGGGCATCTTTTCAATGAGCACCGCGAGAAAGGACCTGCCATGCGAGCCACCGTCCTCCACAAGCCCGGCGACATCCGCTTCGAGGAGCGAGCCGACCCGAAGATCCTCACGCCGACCGACGCCGTCATCCGCCTGTCGGCCACGTGCGTCTGCGGTTCGGACCTCTGGCCTTACCGGGGCGTGCAGGCGGTGACCGAGCCGACGCCGATGGGGCACGAGTACTGCGGCATCGTCGAGGAGGTCGGCAGCGCCGTCACCTCGGTCAAGCCGGGGCAGTTCGTCATTGGCTCGTTCTTCGCGTCCGACAACACGTGCCCTCACTGCAAGGCGGGCTACCAGACGTCCTGCCAGCACCGTGAGCAGGTGGGGGGCGCCCAGGCCCCTCGGCTCCGCGTGCCCCTGGCCGACGGGACGCTCGTCGCGACTCCCGAGGTGCCGCCTGCCGACCTCGTGCCGAGCTTGCTCGCGGCGTCCGACGTGTTCGGGACCGGGTGGTTCGCGGCCGATGCCGCCAACGTGAAGCCCGGCATGACGGTCGCCGTCGTGGGCGATGGCGCTGTGGGCCTCCTGGCTGTCCTCTCCGCGAAGCAGATGGGCGCCGAGCGCATCATCGCGATGAGCCGGCACACCTCGCGGCAGAAGCTCGCGCTCGAGTACGGTGCGACGGACATCGTGACCGAGCGCGGGGACGAGGGCGTCGCGCGCATCAAGGACCTCACCCGGGGCGTGGGCGCCGACGCGGTGCTCGAATGCGTGGGCACGCAGGAGTCGATGCTGCAGGCGATTGGCGCCACGCGGCCCGGGGGCTTCGTGAGCTACGTGGGCGTGCCGCATGGCGTGACACTCGAGGGCCAGAACTTGTTCTTCTCGCACGTCCATCTGCATGGCGGTCCCGCTCCAGTACGCCGCTTCCTTCCGAAGCTGATTGAGCTCGTTTGGAGCCGGAAGGTCGACCCCGGCAAGGTCTTCGACCTCACGCTGCCTCTTGAGCAGGTCGCTGAGGGGTACCGTGCGATGGATGAAAGGCGCGCCATCAAGGCGCTCCTGCGGCCGTGAGCTTGGAGGCCCCATGTATCGGCAATTGCCCCGAGCGTTCCCGGTAGCAGTTCTCCTGCTGGCGAGTTGTGAGCGTGCTGGGACAGCCCACGCGGCGGCTGGCGAGACCACACAGTCGCCTTCCGCCGTCACCGGCGGTTCATCCCGAAGGATTGGCACCGTGAAGATTCGATTGGTTGCAGAAGGCACGGTCTTGACCGCCACCTTGGACGACAACGCGGCGACCCGGGACTTCGTCTCGCTGTTGCCGCTCAGCCTCACGCTCAAGGACTATGCTGGCACGGAGAAGGTGAGCGACCTGCCGAAGCGGCTCTCCACCAGCGCCACGCCGGCCGGTGTGGATCCAGATGTGGGCGACCTTGCCTACTATGCGCCGTGGGGGAACCTGGCGATTTTCTATCGCGACTTCGGGTACTCGAGCGGGCTCGTCAGGTTGGGCCGCATCGACTCGGGAATCGAGAAGTTGGCAGGCAAGAGCGGAAGCTTCGCGGTCCGCTTCGAGCTGGTCGAGGAGGGGCGTTGAGGCTCCGTGTGTTGTGCAAAGAGCAGTGACGCCAGGTCGGCGGCCGAGGCCGCGACCGTGTACGCAGCTCACTCCCGCGGGGGCTGTGGACACGGATGGGTCTGGATGGAGCACCCGTGTGCGCGTGCTCCTCCTCTGCCCCCGTCTCAAAGCGGAAGCAAATGGTAGCGGCCCTTGCGGAGGTGGATTCCGCCTCCAGCCTCTGGCTGGAACGCGAGAATGAGCTCATCGCCCACCCGTGCCATGGCGAGCCCCCCACCTGGCGCGCAGTGAGCGCCGGGGATGGGGGTCTGCGGACTCCAACCCGCCTGCGCGAGGGTGCCGAAGCCATCGTTGAAGGATGCGTAGTCCGTTGTGTTGTACGACACGGGCTTCGCGGGAGTCATGATGCCGCTGAGGGAGAAGGTCTCCGTCATGAGCGAGACATGGGAGCTCACCGGGTGGACGAGGTGGAGCACTCCCGCCAGCTCCGCGATGGCGAGGGGACTGCCTGCCTTGTAGGGCCTGTTCCAAGGCTCCGGCTCGCCACCGCTGTCCTTGCCAGGATGGCGGGTGAAGGCCGCGACCGGGAACTGACTGGGAGACCAGGTATCCCGAGTCGTGTTCTCGTCCACCCCTGGAAACCGCTCGTCAGCAGGAGTGCGGACCACGTTGAAGAGCGCGGTGTTGTACGAGACCACGGACAAGGTGCTTTCCCCGGTGGGCTTGTAGATGAGGTAGAGCGAGGCCCCCAGGACGCCCAGCGTCAAGGGCCCCTCGGTGGAGGCTCCGGGTACCCGAACCTCCTCTCCCCACGCCCCGCGCTCGTGGATGCGCGACTGAATCGCTCCCTCCGCGGTCCGATAGGTCAGCATGAGGCGCTTCCCATCCGAGAGGGCCGCGAGCGCCAGCGCGCCACGCGCTCCGGTGGCGACCTGCGTGGGCGTCGCGGACCAGCCGGTGCCGACCCGATAGGAGAGGGAGTTGAGGGTGCCGTCACGCGTCTCGTAGGCGAGCACCAGCCGCTCCGCCGTGGCTGCGAGGGCCAGGGCTCCACCCCCTGAGGCCCCGAGCGAGCGCTCCGCCGACCAGCCGGACGCCTCCGACATGCGGACGCGCAGTTCGCCTTGCTGGGTCGCGTACACGAGATGGAGCACCCTCGCGAACTCCGCGAGCGCGAAGTGGGCCGCCTCGGAGACGGGCGTGGGGGGCGCATCCTTCCACCAGAAATGTCTGTTCCAGAGGAACTGGAACCAGTTGCTGGAGGCGTCATTCTTCTCCAGGGTCCCCAGCTGGAAGTTCTCCTCGATGGTGCGCAAGAGGCTGTAGTGGTTGTAGCCCTCGGCCTGCTCGCCGGGCTGAATCATGTCTCCCAGCAGCACGGTGTAGATTTGATTGGGCCCGTCATAGACGAGCAGGTCCACGTTCCCGTGGTCGTAGGTCTTCTTCTCATAGGACTTCTTGAAGTCCGCCTCGTCGAAGGTAATCACCACGAGCGTTCGGGGCGGCAGGAGCGAGTTCGGCCCGGGGAAGCGCAGGTCTCCCAGAAACGACTCGAGCCACTTCGCGGTCTGGTCGACAAGCGCAGGCGCGCGCTCCTCCGGCTCATCGTGTGTGCCTTCGAGGTAGTGGCCGTCATTCCACATGTTGGGCGTGAACCAGGCGTAGTTCGGCAAGGTGCCGTGCTTGATATCCTCCCAGAAGGCGTTCTCGCCCTGGATACGCGCCCATCGAGCACTGTTCCCCTGGATGTTCGCGGATGTAGTTGGTCTGTGAGGGATGCATGACACCAAAGGAATTGCTCAGGCAGATGCCCTGCTGCGCCAACTACTTGAAGTAGGGATTCTGCATCACGTAGCTGCGGTACTGGTTCTCAAGCATGATCACGAGGACATGATCGAAGACGCGCGGGTACTTGGTTCTCATGATGGATCCCCAGGGCATGGGTAAGGGGGCTGGGTAGTGCATGCCTCATGCCTCATGCCTCGCCCGTCGCTCCACAGAGGGAAGGAGGCAAAGAGGAAGGAGGCTGGCCCGCGGTTCTGACGTGTCAAACGCAATCACTGGTGCGTCAGACGTCATTCCTGACACGTCAATCAGAAAGCGAGAAGGGTGAGCTGGCGTGGTGTTGACGTGTCTTTGTGGAAATGGCAATTCGATGGGAGACCCCAGCGAGGAGCCTCCGCATGGCTACGCCCATTCGACACGTTTTTGTTCTGATGATGGAGAATCGTTCGTTCGACCATATGTTGGGGTTCTCGGGCATCTCGGGCACCGACGCGGCGACCGGCAAGTTCACGCTGCTCAACGGCCTGACTGGAAACGAGTTCAACACCTTCAACGGCGTCCGGTACCCGGTGAGCAGTCCCGCGGACTATTCGATGCCCGTGGGACCCCATCACGACTTCCTGGACGTGCTCCTGCAGCTCACGGGGATTGACTGGTCGTCACATGATGGAAAGTCCCTGCCCCCCATCTCGAAGTATCCCCCCATCACGATGTCAGGCTTCGTCGAGAGCTATGCCGCCGCGGCGAAGCAGGCCAAGGTCGGGCAGTTCGACCCGGGCGAGCTCATGAAGTGCTATGCCCCTCACCAGCTTCCGGTGCTCAACGCGCTCGCCCGGGAGTTCGCCGTCTGCGACCAGTGGTTCTCCTCCCTGCCCGGGCCCACCTGGCCCAACCGGTTCTTCGTGAACGCGGCGACGTCCGGCGGGCTCGACCACAGCCCCAGCCTGTTGGAAACCCTCGAATGGGAGGAGCATCTGGACGGTGGCTTCAGGTTCGAGGGCGGTTCGCTCCTCACCCATCCGAAGCTTGAGTCGGCGGTCTACTCGGCGGGAGGGCTCTGCATCACGGAAGCCATCGCGGGTGTCCGTGCCCGGGACGTTCGCCCGTTCTCGCGCTTCGCGAGTGATCTCCGTGAGCGCCCGGTCGCCCAATATACCTTCATCGAGCCGAACTATGGCGAAGTGGTGAATGACTCCTACGCGGGGGGCAACTCGCAGCATCCGCGGGACGACGTCCGGCATGGCGAGCAGCTCATCAAGGACACCTACGAGGCGATTCGCAACTCACCTGTCTGGAACGAGAGCCTGCTCATCGTCACCTGGGACGAGCACGGTGGCTTCTACGACCACGTGACACCGCCCGCCGCGCCGGCGCCCTGCGACACGTGGCAGATGTCCTCGTCTGTCAACAAGTACGGATTCACCTTCCAGCAATACGGTGTCCGGGTCCCCGCCGTCGTCATCTCGCCGTGGATCGCCAGGAATGTCATTGACCATCGACTGTACGACCACGCCTCGGTGCCGGCGACAGTCGAGGCCGCCTTTGGCCTTCCGCAGATGACGCTGCGTGACGCGAACGCGAACAACGTGCTTTCGCTCGCCACGTTGTCCGCGCCAAGGACGGACTGCCCGGAGTACCTGCCGGGGCCGGAGGGCTCCGCGGCCATGCCGCACCAGGAGTCGAAGCCCACGACGCTCCCAGCTCCGACCGACCTGGTGACCGAAGGCCATCTTCCAGGCTTCCTGCACCTCGCGGTGCGTACCGACCTGGAGCTGTCGTCGCCCACGGAGAGACAGGCGATCCTCACACGGGTGCGCGCGATTCAGACGCGCGCCGAAGCGGAGCAGTACATGCGAGACGTCAGCCAGAAGCGGGCCACTTTCCACTCGGGCACCACGACGAAACCGTAGCGGGTTGCGGCCGGGCGATGATGACCGCGCGAGCGGCGCTCGGCGCAATGCGGGCCACGCGCCTGACCGCGAGGGCCTCAACGCCGGCTCGCTGACCCTGGTGGGCGGCAGTGGCTCCCTCCCCAGGGGGCAATGGTCTTGTCCGAGGCTTCGTGGTGGATGGGCAGGGGACATGCTCGACCTGAGCTGCCGTCAGGCTCCCTCCGGTCGTTTCCGTCTCCATCGGAGCCAGAGGCCCCGCCCGGCGTCCGCGCCTCCCAGTCCACTCCAGCAGGAGGCCGGGGGCTCTCCCGGAAACCGTGACAGCAAATCGTCGTGTTTCACATGGGGCATTGCGCTAGGGGAGGCTGACGCCTCGCGGCAAATCCTTTCGTTTCCCTGGTGCTTGACATTTCATTGAAAGAGGCGTTCGATTTCAAAATGACAAATCAAACTTCGGAGTATCAGTCCTGTATCCAGAGCTCGGAGAAGGTGTCCTGGTGTCTTGATGAGCTGTTGCCCAAGGACACCGCCCTGGATTTCAGCCGCAGGTTCCTTTCGGATGCGCTGACGGGCGCGGAAGCCATTCCCTTCCTGAGCGCGGAGGAGCGTCTGATGTTGAATCACATCCGCTCCAACAGCTATGCGCACCTGTTCCTGTTCCTGGAGGAGTACGCCGTGGCCCTGGCCGCCCAGCGCGCAAGCCTGGAGCTGCACGGGAACGCGACGCACATGCGCGCGCTCCTGCGCTTCACGGAGGAGGAGCTGAAGCACCAGCAGCTCTTCGCGCGCTTCACCGGCGCGTTCGCTCAAGGGTTCAAGGTCATCCCCGCGCTGCTCGACAACCACGTCGAGGTGGCTCGGGCCATCATGGCGAAGTCGAACCTGGGGGTGCTCATCTTCAACCTGCACCTGGAGCTGATGACGCAGCAGCACTATCTGGAGACGGTCCGCGGAAACAAGACCGAGGTGCTGGATCCGCTGTTCTGCAACCTGCTCAAGCACCACTGGCTCGAAGAGGCGCAGCACACCCGGCTGGACTTCCTGGAGGCTCAGAAGATCCTCGCCCGGGAACCCGACACGCTGGACGCGGCCCTCACGGAGTACGCGGAGCTGCTCCAGGCGCTGCGGGGGACGTTGAACGCCCAGCTCGCGCTGGATCTCCAGACGTTGGAGAAGGCGGTGGGGCGCATGTTCACTCCGGAGGAGAACAAGCACCTGTACGAGTCCCAGGAGCGTTCGTATGTCTGGGGTTTCATCGGAATGGGGATGAAGGCGCCCCTCTTCCGCTCACGCCTGCGCGCGCTCTCCCCCATCGCCGAGCAGCGCGTCCTGGAGCTGGCGCCGACGTACTACTGTGATTGAGGCGGGCTTCTGTGGGAGGGGCACGGGCGCGGTTCGCTGACAGCGGCCGAATTGGGGCCGCGCGAGGTCAGGTCCTCTTCTCCCACTGCTTTCGCTTCTCCACCAGGAAATCAATCAGCGCCTGTGTCTTCTTCGGCATCTGCTTGCGTGAAGGAACGTAGAGGTAGAACCCCGGGAACGGTGGGCACCAGGGTTGCAGAACGCGCACCAGACTGCCGTCGTCGATGTGCTTTCGCACGACGATGTCGATGTGCTGAATCAGGCCGACACCCTGCAGCGCGGCGCGCAGCATGCTGTCGTCGTCGTTGGTGATGAGGTTGCCCTTCGTTTCCACCGAGAAGTCGTGGCCGTTGCTGCCGGGTGAAGTGAATTCCCACTCGTAAAGCGCGCCGCTGCCTGTGTGGCGGTAGTTGAGGCAGTTGTGATGGACGAGGTCGGCTGGCGTCTTCGGCGGACTCCGACGCGCGAAGTACGCTGGTGCACCGACGACGGCCATCGCTAGCATGGGTGTTATTGGCACCGCGACCATGTGCTCGGCGAGGTTCTGCCCGAGGCGGATGCCGACGTCGCAGCCGCTGGCGGTGATGTTGGACAGGCCGTCGTCCATCACCAATTCGAGCGATAGCTTCGGGTGGCGTGAGAGGAATTCACCGACGTAGGGCTCGATCAACGCCTTTGCGGCCAGGCGCGCTGTGTTGACTTTCAGCAGGCCGGATGCCTCCCCAGCCGCCTCCCCGAGACTGCGAACGGCGCTTTCGATGGAGCCCAGCGACGGCTGCAGTGCGTCGAACAGGTGCTGCCCTTCCTCGGTCAGTGACATGTCGCGCGTCGTGCGGTTGAGCAGCCGAACGCCGAGCTGCTTCTCCAGTGCCTTGAGGTTCTGCGATAGCGCGGCACGAGACACACCCATCTTGGCGGCGGCCTTGGTGAAGCTGCGGTGGGAGGCGACGTGGGCGAACCATGCGAGGGACGGCAGCAGCGATGGGTCCATCACAGGATTGTAAACCTGGGCATACATCTGTGCTCATGATTGTGGCATTGAATGCGTCCAATCGTGGGCGCATCTTCCCCTCACAACTGACGGTGGTGGCGACAGGCAAGCAGAGATGCCGCTCGCCCGGCCACCAGGGGAACTGGCCATGGATACCGTGAAGATTCGCAACAAGGACATGCTCTGGGACATCGCCGCCGACCTGCATTTCCCTCCTGGCTTCGATTCCAAGAAGAAGCATCCGGCCATCATCAGCGTCCATCCGATTGGAAGTTGTAAGGAGCAGACTTCGGGCAACGTCTACGGTGAGGCCCTGGCGAAGGCAGGCTTTGTCGTGCTCGTGTTCGATGCGAGCTTCCAGGGGGCGAGCGGCGGCGAGCCGCGCTTCATCGAGGACCCAGCTCAGCGCGTCGAGGACATCCGACGCGTCACCGATTATCTGGTCACGCTGCCGTATGTCGACGAGGCGCGGATTGGCACCATCGGAGTCTGCGGTGGTGGCACGTACGCAATCAACGCCGCGATGACCGAGCGCCGCATCAAAGCGGTTGTCAGCATCACCGGCGTGAACTTCGGGCGTCTGAGCCGCGAGGCCTTCAGTGGCTACAATCCGCTCGGCGCGCTGGAGGCGATGGCGCAGCAACGTACGTCCGAAGCGCGCGGTGGCGAGGTGCGAGTCGACAACTACCTTCCGTGCTCCGTCGAGGCAGGCAGGAAGGCTGGCTTGACGGATATCGACGTACTGGAGGCGACCGACTACTACCGCTCGCCGCGCGGTGAGAAGCCGCATGGCGCGACGAGCGGGCTGTTCTCCCACCGAGCTGCCGCCATTGGCTGGGACGCGTTCTACCTGGCGGAGGTGCTGCTGACGCAGCCCCTGCTCGTCGTCATCGGTGACAAGCCTGGCGGCTTTGGCGCCTACCGCGACGGCCAGGAGATCTACGGCCGCGCGGCGTCAAAGCAGAAGGAGCTCGTGGTCGTGGAGGGGGCATCGCATTACGACCTCTATGACAAGCCAGAGCCGGTCGCCGAGGCGTTGGAGAAGGTCGTGCCCTTCTTCACGAAGCATCTGTAACGCACTCCCCGATTTTCGGACCCGTTTTCCCCGTGACGTGTCTCACGACTGCGTGACACGCCAGGGGCCCTGGAGCTCCTGCTCGGCGCCTCGTGCCGCCGACACCTGGCGGGCAGGGCGTGACGCGGCGCGGGAGACGTGACGTCACCGTGACACTCGACTCAGCCCGCCACCTTCGGGCCCGACTCCCCGTTGCTGGCGCTCCTTCTGGCTGACATAGGAATCTCTTCGGGTCGTTTCACGTTCGTTTCTTCGGCGGCTCGTTTCCCGTGAGGCAAGGCTGTCTCGACTTGGACGAATTCACCGGAAGGGTTGCCCTGGTGCGCGCGTGAGCTCGTCGCGGAGGCTCTCCTTGCGCACGGCTCCCGGATGGCTGGGAGTCCTCTTGTTCCTCCTGGTATGTCCTGCCGTCGCGCCGGGTGCTCAGGGGCTCGGGTTGATGCAGGTGGGCGGCGCGCGCCCCTTCCAGGCCGAGTACATCACCGAGGTCCTCTACGACCGGGTGGGGCTGCTCTGGATAGGAACTCGCGAGGGCCTCTACCTCCACGACGGCCAGCGCTTCCGCAAGTTCCAGTACGAGCTGGGCAACCCGGCTTCCCTGGCAAGCAACGCGGTGCGCACCCTGCACGAGGACGCCCAGGGACGGCTGTGGGTCGGCACGATGACGGGTGGCTTGAGCCTCGTGGACCGGGCTCGCTGGTCCTTCCGGCACTTCCGTCACGACTCCAGCAACCCCGCCAGCATCCCCCATGACGGCGTGTTCACCCTGGCGGACGCCGACGATGGGCGCCTGTGGGTGGGCACCCACAGGGGGCTCGCGCTGCTGGACCCGGAGACGGGCGTGGCGGAGCGGATTCCGCTCCAGCCTGGTGGGGGCCAGGAGTTCGTGATGGCCCTGAAGCACGACCGCACGGGAGCGCTCTGGGTGGGCACGCTCTCGCGAGGCTTGTTCCGACGCGGGCCCGGCGCCACGACGTTCGAGCCCATCTCTTCTGAAGAGCGAGGCCCTGGCTCCAGGGACATCTTCAGCCTCGCGGCGGACCCGGACGGCGGGATGTGGGTGGGCACCCGTGATGGGCTCTACCGGGTCGAGCGCGACGAGGCCTACCTGCGCCGCGCCCGGTTGTCTCCACCGGAGAGCGCCCAGAAGGTGCAGCTCGTCACGGAGCTCGAGCCCGATGGACACGGGACGCTGTGGATCGGCTCCTTCGGCGGTGGGCTCCTCCGCGTGGACACGGCGACGGGCGAAGTGCGTGAGGAGCGTCTCCCGTCCGCGGGGCCTGGCTACGAGCACCGCATCGACGAAGGCGCGCTCACGTTCGACGCCGCTGGCAACCTGTTCATCGGCACGTTCGGGATGGGCTTGTTCTATGCGCCCTTCCGGCAGGAGACCTTCAGGACGCTGCGCGGAAAGGCCGGGAACTCGGCCTCCGGGCTGACGAACGAGGACGTGTGGGCGGTGATTCCGGATGGCGACAGCCACCTGCTCGTGGGCAGCTTCGGCGGAGGCGTGGACCGGGTGGAGGTGCGCTCGGGGCAGGCTGTTCCACTGCCGGGGCCCGTGTTGGATGGCGTCGACACTCGAGGCGTCCTCAGCCTCCTGCGCACCCGCGACGGGGAGCTGTGGGTCGGCATCTCGATGGGCGCCTATCGCCTGGACCCGACGACAGGCCAGTTGCTCAAGTTCTACCGTCGCACGGAGCGCGGGTCGAGCGACCATCCTGGCTTCGTCAACACGCTGCTGCAGGACGCTCGTGGCCACGTCTGGCTGGGCAGCGGGGGACAGGGGCTGCAGCGCTACCGGCCGGAGACCGATGACTTCGTGTCCTTCCGTCACGAGCCCTCGAATCCTCGCTCCCTCTCCGATGACTTCGTGACGGTGCTGATGGAGGACCGGCGCGGGCGCTTCTGGGTGGGAACGCGCTCGGGCGGACTCAACGTCTGCTCGGCCAGCGAGGACACGGTGGAGTGCATGCGCCTGGGCGCTGACTCGAAGCTGCACCTGAGCCACTACTACGTGAGCACGCTCATGGAGGACCCTTCGGGCGCCATCTGGGTGGGGACCGTGGGCGGAGGCCTCCAGCGGGTGTCTCTCGACGACTCCGGGATGCCGGTGTCCGTGGACCTCTGGACGAGCACCGACGGGCTCATCGACAACAACGTGATGGCCATGGCGCGTGCCCCCGACGGGGGCATCTGGGTAGGGACTCGCGCGGGCCTGTCACGGCTGGACGTGGCCACGGGGGCATTCGAGAACTACGCCGCCTCGGATGGTCTGCCCAGTGACGCGTTCAATCCGGAGGCGGTGACGCTCGTGGGCGGCCGGCTCTACTTTGGGAGCTCCAAGGGACTCGTGGACCTGGACCCCTCGGTGCGCCCGCCCCGCGAGCCCTCTCCGCCGCTCATCCTCACCTCCATCGAGGGGCTGGAGTCGGACGCGCTCCCGAACCAGCCGGTGTGGGACCTCCCTGGCCTGGAGGTCCCGTGGCGCCAGCCCTTCTCGCTCGAGTTCTCGCTGCTCGACTATGCGCGCAACGGCGTGGAGTACGCCTATCGCTTCACGGCGGAGGAGCCCTGGCTCTCGCTGGGGACGCGCAATCAGCTCTCGTTCCACTCCCTCCCTCCGGGGGAGCACTCGCTGCGGCTGCGCGCGCGCAGCCCGGGCCGAGACTGGGTCGAGATGCGTCCGTTCACCCTCCGCGTGGCGCCGCCTCTTTGGCAGCGGACCGATGTGCGCTTCGGCGCGCTGGCGGTGGTCCTGCTCTCGGTGGTGGTGGGGCTGGTGTGGCGGACTCGGCTGCTCGTCGGACGCAACCTCGCGCTGCGCACGTTGCAGGCGGAGCGCGAGCAGGCGCTCGAGGAGGCGGAAGCCGGGCGTGAGCGCCTGCGCCGCCTCACCATGCGGCTGGAGGCCGTGAAGGAAGAGGAGCGCAAGCACCTGGCCCGCGAGCTGCACGACGAGTTCGGCCAGGCGCTCACGGCGGTCAAGCTCAACCTCGGGTTGATGAACGCCTCCGCGAGTCCGTCGGTGACGCGCCTGCCCGAGGTCGTCGCGCTCATCGACCGGCTCATCGGGCAGGTGCGGGCGCTCTCCGTGGACCTGCGCCCGCCGCAGCTCGATGAGCTGGGGCTGGTCGCCGCGCTCGAGTGGTATCTGCGCGAGGTGGCCCGGCGCAGTGGCGTCGAGCTCGTGTTCACCGCGTCGTCGGCGCCTCCCTCGCTGAGCAAGGGGCGGGACATCGCCGTCTTCCGCATCATCCAGGAGGCGGTCACCAACGCCCTCCGACATGCCTCCGCGCACCGCATCGACGTGCGGCTGGAGACTGTGGGACGCGTCATCCGGCTCGAGGTGCGAGATGACGGCAAGGGGTTCGACGTCAACCAGGTCCTCACGGGCCGGGGGCCGGGCAGCTTCGGCGTGTTCGGGATGCAGGAGCGGGTGCGCGACCTGGGGGGACACTTCGAGGTGACCTCGCGTCCGGGGGAGGGGACGCGCGTGGTGGCCGAGGTGAGGGCGGACGTGCGGGAAGACTTTTCCGGAGGACCAGATGCGCGTGTTGCTGACGGATGACCACCAGTTGGTGCGGGCGGGCCTGCGTGCACTGCTGGAGTCGCTGGGTGGGGTGACGGTGCTCGCCGAGTGCGGCGATGGGCATGAGGCCCTGACGCTCACGGACAAGCTGCAGCCGGATGTGTTGCTCCTGGACCTCTCGCTGCCGGGGCTCAATGGCATCGAGGTCGCCCGGCGCGTGCCGAAGCTGAGCCCCTCCACGCGAATCCTCATCCTCTCCATGCACACGTCGGCCGAGTACGTGGCCCAGGCCTTGCGCGCGGGGGTGGCGGGCTATCTCGTCAAGGACTCGGCGGTGGAGGAGCTCAAGGTGGCGCTGGAGTCCGTGTGGCAGGGCCGCACCTACCTGAGTCCCGCCATCTCACAGACCGTGGTGGAGGGCTTCCTGCGCATCACCGACGACGAGAGGCCCGCGGCGAATCCGCTGGACCGGCTTACCTCGCGGCAGCGGGAAATCCTCCAGCTCATCTCCGAGGGGAACGGCACGCGCGCCATCGCCGAGCGGCTGCAGGTCAGTGTGAAGACGGTGGAGGCGCACCGGACGCAGCTGATGGAGCGGCTGGCCATCTATGACGTGCCCTCGCTCGTGCGCCTGGCGGTCCGGTATGGGCTCGTCCCGGGAGAGTCGTCGTGACGTAGGGGATTCCTGAGGGGCGGTTAGGGGGCTCCCCGATGGTGGGGCTCTCCGACGGGGCCGTAGGGTCGTCGTGCGTCCCAAACCGTCATGGAGACCCCCCGCCCATGAGACTGATTTCACGCTCCTCCTTCTCCAGCGCCGCGCTGGTGGGCCTGCTGAGCGTCGTGCTCACCGCCTGCGGCTCGGACCCGAAGCCCCCCGGTGAGCCTGATGCCGGAGGCGGCGAAGTCCCGTCCTACGCCGTGGGCGGAACGCTGTCGGGCCTGCGTGACGGCGCCCAGGTGGTGCTGCGCAACGGCGAAGAGTCCCTGCGCGTCACCACCAATGGTTCCTTTGCCTTCAGCCAGAAGGTCGCGCGAGGTGCGGCCTACGCTGTCACCGTCCAGTCGCCGCCTGAGGGCGCCTCCTGCACCGTGGAGAGCGGCAGCGGGACGATGGGCAACGCGGACGTCACCCGCGTCGCCGTCACCTGCGGCGCGAACACCTATCCGGTGGGTGGTGTCGTCTCTGGACTTCTCGAGAGGGCCTCGCTCGAGCTGCGGAACAACGACGGGCCCGTGCTCACCGTCTCCGCGAATGGGCCATTCCAGTTCCCCGCGGAGGTCGTCGATCTCGCCGGCTACTCGGTGACGGTGCAGTCGTCTCCGGAGGGCCATGACTGCACCGTGGAGCGCGGCGCCGGCACGGTGAAGGGCTCGGCCGTCACCGATGTGGCCATCACGTGCGCGGCGAGCACCTTCGGCGTGCGCGGCTCGCTGTTTGGCCTGACACAGGGGCAGTCGGTGGTGCTGAGGAACAACGGGGGCGATGCCATCACCATCACCGCCAGCGGGCAGTTCGCCTTCGCGACGCCGGTGGCCTTCGGCGCGAGCTACGACGTCACCGTCGAGGCGGTGTATCCGGTGGCCTGCACCGTGAGCCGGGGGACCGGAACCATGGGTAACCAACCGGTGACGAACGTGAGCGTCAGCTGCAAGACGACACGGTTCTCGCTGGGAGGCACCGTGACGGGCCTCCTCCCCGCAAGCTCGGTGGAGCTCACGAACGGCGCGGAATCGCTCCGCGTCAACGTGGATGGCTCCTTCGCCTTCGTCGGGCCGGTGGATGACCTGAGTGGCTACTCGGTGACGGTGAGCTCGCCGCCCATGGGCCAGGCCTGCGACGTGCGCAACGGGACTGGCACCGTGAGCGGGGCGCATGTGAACAGCGTGGTCGTGACGTGCTGGGCGTCGGAGTATTCGCTGGGCGGAAGCGTGGCGGGACTCTCGGGGGGACAGTCGGTGGTGCTGAAGAACAACGGAGGGGATGCGCTCACCGTTGCGTCAAATGGCTCCTTCACGTTCCCGACGCCGGTGTCCTACTGGAGCACGTACGCCGTCACCGCCGAGGCTCGCTACCCGCTGATCTGCAGCGTGCCGAATGGCACGGGCCGAATCGAGGTAGGGGGCATCGCGGACGTGGTGGTCTCCTGCACCACGCGGTCCTTCACTGTCGGAGGCGAGGTGGCGGGGCTCGTCGAGGGAACCGCGTTGGAGCTGTGGAACAACGAGCAGGAGCGTCTCACCGTTTCCGCGAATGGGCCCTTCGCCTTCCTCCAGCCGGTGGCGGACCTGAGCGCCTACTCCGTCTCGGTGAAGACCCAGCCGGAGGGACAGTCCTGTGAGGTGCGGCAGGGCACGGGCACGCTGGGGGGCGCGGCCGTCACGAGCGTGTCGGTCGTCTGCTCGCCGGAGTCCTATCTCGTGCGCGGCACCGTGGCGGGGCTGGGGGATGGGCAGTCGGCGGTGCTGAGGAACAACGGAGGGGATGTCCTCACGGTCTCCGCCGATGGAGCCTTCACCTTCCCGACGCCGGTGGCCTTCGGCGCGACCTATTCCGTCACGGCCCAGGCGACCGCGCCGCTGGTGTGCACCGTGTCGAACGGTACGGGCACGATGGGCGAGGGTGACGTCACCCGCATCGAGGTGCTCTGCGGCACGGCGTCGTATCCCGTGGGTGGCAGTGTGAGCGGCCTGGCCGAGGGCGCCATGCTCGAGCTCCAGAACAACGGCGACGAGGTGCTCCCGGTTTCGGCCAATGGTGCCTTCACCTTCGCCCAGCACGTCGCGGAGCAGGGCAGCTACTCGGTGACGGTGAAGACTCAGCCGGAGAACCAACGCTGCTCCGTGAACTCCGGCGTGGGGACCGTGAGCGGTGCGCCCGTCACGAACATCGTCGTCACGTGTGAGAGCGTCTACCGGCTGCGCGTCAGTGTTTCGGGGCTGATCGGCACGCTGGGGCTGAAGTCCGGCGCGGACGCCCTCACGGTCGCCACCGACGGGGAGTCTTCGTTCCCGCTGCCGCTGCGTCCTGGCGAGGCGTATGCGGTGGAGGTGAGCCGTCACCCGATGGGACAGACCTGCGAAATCTCGGGAGGAACGGGCACCATGGGCGAGGTCCACGTCACCGTCATGGTGGCCTGTGAGGCGAACGCGATGGTGGTCCGGGTGGGCGCGGGCGCCGCGGCCCTCAACTCGAATGCCACGGAGGTCTTCATCGATGAGTACCGCCCCATGGGGGGGGCTCCCGTGCGCACCTTCGCCATTCCCGCCTCGAGCGCGGCGGGGGCGGCCCGCCTCACGGTGGTCGGCAGTGATGTCCACCAGGGTTACCTCTCTCGCTCGGGCAATGGTCGCCTGCTCACCTTCACGGGCTTCGATGCGGACGTGGGCCTGGCGAACGTCTCGGGCACGACCGCATCGGCGACACCTCGGGTCATCGGGCAGTTGGACCTCGCGGGGACCTTCACCCTCCCTGTGCGTCTGAGCGATGCCTATGACCAAGACCTGGTGCGCTCGGCCTCGACGGTGGACGGCACTGGCTACTGGCTGTCGGGTCGAGGCGGCGGCATCCGCCATGCGCTGCCTGCCGAGAACACCACGGTGTCGGCAGCCATCTCCACGGGCGTGGTGGACACCCGCTTCGTGAGCCTGTTCGACGGCCGCGTCTACTTCTCGCTCGGAATCCCTCCGAGCCCGAATCCCCAGGGCTACAACCAGGGCGTCCTGACGTTCCCCACCGAGCAGCCCACCGCGGCGGTCGCGCCGAACCAGCTCCCCTCGTTCTCGACGACGCTCAACTCGTCCGGCTTCGCGCTGCTCGATGAACGCCCCGAGGTGGCCGGTGTGGACACCGCTTACGTGTCCATCAACCTCAACCAGAATGCGAACCAGGGCGGGACTCCGGACACGTTGCGCCTGGAGAAGTGGACCTTTGACGGGGTGAGCTGGAGCAAGGTGTCCAGCTTCGTGCCCACCTTCGCCGCCGCGGGGACCACCACCGTGCGTATCGCCACCCATGGCGTCTCGGCGGTGCGGACTCCCCGGGGAGTCCGCGTCTACGTCACCACGTACCAGTCGGGTGGTGGTGGCGCGGGCAACCTCCTGGTGTCCTTCCTGGATGATGGAAGCTCGTTCACGCCGTCCGTGCGTGTCGTGGCCACGGCGCCGGCCAACACCAGCTTCCGGGGCGTGAGCGCCAGCCCGCTGCCCTGAGTCGTGAAGCGCGCGGCATCAGCGCCCCTAGGGGATTCCTGAGGGACCTCCAGGGGCGCCCCCGATGGTGCGCGCCGCCTGAATCCGTACCGTTTCGTTTCCAACTCCATGGTTGCTGTTCGTCGCACGCGCGGCGGTTTGCTGCAGAGAGGTCCATCCATGTCAGTGCGTTCCCGTTGTCGTCTGCTTCACCCCGCGTTGCTGGGGCTGGTCGCGGCGGCAGTCCTTGTCGGCTGCAGTAGCGAGAAGTCCTCCCCCTCCGTGAAGACCCTGCGGATTACGCCCGAGCGCTTCTCGCTCGCCGTGGGCATCGGCGCGGACGTCACCGCGACCGCCACCTTCTCAGATGGCAGCACGCGGGACGTCACGCGCGAGGCTTCGTGGTCCTCGACGGATGCCGTCATCGGTACGGTGTCCTCCGAGGCGGGCGCCGCGCCCCAGGTGCGCGCGCTGGCCAAGGGACAGACGACGCTGCGCGCGACCTACTCCGACGTCTCCGCGCAGGCGCGGCTCGACGTGACGGACGCCACGGCGGTCTCGCTGTCCATCGAGCCGAAGGAGCTGGCGCTCGCCGCGGGCCTCTCGCGGCAGCTCGCCGCCACGGCCTCCTTCTCGGATGGCACGTCGCACGGGCTCACCAGCGACATCATCTGGTCCTCCTCCAACGAGGCGATTGCCGTGGTCTCCGCGAGCGGCCTGGTTCACGCCGGTTCGCCCGGCGAGGCCACCCTCAAGGCCCGGTTCGGCACGCTGGAGGCCACCGTCAAGGCGACCGTCACCTCGGCCGTCGTGACGTCGGTGGCGGTGACTCCGAATGACGCCTCGATGGCCCGGGGCAGCACGCTGATGTTGACCGCCCTGGCGACCCGTTCGGATGGCACGACGGTGGACGTCTCCAATGAGGCCACCTGGAGCTCCAGTGACGGGAACATCGTGTCGCTGAACAAGCGCGTCGCGAGCGGCGCCGCGCTGGGTGGGGCCCGGGTCACCGCGACCTTCGCGAGCGTGAGTGGCGACACCGAGGTGACGGTGTCCGAGGCCGTCGCGCTCGCCGTCTCGCCGGCGGCGAGCATGCTGATTGAAGGCCACCCGAGCCAGCTCCACGCCGAGGCCACGCTGTCCAACGGCCGGACCCAGGAGGTCACCGCGAGCGCCGCCTGGACGAGCAACACGACGGACGTGGCCGTGGTCTCCATGACCGCGTCCACGCGTGGGCAGGTGACGCCGGTAGGGCAGGGCTCCGCCACCATCACCGCGACCTTCAACGGACTTCGCGGTACCGGCCAGGTGAGCGTGTCGAAGCTGAGCATCACCAGCGTCGTCCCGACGTTCCAGATGATGGAGGATGGGGTGGTCTCCTTCACGGCGCGGATCACCAAGGCCCTGCCGCCCTCCACGCGGCTGCGGTGGCGCGTGTCGGTGATTCGTCACAACCCGCCGGCCGATCTCCACCTGCCTCCCACCGACAGCCCCGTGGTGGGCCAGCCGGTGCGCTACTTCTCGGGCGCCGCGGGTGAGGTGGCCGACCAGCCGGAGACGTGGACGGGCGGCTCGGAGACCGACGCGAGCGGCGCGGCGTACATGAGCCAGGAGTCGGGCTTCGAGCTGGGGGCGACTGAGCTTCAGGGCGCCGACGGCCACACGTACGCCTTCCGCACGCGGTTCGCCATCAAGGGCGACTACACGTTCAACGTCGAGCTGTTCGAGGTCGGCGCCGGGGGTGCGCTGGCTCGAATCGGCGACGCCACGGAGCTGCGCGCCACCGTGGGGACGATGCGCGCGACGGATGCCTCCGAGCTGCTGATCTTCACCGCTTCTCCCTCGGCGGAGGCCCAGACGGAGGAGGAGTCCTTCCCGCAGGCGTTCGCCGTGCGACCGGATGGCTCCCAGTTCCGTCAAATCACCCAGGCGCCCACGCCGTTCTTCTCTCCGCGAGACGTCCACTCGGAGGTGATTCGTTCGCCGGACCGCAAGTCGGTGGTCTGGGTGGACGGGCGAGACAAGTTCGGGGGCATCTACTTCCAGGGGCTCCTCTACATCGCGGACGCGGACGGCAGCCGGGTGCGGCGCCTCACCCAGGCGGACTCGTCGCTGTGCGGAGAGCGCATGCCGGAGTACTCGCCGGATGGGCAGTGGATTTCGTTCATGCGGTCGTGCGCGCGAGACCCGTACCCGGGCCGTGATGGCCTCGAGTTCACCTTCATCATCCGCGCTGACGGGACGGACGAGCGGCGCGTCCTCATCAGTGGCATCAACGACATGCCGGCGCCCGTCCCCATCTGGCCGCTGGTCTTCTCCTCCTTCTCGCGCGACGGCAAGACGCTCTACACGGTGCAGTACGCGATGAAGGGCGCCCAGCTCTGGGCCTTCTCGCTGGAGGATGGGAGCGCGCGCTCCATCATCAACTTCTCCGTCCCGGGACAGGAGATGGCCTCCATCGTGCGGTTCCCGATGGAGCTGCCCAACGGCGACCTGCTGTACCACTACTGGAACGAGGACGTGTGGTCGGACACGTGGCTGGAGCGCATCCGGCCCGACGGCACGGGCCGCGAAATCGTGCGGCCCGTCATGCGCGGCAGCAGGGGCGAGTTGCTCCAGTCCCTCTTCACGCTCTCTCCCGATGGCACGAAGGTCGCCTACACCGAGCGGGACCCGGTGACGGGAATCAACACCCTCATGGTGTCCAACATCGACGGCTCGGAAGCCGTCTCCATGGGGAACCCTCCGGCCTACTTCGTGCGGCGCATCTTCTGGGCTCGCTAGCGCGCGTGCCGAGCACACCCATCCCTCTTTCGAGGTCCATCTCGTGAAATCGCTCCTCAAGAACCTCGCCGGTGTCGCGCTGGCGTTCGCGGGCACGCAGGCTGGTGCCGACTCCCTTCCCAACTACGATGCTCTGCTGGAGCGCCCGCCGGCTCCCGGAGCCCGCTCGCTCCTGGAGGACCGTGCGAGTCTGGGCGGGCAGGTGCTGCACCGCGAGCACCGGCTCGGCGTGCCGACCTTCGTCTGGGCCTCGCGGCCCGCGCAAGGTACGGCGTTTCCCCCGTCGCTTCGCGCGGCCAGCGACTACGCGCGGATGTCTCCGGCGACCGCGGCCCGGCTCCAGCTCGATGCGCTGGCTCCGTTCCATGGCGGCCGGTCGCTCTCGCAGGTGGGGACTTCGGTCGCCAGCGTTCGCCGGAGCCCGCTGGGCTCCTCGGTGGTGACGCTGCGGCAGGAGGTGGGTGGCGTCGAGGTGTTCCGTGGCACCGTCAACCTGCTCCTCGACAAGGAGAACGTGCTGGTGGCCGCCTCAGGCCACCTCTCGCCGGACGTGGGGCAGGGCAACAAGAGCCCCGCGCGCTCCTTCCGGATGGGGGCTCCCCAGGCCGTGGCCGCGGCGTTCGCGGACCTGACGGGGCAGTCGCTCGATGCCGGCCTGCTGCGGCTCACGGGCGGGGCCTCGGGCCGCTACTCGCATCATGACCTGGTCCCCTATGCCCGGCCGCTCCCGGTCGGGCTGCGCATCCCCGCTCGAAGCAAGCCGGTGCTCTTCCAGCTTCCCGAGGGACTGCTCCCCGCCTACTACGTGGAGCTGAACACGGGCGCCGCCGGCTCCTCGGCCTCGGACTACTACTCGTACGTCATCGCCGCGGAGGACGGCCGGGTGCTGTTCCGCAAGAACCTCACGGCGGACGCGGCGCACAGCTACCGCGTCTGGGCGGATGCCACGTCTCCGTTCACTCCGTTCGCCGGACCGTCGGGCAATGCGCACATCCCGCACCCGACGGGGACGCCGGATGGCGACGTGCCGCTCTTCGTCGAGCGCAACCTGGTGACGCTCGACAACGCGCCCTTCAGCCGCAATGACCCGTGGCTGCCCGTGGCTGCCACGGAGTCGGTGGGCAACAACGTGGATGCGTATGCGGACCTGGCCTCGCCGGACGGGTTCGGCGCGGGAGACATGCGCGCGGCCATCACGGGGCCCGCGACGTTCGACTATCCGTACAGCTTCAACTTGCTGCCGTACGAGACACCCCAGCAGATCCAGTCCGCCGTCACGCAGTTGTTCTATGTGAACAACTGGCTGCACGACGCGTACTACGACGCGGGCTTCAACGAAGCGGCGGGCAACGCCCAGCATGACAACTACGGGCGGGGAGGGCTCGGGGGCGACAGCATCAAGGCGGAGGCGCAGGACTTCGGTGGCGTGAACAACGCCAACATGTCCACCCCGGCCGACGGTGCTCGGCCGCGGATGCAGATGTTCATCTTTCCCGGGAACACCGCACAGCGCTCCGTCGAAGTGACGGCCCCCGCGAGCATCGCCGGGCCGTATACCTTCGTCTCCTCGCAGTTCGGCCCGCGCGTGTTCTCGGTGTCCGGCCGCGTGGTCGAAGGGCTCGATGCGGGGAACGCCGACGGGCCTTCCACGACAGATGGTTGCACGGCGCTCACCAACGCCGCGGCGGTGGAGGGGAACATCGCCCTCTTCGACCGAGGCACCTGCGGCTTCCATCGGAAGGCACTCACGGCCCAGGCCGCTGGGGCCATCGGGGTCGTCATTGCCAATATCGATGGCATGGACATGCCCGAGGGAATGGGCTTCGAGAACGGGCTGTCGCCGTCGCGCATTGGCGCGGTGCTGATTCCGAAGGGGGACGGGGACCGCATCCGGGGGAAGCTCACGGAGGGGGTGCAGCTCTCGATGATTCAGCGCCCCGAGGGGGACCTGGACGGGACCATCGACACGAGCATCGTGGCGCACGAGTGGGGGCACTACATCAGCAACCGGCTCGTCCATGACGGAGCGGGCCTGGGCACCAACCAGGCGCGCAGCATGGGGGAGGGGTGGGCGGACTTCCACGCCCTGCTGCTCTCGGTGCGCGAGGAGGATGCGCAGGTCGCCTCGAATCCGAACTGGACGGGCGTCTTCCCGGTGGGCGACTTCGCGACGCGGAACATGAGCGCGGACGCCGCCTACTTCGGGATTCGCCGCGTGCCCTACTCGGTGGACTTCCGCAAGAACCCGCTGACCTTCAAGCACATCTCCAACGGAGTCCGTCTTCCCAGCGGTGTGCCCTATGCCTTCGGCGCCGATGGGAGCAACAACGCCGAGTACCACAACGCCGGCGAAGTCTGGGCGACCATGCTGTGGGAGTGCTACGTCGGGCTGCTGCGTGACTCCTCGCGGCTCTCGTTCGACGAAGTCCAGCGGCGGATGAAGAGCTACCTCGTCACCGCGTACACGCTGACCCCGGCCTCGCCGACGTTCCTGGAGGCTCGCGACGCGCTGCTCGCGGCGGCCTATGCGGGAGACCCGGCGGACTACCAAATCTTCGCGGAGGCGTTTGCTCGGCGCGGCGCGGGAATCGGCGCGGTGGCGCCGGACCGGGCCTCCACGAACCATGCGGGCGTGGTGGAGAGCTTTCGCACGGGCGCGGATGTGGTGTTCGTCTCGGCGGAGCTCACCGAGGACGGCAGCGAGAACACCTGCGACGCGGACGGGTACCTGGACAACGGGGAGAGCGGCGTGCTGCGCGTCACGCTGCGCTCCACGGGCACCGCCCCGCTTCAGGCGACGAGCATCTCCGTCTCGTCGGACAGCGAGGCCGTGCAGTTGGCCAACGGTGGGGCGGCGAGCTTCCCTGCCATGGGCCTGTACGAGACGGCCACGGTGGAGGTGCCGGTGCGGCTCTGGGGCGCGGCGCCTCGCTCGGTGGTCCACTTCAACATCGCCTACCGCGATGCCAACGGGGTGGCTGCCGGTGACAAGAAGGCGACGCTGAGCGCCAAGGTGGAGCAGGACGAGCTCCCTGGGGCCTCGACGACCGAGAGTGTGGATGCGCGGCTGCTGCCCTGGACGATGACGTCCGCGATGGGCGGCGTCTCCTTCACCGTGAACGAGGATGCCGGGAGTGAGCGCTCCTTCCACGGAGAGGACGTGGGGCGCGCCGCGGACTTCGCGCTCGTCTCGCCGCCGCTCCATGTGGGCAGAGCGGGCTTGTCGTTCACCTTCCGCCACCGGTACGCCTTCGAGGCGTCAAGGGGAGAGTTCTTTGACGGCGGTGTCCTCGAGCTGTCGGAGGATGACGGCCAGACGTGGACCGATATCGGAAACCGCATCACCTCCAACGGGTACAACGTCACGCTCACGAACTACGAAGGGAACGTCAATCCACTCTCCGGGCGCCGCGCCTTCGGTGGTGCGAGCTTCGCGTTCACGCAGAAGCAGATGGTGATGTCGAGCGTGAACCTGGGCTCTGCCTCCGCGGAGAAGGTGGTTCGCATCCGCTTCCGCATTGGCGCGGATGAGGCGGCCGGGGGCTTTGGCTGGTTCATCGATGACATCGCCTTCTCGGGGTTGGCGAACACGCCCTTCACGGCGCTGGTGGACGAGCAGGGGGTCTGCACGACGGGCCAGGTGGATGCGCAGGCGGGCGAGGACCTGGCGGTCGATGAGCTGTCCGTGGTGCAGTTGCAGGGCAGCGGCAGCAGCCTGGCGGGTGGTGCGCTCACGTACCGTTGGGAGCAGGTGGCGGGTCCCTTCGCCGCGATGAGTGGCGCGGACACGGCCACGCCCAGCTTCACCGCGCCGGAGGTGCTGGCCGATACCATGCTGACCTTCCGCCTGACGGTGCTGGACGGGGGCCTGCGGGACAGGGACACGGTCCAGGTGCTCGTGCGCCAGGTGAACAAGGCGCCCGTGGCGTCCGGGGGCACCGCGCTGACGGTGGACGAGGGGAGCACGGTGACGCTCCAGGGAAGCGCGGAGGACCCGGACGGCGACGCGGTGGTCAGCCAGCAGTGGACGCAGGTCTCGGGTCTGCCCGTCACGCTGACGGGCGCTGATACGCTGACCCCGAGCTTCACCGCGCCCGCGGTCGCCAAGGGGAGCGAGGAGCTCGTCTTCCAGCTCGTGGCGAGTGACGGGCAGCTGAGTGGCGAGGCCGCGATGGTGAGTGTGACGGTGCGCCACGTGCCGCTCGCGCCCACCGTGAGCGCGGGGGACGATGTGTCCACCTTCTCGGCGAAGTCCGTCACGCTGACGGCCACGGCCACGGACCCGGAGCAGGGGACGCTGACCTACGCGTGGAGCCAGCGCGAGGGCCCCGCCGTGACGCTCCAGGATGCGACGCAGGCGCGTGTCCAGTTCACCGCGCCTGAGGTCTCGGCCACCACGGAGTTCGTCTTCGTGGTGAAGGTCTCCTCGGAGAGTGGCCTGTCCGCGGAGGACCGGGTCACGGTGACGGTGAGCCCGGCGCCCCCGGCGCCGAAGGAGTCCAGCGGTTGCTCGTCCACCGGGACGACTGCCGCGCTCCCGTTGGCGATGGCGTTGCTCTCTCTCCTCGCGTGGAGGCGGCGCGAGGACTGACGCCGTCCTGATGTTGTCTTGAGGCAGTGAAGAGGGGCGGTGGCACATGTGCCATCGCCCGCCCCGGTTACCAACGCTCTTGGGAAGGTGCGCCAGTCAGGGGCTCGCAGCAAATGTAAAGAGTCTGAGCTCGCCCCACGAAATCGGGGCGAGCTCACTCTCTCTAGAGGCGCACCGCGCCCGCGTCATCAAGATGCTGGACGTGGACTCGGTGGCGGAGTTGGTGCGGTTCGCGGACCGGTGGGTCCAGGGGCTGAGCCCGCGCTGAGTAGGCACTAGGTCCAATATCCAATCGCTGACACTCAGAGTAAGGGTGGCCGCGCTGACGTGACTCGGTACCTGCTCTGGTTGCTGGCCATCTGGGCCTTTCCCCACTCTGAACCAAGAGCCACTTCGCATGAAAAACCTACCCATCTCACTTCTTGCCTTCTGCTTGGCGCTGGCAGTCATTGGCTGCCATGATCATCCGCCTCCACTTCCTCGCGACGATTTCTCGCTCCGAGTCGCCCTCGCGGAGACCCGCATCTCCGCGGGGATGACGACCCTTGCGAAGGCCCAGCGGGTCTATGACGATGGCCGCGTCGTCGACCTCGACGCCTCCACTTCACGGCAATGGACGACGTCCGATCCTCAAGTGGCCTCCGTCGAACCGCAACCGGATGGCACTGTCAAAGTGACGGCGCTCAAGCCCGGTAGCGCCATCATCACCGTCAACGCGGGCGGAGCCTCGGGCGAGGCAACCCTCGAGGTCACCGCCGCTCACCTCCTCTCGCTACAGGTGTCACCCTCCCTTGCCTCTGTGTCGGTAGGCCTCACGCAGCCATTCACCGCCCAGGGCAGCTACAGCGACGGCACCACGGTCGATGTGACGAGCAGCGCGACGTGGACGACGAGCGACACCGCCATTGCCACCGTGAGCAGCACGGGCCTGGGCACTGGCGTGGCCGCGGGGGGGCCCGTCACCATCACCGCCACCCTGGGTGGCGTGAGCGGCGCGGCTCAACTCACCATCACGCCTCTTTCGCCCGTGCTCACCTCCATCGAGCTCACTCCCACGACGGGCTCGGTGCTCTCGGGCTCGACACAGCAGTTCACCGCCCAGGGCAGCTACAGCGACGGCACCACGGTCGATGTGACGAGCAGCGCGGCATGGACGACGAGCGACGCCGCCATTGCCACCGTGAGCAGCACGGGCCTGTGCACTGGCGTGGCCGCGGGGGGGCCCGTCACCATCACCGCCACCCTGGGTGGCGTGAGCGGTACGGCTCAACTCAGCGTCACCAGGTGGACGTCCGCAGGGGCGATGTCCACGAGCCGCTACAACCACACCGCCACGCGGCTCGACTCGGGCCGGGTGCTCATCGCTGGGGGGCGCGATGGGACGACCACCCTGAGCAGTGTGGAGTCGTACGATCCAGCGACCAACTCCTGGTCTCCCGTCAGTGCCTTGTCCACGGGCCGCTTCGCTCACGCCGCCGTACTGCTCTCCGATAATTACGTGTTCGTCACTGGGGGCGTCGGCGCCCTGACCAGCGCGGAGATGTATGATCCGCAGAGCAACGCCTGGTATCCGGTGAGCCCTATGAGCGGGGGCCGCTACGGTCACGCAATGACGCTGCTTTCCTCGGGCCAGGTTCTCGTCACCGGCGGCACCGATGGCAACAGCGCCGTGGCCACTGCGGAGGTGTTCGAACCGCTCGCCAACATCTGGATTCGGTCCAGCGTCATGAGCACCGCCCGCTTCAACCATACGGCCACATTGCTCCTCTCCGGCAAGGTCCTCGTCTCAGGGGGGACCAATGGCTCCGGGAGCTTGAGCAGCGCCGAAGTGTACGACCCGGCCACCAATACGTGGACTCCAGCCGGCGCCATGGTGACGCGACGTAGCCTTCACGCGGCCACGCTGCTCCCCTCCGGCAAGGTGCTCATCTCAGGGGGGCAATCGCTCGCCGAACCGGCTTCTTCTGAGCTGTATGATCCAGACACCAACAGCTGGTCCGCGGCTGGCTCCATGGTCGAAGGCCGCTCCCGCCACACCGCCACGCTGCTCTCTTCGGGCCAGGTGTTCGTCGCGGGGGGCGACGGCAGCAGCTATTACAACACCGCGGAGTTGTACGACCCGGCCACCTCTTCCTGGTCCGCAACCAGCTCCATGGCGGAGTCCCGCGGAGCTCACACCGCGACGGTGCTGACCTCAGGCAGGATTCTCGTCGTGGGTGGCGAAGATGGAACCCACCCACTTGCCACGGCGGAGGTGTACGTACCCTGAGCGCACAGCCTCTCCCCCTGTGCCAGGAAGGGTGCCGCCTCGGAGTACGCGCCGAGCAGACGATGCCCTTCGCGCGCCTCGCTCACTCGCCTTGACGCACTGCTGAGTGAGCGAGGTGCACCCATGACGCCGCGACCGGATTGGGGGCGGCACAGGTGGCATGGCGGATTCGGAGCCACTCCCATGGGATGCGGCCCCGAGCACGAAGATGCCCCTTCGGGGGGCGTTGATCAGAAGATGCCTTGTCCCGGCGTGAGGATGCGGTCCGGGTCGTAGCGTCGCTTCGCGTGCTCGAACCGCTCCCAGCCGGGGTGGAAGTGGCGGCGCCAGTCGGCGGGGCTCAAGTGCACGGCATCCACGGGATAGATCTTCCCGCCGATGGCCGTGAGCCGGTCGAAGATGGCGCGGTTCTTCCGCAGGAGGGATGCGACGTTCTCCGGCGTCGGTGGAATGGCGGTGCGCAGCAGCGAGAAGAGGAAGACGTGTCTGTCGTTGGGGGTGCGTAGGAAGGGCGTGGTCAGCGCCGAGGCGCGGAAGGGGTAGAGGAGGATGGGTCCCTGCCCCATGTCGGCCTCGGTGGTCTGCGAGAGGACCTCCTGGACGAAGGACTCGGCGGACCGGGCGGGGACGAACATGTCCAGCCACGGATGGGGGAAGCCCCAGACGCCGAGTTGCTTGAGCAGTTCGACCAGCGGTGCGAGCCGGTTGGCGAAGTCGAAGTAGCTGCCGTCGCTCACCTGGAGCGTTCCCGGCTGGAAGCCCAGGCCCGCGAGCAGTCGCGCATCGTTCGGCTCCGAGCCCGGCGTGAAGTACTTCACCACCTCGAGCTGATACGCCCAGCCCCCGTTGGAGGCGACGGCGGAGCCCTCGACGTAGTCGAAGCGACCGTCCTCGATGAGCCGCCGCTGGTCCTCCATGAAGCGGTGGAGGTCGTTGTACAGCGCGATGTACGTCCGAGCGCGAGGCGGCACTTCGACGAGCCGCACCCTCGCTCGCACGATGATGCCGAACTGGCCCAGGCCCGAGCGCACGGCGTCGAACAGGGGCCGCTCACGCCAGCGCGAGCACCGCACGAGCTCACCCCGACCCGTGACGACGTCCATCTCCAGGACGTTGTCCACCTGGAGGCCCCAGCGAAACGCCTGCCCGCCGATGCCCCCCGCAGACAGCGTCCCACCGATGCTCAGCTCGATGTAGTCGGTCAGCACCGGCGGGCTCTTGCCGTGGGGAAGCGAGGCCTGGAGCAACTCGTGCCACCGGACGCCCGCATCCACCCAGGCGCTGTCCTCGCCAATCTCGTGGATGGTCGACAGCGTGGACATGTCGATGACGATGCCCGCCGCCACCTGGGACTGGCCGAAGGTGCTGTGGCTCTCACCGAGGCCCCGAGCGGCGGCGATCTTCAGGCACTGGCGCCTCGCGAAGCGGACCATGGCCACGATGTCCTTCACCGAGCCGGGGACGAGCACCGCCCACGGCGTGCGGTGGAGGATGTGACCGAAGTCCTCCGAGGCCGCGGTCCGCGACGCTGTGTCCATCAGCAACTCGCCATCGAGTGGCGGCAGGGGGACCGCGCCAGCCTCCAGCGTGGAGGCCCAACTCCGGCTCATGGGATTGAATGCGACTGCCACCAACGTGCCTTGGAGCAACGTCCTCCGGGAGACGGTTCGACTCGACATTCACTCCTCCTTCTGCGTCGGAGATTTCTATCCCGAGGCCGCCTCCCCAACAATTGCCCTCTCTCCTCGGGCTCCATCGCATGGTGTGCAATGCGTCAGTCCCGGGCATGGGACGAACGGGAGCCGCCCTGTGCCGTGCTTCCAGGGAGGATCCCCGACGGCGCGCAACTGGCGGTGGGCGGCAGCCCCTCAGGTAGGGGACTTTGAAACAACCTGCTAGGGAGGAAAGGAGTCCTTGCGCAGCCCATTCCGCCATCGCAGACACTGCGGCAACCCGGACAGACAGTTGAACCCGCCTTTCGCGTGGGGGCTCGTCGCCATCCACGGGCTCGCTCCCTTCAGCTCAGGGCTGACATGTCAGTGGTGGGAATTGACACGTCAAACAAGAGGACTGACACCTCGGGCTCCAGCGCAGGCTTGAGTTCTGGCCGGGCTCCACAGAGCAGCGCCCACCCAGAGGCCACCCAACCACGGTAGAGGCACAGCGCATGCATTGCTGCCTCGTGGCGCCAGTTCTTGGAGTTTCTCGACAGGGCTGGCTTTGACCCGCAATCCGTTTCTCAACTGGAGCCCGCATGTTCAATCCCACGTCTATTCAGAAGCAGGTTTTTGCTCTCTCATGGCTGGCGAGCCAAGCCACTGTGGGCAACCTGATTGGTCCCTGGAGCGCGAAGGACCTGGAAGGGCAGATCAACAGCCTGAATGCTCCCTACTCGAAGTGGAAGGTGGTCTGGGGCCCGAGCTATACCCTGGATGACCTGCTCCCCCCTCAGGTGAGCAACGGGATGTTCGTCGCGCAGCAACTGGACGGTAGCAACAACCCTCTCCCGGTCTATGTGGTGGCCGTGGCTGGGACCAACGCGCTGTCCTCCTTCGATATGACGACCGAGGACCTCGACATCGAGCCGACGGACTGGAAGCTCAAACAGGTGGGCAGCACTTCCTCGCCGATGCAGGTGACGACGGGGGATTGGGAGGGCCTCATGAGGCTCCTCTTCAAGATGCAGTGGCCTCTCAATGACATCCGGACGTTTCTGGGGAACATCCCGAACAAGCAGACCGTCACGCTCTGGTTCACCGGGCATAGCCTCGGCGGAGGCCTCGCCCCGATGCTGATGCTCGCGCTCATGGATCCAGATTCGGCACTGAATACGCAGGACACGAACCTGAGCCACTGGCAGCACGTGAACCTGCTGGCGACAGCGGGGCCGTCGATCGGCAACCAGGCGTTCCTCGACCACTTCAAGAGCGTGTTCGGTGCCGGCAAAGCCAATGCCACGTTCATCTGGAACGCCAAGGACGTGGTGCCACACGCCTGGAACGCGGGCACGATGAATGCGCTGACGAAACCGACGAACATCTACGGCCTCAACGTCCTGGCCAATGACCCTGTCGGGAAGATGATCGGCGCTCGGCAGGCGAGCGCCTCGAACCAACAATACGTGCAGTTCGAGCAGACCCCCGCGTTCGACGGCCCGCTGGCGCTCTACACCGACAGCAAGAACACCGGCGTGAAATGGACCGACGATTCGTCGTTCATGGCGCAGCTCGGCTACCAGCACCTCAATGCCTACGTCAGCGCGTTCAATGGCGACAAGGAATGGTTCCCGCAGGGCAAACCGCCGGCCGGGTGCAGGTGGTTCCCGCTGAGCAACTCCTGCGACGACCCCAAGTCGGCTCAGCAGATCGTCAATGCGCTGAGCGGGAATTGACGCGGAGACGAGAGGCAGAACTTCGGCTGGCTCCAATGCGATGGTTGGGGGAGGCTTCCTTGGTGGCCTCCCCCCGCCGTGGTTGCTCCCGCGAGGAATGCCCTCGGGGCGGCCAAAGTCATCTCCAAAGTGGGTGACGGCTGCCGGCAGTAGCCTCCCGGGGAGAGCGTCACGGACGAGGTGCCCTGGGGCTCCTGCGTGGGGAGGTACTCCGGGCTCGCCATCCTCAGCTCGACAGAGGCCGTCTCGGGCACATGAGCCCAGGTCCCACGCCGGCGCTCCAGGTTGCGAGATGACTTGGTGCGCTCCGCCACCCCGCGGTGCCGGCGCAGCGGGGCTGCTCGACAGCCTGTTGGTGATAGCAGCCGTCTGCGCCTGGAGCGTGGCGATTGACGCGTTGGCTTACCGGTGGCCGCGCTGCTCAAGTCCCGGCCCGTGGCGCTGATTCGTGACGGGCAGATAAATCAGCATGCTCTGTGTCGTGAGTTCATGAATCGTGAGGAACTGATGGCGGAACTTCGAATGCACCGGGTTACGGACGTGAAGGAAGTCGCCGCGCCTACCTTGAGCCGAGCGGGATGAACAGCGTCATCCGTGTGGCGCGCAAGGAGCCCGTGCCGCGCGTCCTCTGAAAGGCCCCACGCATTCTTCCGCTGCGCGCACCCCAGTAGCGCCCTCACGTACTCCACTGCGGCGGCATGTGCTTCGCGCCTGCGGAAGTGGGGCTGCAGCCAGGCCCCAATCTCTTCCATTTCCGCGCCGAGTTGGCCGACCAGGCGCACCTCGTGCGCTCGCGTCTCTACGTCGATTGTCGACGACATGGGAAGCCTCGCTCCCCCCTCCTGTTCTTTCAACAGGGAGGTGGTACCGGCTTTTTCCGAACGACAGGTGTAGGAACAAGCACGAAGGCCCCGCGATATTCATTGCGAGGCCCATGTAAAACAAAAGGACCCTACCGGTTGGCAGGGCCCTTCGTTCAGCGCCCCGAATGAACCCCTGCGCGAACTCGTTCTCTGAGCTCTCTCGAGAGACTGCGAAGGAAAAGAACGAGAAACATCATGGGGTTAGGTGAAATCGGGAAAATTCGGGGTCCGATTGAGTGTCCGTGAACTTCGCCTTCGTCCGCCCCAGCTAGCGCGCCATGGTGCTGGTGTCCACCAGGGCGGCGGGTTGGGGCGAAGGCTCGGGGACGAGCCGCGTCTCCAGCCGCGAGCGCCACTTCAACGAGGGCCGTTCCACGCCGTGGTGCAGAGCGAGCGACGCGAGCAGCACCGCCACTGCGCCCCCCAACAGCGTGACGGGGTGGAATGCGTCCATGCCATAGGGCTCCAGTGAGACGCGGACTCCGTGCTGCACGGCTTTGTGGGTGAGGTAGACGGTGAAGCTCAGCACCGCGAAGGTTCTTGCGCCGGGGATGCGGGCGCACACGCGCGAGGCGGTGGGGCCCGCCATGGCCATGAGCAGCGCCGCGTAGCCTAACGACGTCATGGGGAACGCGAGCATCGTGTGGGCCAGGTTCCGAAAGTGTTCTTCGTTCATCCAAAACACTCCGCCCAGGCACACGAGTCCCACCAACGCCAGGCCTCCGGCGCGGGCTCCTCGTGTCCAGCGCTCCCATGCCGCGGGTCGGAAGACGCGCAGCGCCGCGAGCAATACGCCGCACGTCAGCCCGTCGAGCCGCGCGTACGTCGGGTAGTACAGGAGCGTGTCGTAACCGCGCCACCCTGCGTCACCCGGCCCGAGCAGCGAGAAGTGGCGCTGCCACAGGCCGCCCCGCAGGAGCATGCCGGCCACCATCAACCCCACCGCGCCCGCGAGGAGGTGCGGTGCCCGGACGCGCCCGCGCAGCGCGAGCACGGTGAGGGGCAGCACCAGGTAGAAGTGTTCCTCCACGCACAACGACCACGCGTGGGAGAAGCCGTTCAGGCGCAGGCCGAAGTTCTGCGTGAAGGTGAGGAAGCGCCACGCGGGCGTCTCCACGGGGCGTTCACTCCACGCGGGAATGAAGAGGTACAGGGCCACCACGATGAGATAGGGGGGCAGGATGCGCAACGAGCGCCGCAGGTAGAAGCGCTTTAGAGATGGTGCCTCGCCCCGGGACGCTGGCTCCAGGAGCTGCGAGCCGATGAGGAAGCCGCTCAGCACGAAGAACAGCTCCACACCCGTCCATCCGAAGTTGGCGAGCATCCGATAGGCCTCGTGGCCGTCGGGGCGCGGGTAGTGGAAGAGGACGACGATGAGGATGGCCAGGCACCGGAGCAGGTCCAGGCCGGCGAGGTGGCGCGGTTCGGTGGCGTTCAGCGGAGTCGGCTTTCAGGGGTGGGGATGCGCTGGATGCTAGGCGACATCTCCTGACGTGCGGCACCAAATCCCACGCCCCGATGTTCTTCGCCATGCGGCGCTTTCGGGAAAGCGGGGTGGGCCGGAACGCCGTGCTTTTCGCGAACGCCAAGGCAGGATTCCCCGGCAGATTCTCCCGCTGCTGCTTCCACTTCAACCCCTGCCTGCCTTTGCTTTCAGGCAGGGCCTTCTTGCTTTCAGGTCCTCTGCGTACACAGCGCCGTCGATTCGACGCAGGAATGGACTGGCGGAGCGCTAGGCATTGCGAGCGGAGAGGTAGGCATGCACCCGGGACATGAGCGTGGCCAGGGGACGGCAGCGGTGGTTACGGGTGACGTTGGCATGCAATTCGAGCCACACCCGCTTGATGCGATTGCCCTGGGGCAGTACGGGGGAAGGAAGTGGAGGACGAGGCGCCCCCACTCGCTCAATAAGGGGATCCCTCAGGGTCAGGCCTGCACCGGTACAGGGCACTGCGAAGCATTACGGGTAGATGCCTTCGTCGACACGGAGTCTGGCTTCAGCGTACTGTGCGGGATTGTCTGGAAGGAGTGTCGCCTGCGGGGCGCGGCAACCCCGCGAACGGATGTACTTCTGGTCGACCAAAGGAGTATCCATGTTTGTGAAAAGTCTCGTCCTTGCGGTGGGATGCAGTGCTTTGATGTTCGGATGTGCTGGACAACCCGATGAGACGCAGGAGATTGTCGACAATCTGGCCGAGGCCGGGTTTCCGGCCGATGACATCATGGTCGTCGACGGGAAGGTGTACGTCGGGCGAGACGCCGAGGTCTCGCTGGCCGCATCGCGCGAGATGCTCGCGCGGGACCACAGCACCGAGGAGCAGTACCACACGACGAACCTCATCAGCTCGGCGGTGACGAAGATCTGCATCAACGGCTCGACGTTCACCGGCAACTTCAGCACGGCACTCGATCTGGCCATCCAGAACTACGACGAGTTGCCGCTGTCCTTCGCCATGGCGCGCACGCCGAGCACCGGCTGCAGCTTCACCATCAACGCGGTCATCCAGCCGGGTGTCGTTGGAGGCTCGGCGGGATTCCCCTCGGGCGGGCTGCCGTACGGCACCATCAACATCGGCGGCGGGCTTTCCTCTTACAGCGTCGACGTCATCGAGCACGTCATCACGCACGAGATTGGCCACACCATCGGCTTGCGCCACACGGACTACTACAACCGCAGCATCAGCTGCGGCAGTGGCGGCAACGAAGGTGACGCGGGCGTCGGGGCCATCCACATCCCGGGCACGCCGACGACGGCGACCGTCGGCGGCTCGCTCATGAACTCCTGCTTCCGCTCGGTCGAAACGGGGGAGTTCACCTCCGGCGACCTCAGCGCGCTGACCTACCTGTATGCGGCGCTCCCGCCCCGCCCGGACAAGGGCCCTTGGTACAACCCGGCGCGTTCTGGCAACGGCCTGGACATCCAGCACCTCGCCTCCGACCAGATCCACGTCACTTGGTACACGTACACGGCCGCGGGCGTGCCCATCTGGTACCAGGCCTACCTCGTCGCGGAGGCCGGCGAGTGGCGGGGCGATCTGCTGCAGACCTCCTGGACGGGCTCCTCCGCGACGTTTTCCGTGGTGGGCACCCTGCGCATCACCTATAGCAGCGGCCTGTGGCGCTTCTACTGGAAGCTGGGCTCGCTCTCCGGCAACGAGCCCATCCAATTCCTGGCCTTCGGTGGCGGCAGCACCGTGATGAACCTGAATGGCCTCTGGTACAACGGCGCGGAGCCCGGCTGGGGCGGCAGCTTCAATACACAGGGCAACACCCACGTTCTCAACCTGACCGTCTATCAGGGCAGCAATCCGGTGTGGCTGCAGGGCGTGGTGAACAGCGCCTCCACGTCGCTCGTGTTCCCAATGACGTACGTCACCGGGACGAATCTCTGTCCGGGTTGCACTGGACCAACGTCGACCTCGGGGACGGCCGCGGGCACCTTCACCGTCAATGGCTCGGCGGGCACTCCAGGTGGCATGGCTGCCTCCTCCGCAGTGAGCTTCCCCGGCGGGACGTGGAACCGGCCCTCCTTCACGCTTAACCGCCTGACGGGACCATAAGCACCATCCTCCGGGCGCCGTGTCTGCGTGAGCGTCGACACGGCGCCCCTCTTGCCCAGGGGCGTGACATCGCTCCACGAACTCAGCCGCCCATTGCCTGCAAGGCTCAGTGCCTTCACGCAGCTCCGGAGCTGGCGACGCGCAGGGCCCGGCTCGCGGCAAGCCTTGTCGATGGCGCCGCGCTCGTGCTTCCGTCCCTGTTCCTGGGCGTCCTCCGGTGCCGGGCGCTGCCGGGCGAGCCGGCGATGAAGGCTCCAGTTGTCTACGTCCCGGCGCTCCTCGCGTTGCTCGTTCAGGCGAGCCTGATTCGCGGCACTGGGGCGAGCCTCGGCAAGAGGCTCTTGGGAATTCAAGTCGTCCGGAGCGCCGGTTGTCCGGCTGGGGTGTGGCGCATGGCCCTGCTGAGGAACGCGCTCCCGGTTGTGCTCTTCGGCTACTGCGGCTGGTTCGGCCTCGTGGACGCCCTCTTCGTCGTTGGAGAGGACCGGCGGTGTCTCCACGACTGGGTGGCCGACACTCGTGTCGTGAATGCCCGTCGAGCTCCGCGCTCACTCGCGTTGATGTCCGCATGACCCAGCGACAGCATTTTTTTGTAGGCCCAGGGCGTGTCATGAGGCCCGTTGACGCGTCAGCAACTGCGGCTGACGTGTCAAACGCGGAGCCTGGCTGTTTCATCCTCCTCAAATCACGTTTGATGCGGCCTGGCGCATCATGGCGCCGTCGTTGCATGGGCTCGACTCATGTTTGCTGACCACACGCGGAGACGGACCTCGCGGGCCCTTTGGCTTGCACCTTGGCCGCCGTGCTTGCTCAGGAAACTTTGGCCATTCAGGTACTTACGCGCCTTCCACCCAGGGCAGACCGGATTTCAACGAGATGGGCGACGACATCACAGCCAGACGCAAGGACGCGCACCTCGACCTTTGCGCCATGGGTGACGTCGAACCCACCGGTAACAGCACCCTGCTGGAGTGCGTGAAGCTGGTTCACTGCGCGATGCCGGAGATGTCCGTGGAGGACGTGGACCTGTCCACGGCGTTCCTGGGCAAGCGGCTGCGCTACCCGCTGCTCGTCACCGGGATGACGGGTGGGACGGAGCGTGCGGGGGCGGTGAATCGCGACCTGGCGTTGCTCGCCGAGCGCCACGGCCTGGCCTTCGGTGTGGGCAGCCAGCGCGCCATGTCGGAGGATGCCTCGCGGGCCGCGTCCTTCCAGGTGCGGCAGGTGGCGCCCACGGTGGCGCTCCTGGGCAACATCGGCATGTTCCAGGCCATTGGGCTGGGCGTGGAGGGGACGCGCCGGCTGGTGGACGGCATTGGCGCGGACGGGCTGGCGCTGCACCTCAACGCGGGCCAGGAGCTGACGCAGCCCGAAGGCGACCGGGACTTCCAGGGCGGCTACCGCGTGGTGGAGCTGCTGGTGAAGGCCTTTGGCGACCGGCTGCTGGTGAAGGAGACGGGTTGCGGCATTGGCCCGGACGTCGCGCGGAGGCTGGTGGACCTGGGCGTGCGGAACATCGACGTGTCCGGCCTGGGCGGGACGTCCTGGGTGCGCGTGGAACAGCTTCGCGCGTCGCGCGTACAGGCGCAGCTGGGGGCGGAGTTCAGCGCGTGGGGCATTCCCACGGCGGCGGCGTTGGCCTCCGTGCGTCGGGCCGTGGGCCCGGACGTCCACCTGGTGGCGAGCGGTGGCCTGCGCACGGGGCTGGACGCGGCCAAGGTGTTGGCGCTGGGGGCGAACCTGGCCGGCGTGGCGCTGCCATTGTTCCGCGCGCAGCAGGCGGGCGGCGTGGAGGCGGCGGAGGCGGCGCTGGAGGTCATCCTGGCGAGCCTGCGGCAGGCGCTTGTGCTGACGGGAAGCAGAAGCTGCGCTGAATTGAGACAGCGGCCCCGGGTGGTCACCGGAGAGTTGAAGGATTGGTTTGCGGCGCTGTAGCGGGTGGCCGCGCTGAAGTCTGGAAGGAAGAACATGTCTGACACCGTGACGTCCCGGCTTCCCGGGTTCCACAAGCTGCCGATGGAGGAGCGCCACGCGCACCTCTCCCGCATGTTCCGGCTCACGCCCGAGGACCTGCAGCAGCTGCTGGGCTCGGAGGCGCTCCAGCCTGTCCTGGCGAACCAGATGATTGAGAACGCGGTGGGGACGTTCTGCCTGCCGTTGGGCCTGGGCCTCAACCTTCAGGTCAACGGACGTGACTACCTGGTGCCCATGGCGGTGGAGGAGCCGTCCGTCGTGGCGGCGGTGTCCTTCGCGGCGAAGATTGTCCGAGAGGCGGGCGGCTTCCTGGGTGAGGCCGACCCGTCGCTGATGATTGGCCAGGTGCAGGTGTCGCGCTACGGCGACCCGACGGTGGCCACCGAGCGCATCCTGGCGCACAAGGAGCAGATTCTCGCGCTGGCCAACAGCTTCCACCCGGCCATGGTGGCGCGTGGCGGCGGGGCGAAGGACGTGGAGGTTCGCGTGCTGCCGGCCCCGGAAGGGCCGCGCGGCGAGCCGTTGCTCATCGTCCACCTCATCATCGACGCCCAGGAGGCGATGGGGGCCAACCTCATCAACACCATGGCGGAGGGCGTGGCGCCGCTCATCGAGCAGGTGACGGGCGGCAAGGTGTACCTGCGCATCCTCTCCAACCTGGCGGACCGCCGGCTGGCGCGCGCCATGTGCCGCATCCCCATCCCGCTGCTGGCGGACTTCGAGATGCCGGCCGAGGAGATTGCCGAGGGCATCGCCCAGGCCAGCCGCTTCGCGGAGGCGGACCCGTACCGTGCGGCCACGCACAACAAGGGCGTGATGAATGGCATTGACTCGGTGGCCATCGCCACGGGGCAGGACTGGCGCGCCATTGAAGCGGGCGCGCACGCGTTCGCCTGTCGCAACGGGCAGTACCGGCCGCTGTCCACCTGGTACCTGGAAGAGGGCCACCTGGTGGGCCGCATCGAGCTGCCCATGGCGCTGGGGACGGTGGGCGGGCCCATCAAAATCCACCCGGGCGTGCAGATGGCGCTCAAGCTGATGCAGACGACGTCGGTGCGAGAGCTCGCCATGGTGTTCGCGGCGGTGGGGCTGGCGCAGAACTTCGCGGCGCTCCGGGCGCTGGGCAGCGTGGGCATCCAGAAGGGCCACATGGCGATGCACGCGCGCTGCGTGGCGGTGACGGCGGGCGCGCGGGGCGACTGGGTGGAGAAGATTGCCAACCTGCTGGTGAAGGCGGGCCACGTGAAGGTGGAGAAGGCCCGCGAGTTGCTGGCCAGCCTTCCCGCCGAGGATGCCGCGGCCGCGACCGGCACCACGGTTTGACGCCGTGGCTCCTCGTCCTGAATCCTTGTCGGCCTTTGGCGCCGGCAAGGTCATCCTGTTGGGTGAGCACAGCGTCGTGTACGGGCACCCGGCCCTGGCCGGGCCGTTGTCGCAGGGCGTGACGGCGCGCGCCGTGCCGGCGAAGGCGTGTCAGCTCGCGTTGCCCTCCACGCTCAGCCGCCCGCAGCGGGCGCAGCTCACGGCGGCGTTCGCCCGTGCAGCGGAGGTGACGGGCGCGCCGCCGGTGAAGGTGTCGCTGGAGGCGGACCTGCCGCTGGCGGTGGGCCTGGGGAGCTCGGCGGCGTTGTCGGTGGCGTGCGCGCGGTTGCTGCTGCAGGCGGCGGGGAAGGTGCCCACGCCGAAGGACGCGGCGCGTGTGGCGTGGGCGATGGAGCAGGAGTTCCACGGCACGCCGTCCGGCGTGGACCACACCACCAGCGCGGCGGAGCAGCTGGTCCTCTACTGGCGCAAGCCGGGGGCCGCCAAGGGGACGGGGCAGGTGGTGCAGAGCCCCAAGCCCTTGCACGTGGTGGTGACGCTCGCGGGTGAGCGCAGCCCCACGAAGAAGACGGTGGGCGCGCTGCGGGAGCGGCAGGCTCGCTGGCCGTCGCGCTACGAGCGCCTGTTCGCGGAGATTGGACGGGTGTCCTCGGAGGGCGCGAAGGCGGTGGCGGCGGGAGATTTGGAGGCGCTGGGCGACGCGATGAACGTCAACCAGGGCCTGCTCGCGGCGCTGGGCCTGTCGTCGCCGCCGTTGGAAGAGATGGTCTACCGGTTGCGGGAGCTGGGGGCGCTGGGCGCCAAGCTGACCGGAGCTGGTGGAGATGGTGGGGCCGTCATTGGCCTGTTCCTGGAGCCCAAGCCCGTGGTGACGAAGCTCACCCGGATGGGCGTGCGCTGCTTCAGCAGCCAGCTCGCGGGTCCGCGGGCGTCGTGAGTCTTCCCATGAAAGCCACAGCTCTGGCGCATCCCAACATCGCCCTGGTGATGTGGGGTTGCCGTCGGAGCCCCGCGCGGCCAGCATCCTGGCGCGCATGGGCAGCGGCTCGGCGTGCCGGAACGTGCAGGGTGGGTTCTGCGAGTGGATGTGATTCGCTGCGTGCCCGGGTTGGTGCTGCGCATACGCTGGGGCAAGGCGGGAAGGGGCGTGGTGGGGACGTGGCGACGAGCTTCGCGGGCGGTGTGCTGCGCTGCCCGTGGCCCGGCCCACGCGGAACTGCGCTGCCAACTCCTCGTACGTCTTGCCGCGCTCCTCTCGCGCATCGAGAACGCGTCGACGTAAGTTCTCGGAAATCGGTCGGGTCATCCCACGAGCAGCTCATGCCCAGCGGCTCGGGTCAGCCGAACCCCGCTGTCAGCCAAGGCGCCGCAGACGGGCGTGTCATGAGGCCAGTTGACGCGTCAGCAAATGCGGCTGACGTGTCAAACACGGAGCCTGGCTGTTTCAGCTTCCTCAAATCACGCTTGATGTGGCCTGTCGTATCATGGCAGCCTCGTTGCAGGGGCTCGACTCAGGTTCGATGAATGGAGTCATTCGTGAAACAGGCGGTTGTGAAGTTGTGTGTCATTGCTTCGAACCGTGGTTTCTCGCCTGTGAGTGACGGGAGTCCTTTGGCGAAGTGAGGCCAGGCGCGCCGGAGGGGGATGAAATGACCCCCCTGAAGCCAACTGCGTCCGTTTCGCGCGAGCAAGTGGGGGCTGGGGCGGCTCGCTCGACGGGTGGGGCTGCTCGCGCGGCACCCGCTGCGCTTCCTCGAGGCTTGGTTCGTCCCGGACTTCGCGCAGCGGAGATGGACGTCGCTGGACTCTTGTCTGTTCACCCATTGAGCTGGGTGGGCCGTCGCGAATCTCCGCGAATCCCTATTGAGGGATTGATATATCTTGACTCAGACTGTCATTCGTGGAGTTGACTGCTGGACGTCAGCGCAATTCCATGGGACCAACGAGAGGTGTGCATGTCGAAGGGGAGGCAGAAGCAACCATTCCAGCTGCCGGAGTTCTACGTGCCCTGGCCGGCGCGGCTGAACCCGAACCTGGAGTCGGCCCGCGCGCACACGAAGGCGTGGTCATACCAGATGGGCATCCTGGGGCCGCCGCGGGATGGGACGGACCGGGAGGTGTGGTCCGAGCGCCGCTTCGACGGCATGGACTACGCGCTGCTCTGTGCGTACACGCACCCGGAGGCGCCGGGGCCGGAGCTGGACCTCATCACGGACTGGTACGTCTGGGTCTTCTACTTCGACGACCACTTCCTGGAGGTCTTCAAATACTCGCGCGACGTGAAGGGCGGCCAAGCCTACCTGGACCGGCTGCCGCTGTTCATGCCGCTGGACATGTCCCAGACGCCGCCGGAGCCCGTCAACCCGGTGGAGCGCGCCCTGTGGGACCTGTGGCAGCGCACGGTGCCGTCCATGTCCATGGACTGGCGCCGCCGCTTCTTCGAGAACACCAAGCACCTGCTCGATGAATCGATGTGGGAGATCGAGAACATCAGCGAGGCGCGCATCTCCAATCCCATCGAGTACATCGAGATGCGCCGCAAGGTGGGCGGCGCGCCCTGGTCGTCGGACCTGGTGGAGCACGCCGTCGCCGCGGAGATTCCGGACCGCGTGGTGAAGAGCCGGCCGATGCGCGTCTTCAAGGACACGTTCTCGGACGCGGTGCACCTGCGCAACGACCTGTTCTCCTACGAGCGCGAAATCCTGGAGGAGGGCGAGCTCTCCAACGGCGTGCTGGTGGTGGAGACGTTCCTCGACTGCGACACCCAGCGCGCGGCGGAGCTGGTCAACGACCTGCTGACGTCGCGGCTCCAGCAGTTCGAGACCACCTTCGCCACGGAGCTGCCGTGGCTGTTCGCGGAGTACGGGCTCAACCCGGTGGAGCAGGCGCAGGTGCTCACGTACCTGCGCGGACTCCAGGACTGGCAGTCCGGCGGCCACGAGTGGCACATGCGCTCCAACCGCTACATGAACCAGCACTCGGAGGAGCGCCCGGCGCTGTCCATTCCCGTGCCCTCGGGCCTGGGCACCTCCGCGCTGCGGCTGCCGCTGACGGCCGGCGGGCTGGGGCTGGGGCCCCGCGCCCGCTCGCTGAGCCACGTGCCCCGCCAGCACGTGGGCCCCACGAAGCTGCCGCCGTTCTACATGCCGTACAGCACGTACTTGAGCCCGCACCTGGATCGCGCGCGCAAGAACTCCAAGGCGTGGGCGCGGCGGGTGGGCATGCTGGAGGTGGTTCCCGTCGTGGGGTTCTACGTCTGGGACGACCACAAGTTCGACGCGGCGGACGTGGCCCTCTGCGGCGCGTACATCCACCCGGACGCGACGCCGGAGCAGCTGGACCTGACGGCGTGCTGGCTCGTCTGGGGCACCTACGCGGACGACTACTTCCCCATGCTCTACGCGAACACGCGGGACATGGCGGGCGCGAAGCTGTTCACCGCGCGGCTTGGCCAGTTCATGCCGGATGACGTGGAGGCCGCCAACGCCGCCGTTCCCACCAACCCGGTGGAGCTGGGCCTGGCGGACCTGTGGAAGCGCACCGCCGGCCCGCTGTCGCCGCGCAGCCGCAAGCTGTTCCGCAAGGCCATCCAGGACATGACGGACAGCTGGGTGTGGGAGCTGAACAACCAGCTGCTCAACCGCGTGCCGGACCCCGTGGACTACGTGGAGATGCGCCGCAAGACGTTCGGCTCGGACCTCACCATGAGCCTGTCGCGCCTCTCCAAGGGAGACGCGGTGCCGGAGGACGTCTTCAACACCCGCACGCTGCGCGGGCTGGAGAACTCCGCCGCGGACTACGCCTGCTTCGTCAACGACCTCTTCTCCTATCAAAAGGAGATTGAGTTCGAGGGCGAGCTCAACAACTGCGTGCTCGTGGTCCAGAAGTTCCTCGGCGTGGACAAGGACACGGCGGTGCTCACGGTCAATGAGCTGATGACCGCGCGCATGAAGCAGTTCGAGCACCTGGTGGCCAAGGAGCTGCCGGTGGTCATCCGCACCTTCGGCCTGGATGCGAAGGCGCAGGAGAAGCTGCACAAGTACGTGGAGCAGCTCCAGCAGTGGATGGCGGGCATCCCCCGGTGGCACGCGGAGGTGACCCGCTACACGGAGACCGAGCTCATCCACGACGCGTCGCCCAAGTTCAAGGCCGGGAAGGTCTCCGGCCTGGGCATGTCCGCGATGCGCATCGCCGAGCTGTTCCACGGCGGCAAGCCCTGAGTTCAACCGCAGTCCGAAGCCTTTTGATTCTTCAACCTGGAGAGGGGTGAACCATGTCCAACGACATCAAGAAGTTCGACGACAACAACCAGAGCCTCGGCACGCAGGCGGCGCGTCAGCTGGCGACGACGACCAAGTCCGAGCCGCAGATGCAGGGCATCTCCTCGCGGTGGCTGCTCAAGCTGCTGCCGTGGGTGCAGGTGTCCGGCGGTACGTTCCGCGTCAACCGCCGCATGACCTACGCGGTGGGGGACGGCCGCGTCACCTTCACCAGCACCGGCGCCAAGGTGCAGGTGATTCCGCAGGAGCTGGGCGAGCTGCCCCTGCTGCGCGGCTACGAGGACGTGGACGCGCTCACCGCGCTGGCCAACCGCTTCGAGCAGAAGGAGTTCAAGGCTGGTGAGGTCATCACCGAGGCCGGCAAGGAAGCGGACTCCATCGTCCTCATCGCGCACGGCAAGGTGAACCGCATCGGCCGCGGCAAGTACGGTGAGGCGGTGGTGCTGGAGACGCTGGCGGACGGCGACCACTACAGCTACCAGGCGCTGCTGGAGTCGCAGGACTACTGGCAGTTCACGGCCAAGGCCGTCACGCCGGTCATCGCGCTCATCCTCCAGCAGTCCGCCTTCGAGGCGGTGGTGGCGCAGGTGCCGTCGCTGCAGAAGCACATCGAGAAGTTCAAGGCCCGCTCCAAGAAGAAGCAGGACACCGCCGGCCAGAAGGCCATCGAGCTGGCCGCCGGCCACCACGGCGAGCCGGTGCTGCCCGGCACCTTCGTGGACTACGAGACGCACCCGCGCGAGTACGAGCTGGCCGTCGCGCAGACCGTCCTCCAGATCCACACGCGCGTCGCGGACCTCTTCAACGACCCCATGAACCAGACCCAGCAGCAGCTGCGGCTGACCGTGGAGGCGCTGAAGGAGCGCAAGGAGCACGAGCTCATCAACAACCGCGAGTTCGGCCTGCTGCACAACGCGGACCTCAAGCAGCGCATCCACACCCGCTCTGGCGCGCCGACGCCGGACGACATGGACGAGCTCCTGGCCACGGTGTGGAAGGAGCCGTCGTTCTTCCTGGCCCACCCGCGCGCCATCGCCGCGTTCGGGCAGGAGTGCAACAAGCGCGGCATCTACCCCACCAGCATCGACATGAACGGGAACATGGTGCCCGCGTGGCGCGGCATCCCCATCGTGTCCTGCAACAAGCTGCCCATCAGCGAGTCGCGCACCACGTCCATCATGCTGATGCGCGCGGGTGAGAAGAACCAGGGCGTCGTGGGCCTGCACCAGGCGGGCATCCCGGATGAGATCGAGCCCAGCCTCAACGTCCGGTTCATGGGCATCAACGAGAAGGCCATCATGAACTACCTGGTGACCGCGTACTTCTCCGCGGCGGTGCTCACGCCGGACGCGCTGGGCATCCTGGAGAGCGTGGAGCTGGGCCGCTCCTAGTCGTCGTCCCCTGACTTCGCAACCGAACGGAAGGCATTCTCATGGCGAATCCAGACAAGGACCTGGCGGCGAACGAAGGCACCAGCCTGAGCACGGCCGGCGCCCGCCAGCTCGCGACGACCACCAAGACGCAGCCGGTGATGCAGGGCATCTCGCCCCGCTACCTGCTGAGCATCCTGCCCTGGGTGCAGGTGTCCGGCGGCACGTACCGCGTGAACCGGCGGCTGACGTACACCGTGGGCGACGACCGGCTGAACTTCAGCAACATCGGCGTCAAGGTGGAGATCATCCCGCAGGAGCTACTCAAGCTGCCGCTGATGCGGGGCTTCCAGGACGTGGATGACCTGCTCATCCGCACGCTGGCGGGCCGCTTCACCCAGCAGCAGTACAAGGCGGGGGACACCATCGTGGAGGCGGGCAGGTCCGCCGAGCACGTCATCCTCATCGCCCACGGCAAGGCGCAGAAGCTGACGGCCGGCAAGTACGGCGACCCCGTGGTGCTGGAGACGCTGGCGGACGGCGACCACTTCGGCGACCAGGCGGTGGTGGAGTCGAACGACGTGTGGCCCTTCACCGTCAAGGCCGTCACGGCCTGCACGGTGATGGCGCTGCCGCAGGATACGTTCGAGTCCCTCATCACCCAGTCCCCGGCGCTGAAGGCGCACGTGGAGCGCTACAAGGCGAACCTGAAGAAGCCCCAGGACAAGGCGGGCCAGGCGGCCATCCCGCTGACGGCGGGCCACCACGGCGAGCCGATCATCACCGGCGGCTTCGTGGACTACGAGCTGAAGCCGCGCGAGTACGAGCTGAGCGTGGCGCAGACCATCCTGCGCGTGCACACCCGCGTGTCGGACATCTTCAACGACCCGATGAACCAGACGCAGGAGCAGTTGCGGCTGACCATCGAGGCGCTGAAGGAGCGCAAGGAGTGGGAGCTCATCAACAACCCCGAGTTCGGCCTGCTGCACAACGCCGACCTCAAGCAGCGCATCCACACCCGCTCGGGGCCCCCGACGCCGGACGACATGGACGAGCTGGTGTCGCGCCGTCGCAAGACGCGCTACTTCCTGGCCCACCCGCGCGCCATCGCGGCGTTCGGCCGGGAGTGCAACAAGCGCGGTCTGTACCCGACGGTGGTGGACGTGGGCGGGGCGAAGTTCCAGGCGTGGCGCGGGGTGCCCATCCTCCCGTGCGACAAGCTGCCCATCACCCGGGAGAACACCACCTCCATCATCGCCATGCGCATCGGTCAGGAAGACCAGGGCGTGGTGGGCCTGCACAACGCGGGCATCCCCGACGAGGTGGAGCCGAGCCTCACCGTGAAGCGCATGGCCATCAACGACCAGGCCCTCACCCAGTACCTGGTGAGCACCTACTACTCCGCCGCCGTGCTCGTCCCCGACGCGCTGGGCGTCCTGGAGAACGTGGCGCTCGGCGGCTGAGGCGCTTGTTCGCGTCGTGAAGCAGGAGGGCGGGCCCGGTGCGTCCATCGCATCGGGCCCGTTTTCTTTGGTGGAACCGGGCGCAGGCCCTGCGTGTACCCGGCTGTCGAGCGGTGGAGGCTCCTGAATCTTCTCCCGCGCTGGTTCGCCATGCCATGTCGGTCGACCCGCGTGCCCTTCGCTTCCCGCACCATGCTGGCCGTCATCGTCGGGATTGCCATCGGAGTGGTGGTATGCCTTGGCGGCTTCACCTTTGCGTACCTTCACCCGCGTGCGGAAGCCCCGTGCCTGGGGACGTTGGTGTAGCTCGACACTCGGCGCGCCGGCGCCGATGAGCAGTTGCAGCTACGTGTCACAGCCCGTCCCCGTCTCTGGGACTTCACGCCCACCAGCAGTGCCAGTTGAGTCGCCATGGGCGTGGCGGGCGCGAAGCATTCCTGCAGACAGTCGTATTCGCCGCTGCGCCAGCTCTGGCTGGCCAAGGACGGTGTGCGCGCGCCGCGCTGGAGAGGCTGCGTGTACCCGTCATTGACACGTCAGCGGCGCATCATGACGCGTCATGTCTGCTCCCATGATACGTCTCAGGTCAGACGGCATTTCCTACCCCTCCCGCTCTCCGCCCTGGACAAGCTCAGCAGCCTGAGCAAGTCCATGGATGACCTCTCCCTGACAGGGGAGCAGCCCGCGCGACCCGCCTGCTGGCGCGTGGAGACCCCTGGAGTTGCCCCGTCCAGTTCGGACAGGTTGGCGGCTCGACGATGCACTTCTGTCACACCCGTTCTGAAAAACGCTTCTTCCACTCCGCTGGCAACATGGGCGGGCCTTTCAACTCAAGAAGCTGCCGCAAGTCGTGCTTGAAGCGCCGGAGTGCTGCGCCCAGGTCGTCCCAGGCAAACTCCGCGTTCTGCACTCCCAATGAACGGGCAGCACCGGCTCCCGCGTGTCCGGCCCTGTCTGTAGACCGCCCTGGCTGAAGCAACCCCGACCGGGCATGCCTGCCGGGGGCATCCCTTCAGGCTACGCGCTGGTGGCCTTGTGCGGACCGCCGCGCCTGCAGCCAGCGCGCAGGGGCGCGCCAAACAGGCCGACCCGGTGGGATGTCGTCGAGTGGTCGCAGGCAATGGGCTGGAATCCGTAGGTCGTGTGCTATACAGCGCATGCGCTGGTCCGGCCGGCGCCATTATGGCCTAGGTCACCCGAACCCCATCCGCTTCGAGGACGCACGTCGTCCTCTCGAACGAACCGCGCACGGAAGCCGTGCGCCCTTGGGTTTGGAGTGATTCGTGTCCGTGCTGCGACTGCACGGGGGCAGCGCCGCTTGGGTGGCGTCCGCTCCCATTTTCGACTCGGTTTCCCTCACGCTTGGCAGTGGCTTCTCTGGGCTCGCCGGCGCCTACGGCGCCAGCAAGGCCACGCTGCTCTCGAGCCTCGCTGGGCAGCGGGCCCCGCACGAAGGCACCGTCGTCTTCACACCGGAGCACGAAGGCATCGACGCTCTTGCTGCACGGGACGACGGCGTCGCGGCCGCGCTGCGCGGACGCCTCGCGCTCGACCCCAGCGATCTCGAACACGGGTCGATGCTCCCGTCCGGCGAACGGAATCGCTGGCAGACCTCGCTGGGGCTCTTGCTGAGCAGGTCTGGGCGCTGGTGATGGTCGAACCGACGAACCATCTGGACCTACCGAGCGGCGAGCGACTGGAGGCGGCGCTCGAGGCATGTCCGGGGGCCGGGGTGTTGGTCGCCCACGACGACATCTTCGCCGCTCACGTCACGACGCGGTCGCTGCGAGTGGAATACGGCACCGCCTTGTGAGCGCTTCCTCCCTCCAAAACCAACGTCCCTTCAGGAGTCATTGCCATGCATCGCAGCACCGTAAACGAACTCCCACACCCTCCTCCGGGGATCCTCGCCGAGGTTCACTCCTTCCTGCGCGGGCTCGGTGCGCCTCTGTATCGTTACCACCAGTTGGTGACGGCATTTCAGCGCGGCGCCCAGAGTTTCCACGAGGTCCGCGACCTGCCGAGCGACCTCCGGCAACAGCTCGTCGCCCGCTTCGGGCTGACCGTCCTTCCCCTCGATGTCGAAGCAGTGCGTACGGGAGAGCAGGTTGAGAAGGTGCTCTTCCGCACGCGAACTGGTGCGCGTGTCGAGACAGTTCTCTCGCGCTACCGCGCTGGCTGGTCCTCGGTCTGCGTGTCCACTCAGGCAGGCTGCGGTCTCGCTTGTTCGTTCTGCGCCACGGGCGCCTTGGGGCTCGAGCGCAACCTGAGCGTCGACGAGATTTGCGCTCAAGTCGTGCACCAGCGCTGGAGTTTGGAGCCGGGCGGCGCTCCGAAAAGCGTCGCGTTCATGGGGATGGGCGAGGCTCTCGCCAACCCGAACGTGCTCACTGCGCTGAGCGTGCTCACGGCGCCGGGCTATGGTGGGCTGTCACCGCGTCGAATCACCGTCTCGACGGTTGGCCTCGCGCCGGCCCTTGCGACGCTCACCGAGGAGCACCCGCAGGTCACCCTTACGCTCTCGGTTCATTCTCCGTTCCCCGAGCAACGCGCACAGCTTATTCCGCTCGAGCGTCGGTACCCCCTCGAGGAGAATCTCGCGATCCTGGATCGACATGTTCTGCGCGCACGGCGGAAGACCTACTTGGCGTATCTGCTGATCGAAGGTATCAACGATTCCGAGGCACATCTCGTTGCGCTCGCGCGACTCGTGCAGCGGCGATCCAGGCCTGAGCTCTTTCACGTCAGTGTCATCCGCTACAATGCGGCCTTCGGGGCAGACCCGTCGTTCCGGGCCCCAGCGTCCTCGAAGGTCGACGACTTCGTGGCGCGGTTGCATCGCCTGGGTGTCGGGGCGACGCGACGACAGCAGTTCGGGGCAGACATAGACGCGGCGTGCGGTCAGTTGCGCGCTGAATCGCTGGTCCGCCTCGGTCGACGCCGCCCCTCCGGCGACCCGCGTGGATGACTGCGGCTGGCTCAGTGCGGCTCCGTCGTCCCCCCGAGGTCGCTGAGGCCGGGTTCTCAGTGGTTCTCTCTAGAGACTGCGATGGAAAACACGAGAAACATCATGGGGGGAGCTGGCGCGGCTTGGAGCTCGGTCCGTCGACCTGAGGGGCAGGCGCCCTGCTCGGCGAGGCGCTCGCCTTCGCACTCCTCTCCCCGAAGCCTCGGGGGTTGGGCGAGCGGTAGAGGGCAGGCACCTGTCCCCCGAGGCTGTGCTGTGCCCTTGGTGATTCCACCCCGCTTCACCCGCACAGGAACTCGACGGCCTCGTGCGCGCCTCGCTCACTGGTATTGACGCACTGGCGGGCTGGCCTTGCCACGCGAGTGACGCGGCGACCATGTTTGGGTGGGTGTAGCGGGCAACCGGAGTGTCCAGCCGGTGGAAGAGGTGCTCAATAGAGCCCCGAGGTGGAGAAAGAACCACATCTGGCGTGTGAATCGCCTGATGTGGTTTCCGAACAGGGGGACGTGGCTGTGTCGGGAGGCGCGCCCAGAAATTACATGGTCAATTTTCGTGGGCGCATCTCATGAACAAACGAGCTGCGAGCAGTATCTACGGGGCGGGTGGTGCTTCGTCTGGATGTTTAATCCTGCCAACGCATCTCCCTTCGATGCATGCGGCAGTACATGACCTGGGGCAGTAATAGTCCGCCACACCGCCGCATTGGATGTAGGCCGTATTGAGAAGAGCACGGCTTTCCCTGCGCTGGCGCCAAGTCCATGACGTTGAAAAGCAACATCCTTGGGGGAACACGCGGAGGTCTTCTGTGTGGCAGTCGTCGTCTTCTACGCAGTTGTTATGTCGCTCGGCATCGATTTTGAAGATGGTGCGAGCCCTCTGGCATTCGCTGCTGACCTCCTCGTTCTGAATGTCGTTGGGGACAGGGGCTCTCACAGAGGGAACCGTGCATCCGTATATGCAGGTGAGTGCAAGAGCTGCGGCACGTTGGCGAGGAGTGTTGCCGATAGCTTTCAACCAGTGTCGCGACATGGTCAGCAAAGGCCTTGCCTCCATATTTGACATTGACGGTTGCTCAGTCAATTTCGTGGGCGCAATTCATGTGTTGATGAGAGTAGATCGCTATCTGGCTTCACGCCACGCCTCTCTGCAATTCGCGTCGCCCAGTCCTGATTGTCCCAGTCAACGCGGATGTGAATGATGCAAGCTCCGAAGAAACATTGCTCATATCCTGGGCCACCACATTGCCCCTGCATCGGTTCGCCGCGCTTCATTCCGAGCTTGTCTGGGTACACCAGATGGACGACGTGGGAACTCTCAAGATCCCCTGTGGCTACCGGAAATTCGGGTCCAGTGCCACGCGGGCGTCAGCGAACGCGTCATTTCATGCACGGGACTTCGAATGGGCCTCCTGAGTGTAGGGCCCCCAATGAAGGCGGGGGCAGAGCATGTCCGCTTTACGCTGAACTTGTTCGTCGCCGGTCGAGGCATGCTTCGGCGTCAAGGTGGACTGACGCTGCGCGCAGGCTCCCTCGGCGTTCTCTCGGCCTACGTGTGGAACACTCCATCGATGGTGCGGAGCGTGGCAAAGAGCGCATTGCACACCGCCCGGAGTTGACGATCTGCCTTCTGCGACGCCGAAGACAGCAGCCAGAGAGGAGGCCCACCCTCCAGCTCATGTTCCAACCGAAGGGCCGCGTCGTGTTGGGCAAGAAAGCACGGGAGGACAGCGCGCCCGAAGCCCGCACGGCAGGCGTCTCGCACGCCGAGCAGCGAGCTGCAGGTGACGGCTGCGCCGTCGTCCTCGGGCACATGTCGCCACCAGCGCATGGACAACCGCGCTCGCAGCGACGCGCTCGGCATCACCCAGCCCGGTTGCGCCTCGGGTGCTCGATAGACGCCCAACCGTAGCGCCCCTAGCCGCTTTCCCATCAGTACTCCGCTCGGGTCTTGCGAGGGGCGAAGCGCGAGGTCGACCTCCCCAGCGCCGAGGGACAGCTCGGTGTCGCTGATGAGCACTTCAACCCTCGCTTGCGAGGCGGCGTCGTTGGCGAGCGCTTGGAAGAGGAGCGGCGCTAGGACGTCATTGGTGGTGATGACCAGGCGGTTCGCTCGACGCCGTTGGTGTGCGCGCAGCGCGGACTCGATGTTCGCTGCGACGTCACGCATGGCCTCGGCGCGTTTCGCCACTTGTCGTGCGAGCTCCGTTGGCGTGAGGCGTGGCCCTCGTACGAAGAGCGCAGCGCCGAGGCGCGACTCTAGCCCTGCGATGCGCCTGGAGACCGAGGAGTGACGGAGCGACAGTTCACGCGCTGCGGCCTCGAGGTTTTCGAGCCGAACCAGCGCTTCGATCGTCTGCAACTCGTCCCAAGTGATGTGCATGTGCGCACATGAATTGTGCATGTGCGCGCAGTTGTCAAACCGGATGGCTCGCCGGTACGAAGAGGGGCATGACGCTCGGACTGCGATTGGCCACGCGACGCACCTTCCTCCTCGGGGGAAGCGCGCTGTTCGCGAGTGCCTGCTCGCGCACCCGGTCTCGCGGAGAAGCTGTGCCCAACCTCAAACATCGCGCCCTCGACTCGCTCCCCACCACCACGTTGTCGTGGCTCACCCTGCGCGATCACTTCGTGGCCACCGTCGGCGCGCGGGCTGGAGAAGGCCACCCACTCGGCTCTCTGCTGGTGCTGGCGGACGCCACCTTCTCGCCCCGCTCGCGCTTCCCGCTGCATCCTCACCGCGAGATGGAGATCCTCAGCATCGTGCTGAACGGAGACCTCTCGCATCACGGAGACCAGGCCCACGGCGCGACGGTCAGCGCGCGCTCGGCGCAGTTGATCTCCGCGCGCGACGGCATGGTGCATGCCGAGGGCAACGACACCGACGCTCCCACGCGCATGCTGCAGATCTGGTTCGAGCCGACCTCTCGCGGAGGGACGCCCGCTTACTTTCATCGCAGCTTCGCTGAACGAGGACGACATCTCCTCGCCGGTGACGCCGAGATGCCCTTGCGCGCCGACGCGCGCGTCTGGTGGCACGATCTCGAACCGGGGACCATCGAACGACTCTCCACGGCGCCACAGCGGCGAGGCTATCTGCTCGCGATGACGAGTCCGCTCCACGTCGTCGCCTCGGGAGACCCGGCCCGAGCCATTCGCCTGGAGATGGGGGAGGGGCTGGTGGTCGAAGGCGGGGCGGTCGACCTCTCCGCCGATATCGCAGGCGCCGCGCTCTGGCTCGACATCGCCTGACTCGCAGTTGGCAGGACGTGAGCGTTCACGGAGTGGTGCTCGCCGATACGTGCCGGACTCCGGCTCGGCTGCGCGGCATGGAGTCGGTGGTCCCCTCATTGGCCGGTCTTGACTTGCCCCACCGGCGCGGTGGACGGATGCCCACGCCCGCGGCCTTCAGGTAGCCGCTGGCCGTCTCACGGCGCACCCCCGTCGCATCCTCGATGCGTCTCAGGCGCCAACCCAACCGCCCCAGGGCGATGACCTGCTGCTTCTTCTCGTCGCTCAAGACGTTGCCCATCCCCCGGGCGGACTCCACGTCATACCCGGGCGTCAACGTCTCGGCCCTCCCCATTGGCCGGTTTTCAGGCGACCTTCATTGGCCGGTTTTGGGTGACCACTGAGGCGTAAAGGGCAAACGAGCCGCGCCGACTCTCTTCCCTGAGGACGTCACTGATTTGCTGGAGGTACCTCTCAAGCCGCTGCACCGCAGCGGCATTCATGAAGGAGTCCATACCTCCTTCATGAGTGGGGCGGATGGCGCCCAATGCAATGACGGCCTGCTTGCCCAGCCCTCCGCCGCCCTCTCCCCTTGGGCGTACCGTAACGCAGTAGTGTTAAGCACGAAGGCCTCGCGACATTCATCGCGAGGCCCGTGTCAAACAAAAAGGCCCTACCAGTTGGTAGGGCCTTTCAAGCAGCTCCCCGAATGAAGCCCTGCGCGAACTCGTTCTCGGCGATTCTCTGAGAGGACTCAAACTCTCTGAGGGCCGAAAAACCGAGTGATATCCAGCGGTTTCAAAGAAGGGGCTGGGGGCCCCCTTCAATCGGGGACCGATTGAACGTCCGCAAACTACATGGTGGTGACCTCCCGTCCATGGTTCTGCTCCTCTAGGCGCCCGCTTCACAGAGAGTGCTGGGCGGCGACGCGCGTGAGTTCGCGGGCGACGCGCGGAGGTGGGTGAAAGTCGCATGCTTCGAGGCGCGCGCGGGACCTGGGATGCGCGAGGCCTTGGCCTGGAGTTCCCGCGGTCAATCGCGGCCCGCCCGGCGGGCGGTCCACGGCCTGCGAGGGCAGGCCTTGCCAGGCCGTGTCGAGCCAAGCCGCGCGCAGCAGCAGATTGGTACGCCCCGCTGCCGCCCCTGGTGCTCCACCTCGCCCTTCACCGCTACAGGCACTCGATGGCCTCGGTCCCCTACGCGTCGCGCTCACTCGCCCTGACGTACTGTCGAACGTGGCCTTGATGCTCCGCATGGCTCGGCGCCCGAATTTTGGGTAGGCACAGGCCCTCCAAGAAGAGCTGGGGCGCCAGTTGCCCGAGGCCATGGAGTGTCTGCGCCAGGGCTTCGCCGCCGCCACCTGCTTCTTCTCCTTCCCAAGGCCCACTGGAAGCGCCTTCGCGGTACCAATGGCCTCAAGCGACTCCACGGCGAGCTGAAGCGCAGCATCCGCGGCGTCGGCGCTTTCCCGGAGCGCGCCAGCGCCCTGGGCCTCATCACTGCCGTCGCCCTCGGCGTCACCGGCGTCTGGGATGACCGCCGCCACGTCGACATGTCCCTCTGAATTCAACCCCTGACACCGCCGCTGCTTGATGCCGCCAACGGGCCTCCCTCCCCCAAACCCCTCCGGACCACCTACACACGATTCGGGACTTGACCGGGCAGTCGTGGGTGCCCCTCAACGGGATGTACCGGATGGTGAAGACTAGGTGACCCACGACAGGCGCTCGCTTGCCCGGCTGGTCTTGGTTCACCTACATTGTGGGCTGTGAGCCAGAATCCAAGCACGAAGGACTTGCGGGACGCGATTGGGCGGGCGCTTCAGGAACATGTGAAGAGCGATGACCTAGCTCCTGTCTGCATGGCGCTTGGAATGGTTGTGCCAGACCCGAACGCTGGTCTGGTTTACAACAGCAAGTGGGCCACTGTTCGAAGCTGGCTTCCTCATGACCGTGAATCGGTGTTGTCAATCGCGAAGCGGGTGTTGGACCAGTTCTGGACCTATCGCCTTGAGGAACTTGTGTGGGCTGCTCAAGAAGAGTCGGTAGAGTTTTCGGAGCTAACGCGCCGAAACCTTCTTTCAACTCTCAGTTCTCTTCCCGCGCCGTGGGGAAAGCTAGGGTTGAACAAGGTTGTCGGAGAGGTAATTCAACTGGATGAATTCCTGCGCAATGCGACTTTGTCGGAGTCTGAACTTCAGGACGTTCAGGGGGTTTTTGAGCGATGTGGAGTGTTGGGAGTGTCGGATAGGCGCTTTCGAGTACTCATTGAACGGATGGTTCATCCATCAGTTAGAGGCGAAGAAGAACAAAAGAAGTATGTTGATGCGCTGGGGGCGGAGTTACGAAAATCCGGCTGGGAACTGCAAGCGACAGACCAGGATGCAGGACGGGCGCTATATTCATTGATGCGCGCGAATGGTGGAGTCGGAGGGCGGCCTAAGCGAATTATATTTGCTTCACAGGCGAAGCCGGATTTGAGATTCTCCGATGCCATTAATGGCGATATCGAGATTGTGCGATTTGCAGACAAGGTGCTTGTTTATGATCGCCCGATCCCGCCGACTGGCTTCCTCTGGAGGCATCTTCAGGAGTGGTGGGCTGCTGCTCATGGTCTAGAGCCTGAGGCTCGCACGACAAGTGTGAGCCTTTTTCGGCGTCTTAGGAGTTCACTGCCGAAAAGCTCGCCACCACAACGACTACTGTTTGAGGAGTTTTTTTCGACTTTTCAGAAGTCGTTCGACGAGTTGCCTGCATTGCTTCCAGAGGTATGGTTGTACTACGACCCGTTGACGGTTTCGCAAAGAGGAAGGGACGCGCTTCTTAGGCAACGAATGGATTTTCTGATGCTGTTCTCCCAGAGCGTTCGTGTTGTAATCGAGGTTGATGGGGTGGGGCACTATTGCGACCCTCAAGGAAGGGCTAGTGCGTCGAAGTATGCTGAAATGGTCGCAGCAGATCGCGACCTACGTCTTTCTGGTTATGAGGTCTATCGGTTTGGCGGGAAGGAGTTGGAGGGGGAATCAGGAAGAAATATTGTAAGAGGTTTTTTCCGCCTCTTGTTTCGGCGCCACGGCATAGAAGCCGAGGAGTCCAAGTGAGAACTGCCTGGGGTGTCCCCCCTGTGTCAGGGAAGTTGTCGCCTTGGAGGATGCGCCTCGTCACTCGCCTTGACGCGCTGTTAAGTGTGGCAGTGGTGCACGTATGGCGCGGCGTCCGAGTTTGGGAAAGGCACAGGGGGGCAACTCGGGAGACAAACGATGGCTGCGACGCTGGAATCACTGATTGGGAATTTCAAGAGCACGCGTGCGCATTATCGCGACGGCTCTATCGAACTATGCGTCACAGCAGGGACCTTGGAGGAGGCCATCCGGCGGGCCGCTACGGCTGCTCATCCGAGATGGAAGAAGCACATTCATCAGAGGAGGATTCCTGACGATGTTCTTGAAGCGGTGAGTGCAAAGTTGCTCACCAGAATCGACAGGATTCAGAGCGCCACGACATTCGATGATCTGCACAGGATTGTGGCCAGCTGTGCTGTGGCGGGGTTCGCCGAGATGGCCATCTACGACACAGCCCTCCGGCTCGGAATGCGCCTGAAGAAGCCGCCGACGGCGGTCTACCTGCATGCAGGGACGAGGAAGGGGGCGGAGGCCCTGAACCGGAACATCGCGGGCGGCAGGTTGAACTTGTCGAAGGATATTCTCCAAATGCACGAACTCCCTGCGCCGCTTCAGCAACTCTCCCCGGCAGAGGTGGAGGACTTCCTCTGCGTCTACAAGAAGTACCTGCAGGACAGATCGGCCCCTCCAGACAACTTCCCTTCGGGAATCGGCTGCTGTGCTACTTCCGGTCCCGGAAGGCTTGGCTGCTGAAGCCAGGGCCACCGTTTCCAGCTTTGGGGCGCGTGTCGCTGCTGCTCAACCACGGCCAGCGCGTCCCTACATGCGGACGAATAGGTCGCTGGCTCTGTGCTCGCTGGTAAGGCGCGGGGACTTCCGAATAGCATTGGGCGTTGAATATGCGATGCTGTGATGCCGGTTGAATCCGGCACGTCTGGAGGAGGACGTCATGAAGGAACTCGTGGAGGTTTACGAAGTTGCGGACGGGCTAAGTAGACCGGGGTTCGGCTACAAGCCCAGGTGCATCGCCTTGCTATCGCCTGACGAGTCACTGCCCAACATCGGAGACATCATCATCCTGCCGAGGAGTGAGACGGACGACACTGCCGAGCAAGCATTTTACTATGGAACGGCTGCGCCCTTTCGGGTGGTTGACCGTGAATACCTCTATATGCGCACCACCAAAAAGCGGAGTGACGACCAGCCAGTGCCATTCCAAAAGACGTGGATTCACGTCCGACGTATCACTGCCGAGGACTACGAACGGACGCCAGGGCAAGTCGCCAAGAGGTAGGTGGCGGCGCTCTGAGCCAGAACGTGTGAGAGACTCGACGGGAGGAGTTAATGCTGGCGAATCAGGCGGCCTGATTACGGCCAACCTGCTATCTCAACAATCCGGCGTGGTGCAGGAGTCAACTGCGCATGGTTGGTCTAATGTCGACGGGAAAGTTGCCCCAATGTCTGGGCGATCCCCTCATCGGTTGCGTACCCCTCTCATGAGAGGGCTCGGCGTCGTTGGGCATGGGACCTTGCGCCGCTATCTGCTCGCCTGGGACACGCGGCTGGCCTTGAGGGGTAGGGCCGCCCAGTTCGACCAGGCGCTCGCCTCTGCTGCGTCCCCAATGCCTCGTGATTTGAGTGTGCAGCGGAGGGCAGACGCCCGAACCACAAGGCAGCGCTACGCCCTTGGTGATTTCTCCGCCTTGCCAGCACGGAGCCTCGTGCGTTCCTCTCTCACCCTCATTGACGCACTGCCGGGTTAGCCTTGACGCGCTCATGACGCAGCGACGGGTTTAGGAGGCACAACCATCCGCTGGACGAGCAGGGGCGCTGTGGACGCCCGGGCGTATGTCCACCGCGTTCAGTACCGACACCTACCTCCCCTGGGTGATTGCCCTCATCCGTGCACCCGACGCCTACTGTTGACGGTGGCGCCCCATGCGGTTGCGGTTGACGCGGGATGTGGAGCAGGAGGACGCCGGCCGGCGGGAGCTGACGGTGGAGTCCTTCGTCCTCGAACGGGGGGCGGCGCCGGGGTTGTACCGCGTGCGGAGCGGGAGAGGTGTTGCCTGTGAGAGTTTCGCTGAGGGGGCAGGTGTGCGCACTCTGGATACAGATAGGGATGCGACGTACCGTAATGCGGAGAGACGTACAGCCGCGGTTGGCGACGAGGCGGGCTGATTGAGAGGATGTGCACCATGGGGAATAAGAAGCAGCCGGAACCCCTGCATTTCATACGCAGCGGAGAAGATGAGACGGTGTGTGGGCGGGCTGGGTTCCGGGTCCGCAACAAGACTCGTGAGTTTTCGACGTGGGATAACATGTACGTCGCGAACGGTTATCGCTGTCCCTCTTGCGGCGGCTGGGTGCAGTCGAACAGGACGCCCCCCTAATCCTACAGTTGTAGTTCGGAAGACTCCGCAGTCTTCCCTCTGTTGAAGCAACAGGAGGGGGAGGAGCGAGACTTCCCATGCAGCATCCATCGACCACGGAAGCGCAGGCACCGGAAGTCCGGCTGGTTGGCCGTCTCACGACGGAGTTGGATGCCGTAGGCGCCTGGCTGCAGCCGCACTTCTGCCGACGCGAGGCGCATGCCACCGCAGTCGAATATGTGAAAGCGCTGCTGGGACGGGCGCAGCGCAAGAATGCGTGGGGCCTGTCGGAGGACGCGGGACACCGAGCGCCCTGTGCCTTCCAACACCTGCTGTTGCGTGCGAAGTGGGACGTGGATGCGGTACGAGACGACGTGCTGGAGTACGCGCGCCGGGCGCTGGGCGAAGGCGGCATTCTGGAGGTGGACGAGACGGGCTTCCTGAAGAAGGGAGAGAAGTCCGTGGGCGTGGCGCGCCAGTACACGGGCACGGCGGGCAAGGTGGAGAACGCGCAAGTGGGCGTCTTCCTCTCGTACGTGACACCGCTGGGGCATGCACTGGTGGACCGGGAGCTGTACCTGCCGGAGCCGTGGACGGAGGTCGCCGCCCGCCGCGAAGCAGGAGGCATTCCGGACGAGGTGGGCTTCGAATCCAAACCGGCCCTCTCGCAAGGCATGCTGCAACGGGCGCTGGGCGCGGGACTGAAGCCCGCGTGGGTGGTGGGGAACGAAGTCTATGGACGCGACAGCACGCTGCGCCGCTTCCTCGAAGGCTTGCACCAGCCCTACGTGCTGGCGGTGGCCTCCAACACACACGTCTGGCGCGGCTTCTACCAGGTGAAGCCGGGCGACATGGTGAAGGAAGTCGCGCCAGAGGGCTGGGTGCGACTGTCCGCGGGGACAGGCTCGAAGGGGCCGCGCCTCTACGACTGGGCGCGCATGCGGCTCAACCGGCACCTGGGCCTGTCGCGGTGGCTGCTGTTTCGCAGAAGCCTCGCGGACAGGAAAGTAGCCTTCTACGTGGCCCACGCCCGGCGCAATGCCGCCCTGGAGTCGCTGGTGCGCGCGGCCGGCAGCCGGTGGGCGGTGGAGGAGGACTTCGAGTCCGCCAAGGGTGAAGTGGGCTTGGCGGACTACGAGGTGTGCACCTGGACGGCCTGGCACCGGCACATGACGCTGTGTCTGGTGGCACACGTCTTCCTTGCCGCTGCACGTGCCATGGCCAACCTGCGGCCCCAGGAGGGCCTGCCCCAAAGCGTTCGGCCTGCCGTCGCGACGAAACCCCATGCGCGCGTTTCGCGCCCGGCGTGGCCTTCACTGACAGCCCTTGTCCGCTACTCAGTCCAAGAAGTGCGAGGGCTTCTGATGGCGATTCTTCGGCGTGTGGCGGAGCCTCTTGCGCACGTCCTGGCCAGGAGTCGATGGCGACGCCACCACCAAGCCGTCGCCATGCAGTGTCACTACAGAGCCCGAGGAGCACGACTCAAACTGCATCTGCAGGACTAAACAGCCTACCAATCCCTCCTCGCCAGCTTGCTAAATGAGGGGCTGCCTCAGCCCGGAGCCTCCATCGGTGCGACTATTTCGGCAAGTCAACTCCAACAGAATTCTTCGAAAGGATCAGATTGGACTTAAGCATTTCCAGCACACTTGTTGGTGTTGTGAAATTATAGAACATTCTCGCAACCACTCCCGTGCCGACATTGCCCGCGAAGCCATCGAAAGTCAATGTCATTACATTCCCCTCCTTGTTCGACAGCAGATGTCCAAGATGGCTGGGATTGAGGTCAGTGCCATTTTTAGGATCCACCCAGTTGACCTTCATCTCATGGGCCTCTGCAAGAGCCGCAAAATGGGACAGAGAAAGACACATGAGCACGCGAATGTGCCCGCTGTATATGTCGTTACAGTGGGGCGCGAGCGTCGGGAATAAATACATTGGGGTGGCCAACGGGACAAATAACGCAGACCGGAGATCCGAGGCCGGGCCGTCTAATTCCACTTCCCTCAACCACAGATCAAATGCTCGTCCGTCACAAAAAGGACCACGATAAACACCCAAATACAAGCACTTTTCAACAATCTCGATTGCCCAATTTAATGACTTAGATCGCTCAATCAAACAGGCCAATTGGCCTTCATAAAGGCGCTCCTCCAGAACTTCCTTTGAAAGGCGAACTAAATCGCCACGAGCATCGTGGCCAGCGCCTGTCTTGATGAGTTCTTGTGTCCGATTCAGGCGTTCGGCCTGCTTGAGGAGTCTCTTAAATTGCTCGAACTTTCTAGGTGGCTCTTTTTTCTCAACTTCCGCAATGAAGTGTTCGCAATTCGTTCTTACTGCGAACTGAGCCAGAGGCAGTAGCTCTTCGTTTACCTTTCCCTCCTTAAGCTCAATCACATGCAGTGCGCGCTCATCTCCGTCTCGGGCAAGAATGTCTCCCAGGCGAACAAAAGACGTCAAATCACTGATAAGGGCAAATCCCCGGGGGTTATCTGCATTGAACCAATCAGCGAATGAAATATAGGATTCTACATTTGAGTGAATTAACGATGGGGACGAGTCATCTGTGTTCAGGCGCCGCGCAAGCCATAGTTGATTTCCTATAAGTTGCCACGCGATTGTGTCGGCCAACTTGCGTAGAATTGCCTCGGATTCATTCAAGCGCTCAAGCGAGTGAATGATTTTCCTCTCGGCAGCTCTGTTCTTTGAGGATTTGCTTCTTTTGAGCGACGATCGGTCCTTTTCGATTTCTATTAGTCCGGTTAGAATTTCTTTTTGACCCTTTGCGAACCCTTCGTGTACTGCTGGGATGAACTTTTCTTCGTATTTAGGGTCGAAAATGTCGCCTGGTCCAACCAGATCTAAGCCGTATGTGTTTATATGTATCTCGATTTGCTTTCGCTTCTCCTGAAATATGGGGTTGTCGGAACTCCAGTCGGAACTCCAGTCGGTCAACATGTGTTTAAGCCCTCCTCCTGTGAGTGAACGTCAATGGGGTTGTAGTCTATGTCAATGGGGTTGTAATCGCCACCAAGGTGTCAGCCGACTTGTAGGCGCGAGGTACCGGAGCGGATGCCCACCGAGCTACCGGAGCGGGGGCGTCACTACTCGCGCGCCCGGGCTTGCTCAGCAGGCGGGAACGTCACGTTCCCGAGGGTGATGGAACGGTAACCGTCGGGCCAACGACGTGCCGGATCGCTTGAAGGCGGACGAGATGTGCGCGGTGACGAGCGGCACGACCGATTAATCCTACATCTGCAGTTTGAACCGCGCCTTTCGGGCCCGGTAATGGCACTGCATGGCCACGACTTGGTGGTGGCGTCGCCAGCGATTTCACGCCAGGGCATGAGCAAGCGGAGCCGCCGCATGCCGCAGAATCGCAACCAGAAGCCTTCGCACTTCCTGGACGGAGTAGCGAACGAGGGCGGCAGTCAGTGCAGGCCGCGCCAGGCGAGAAACGCGCGCATGGGGTTTCTTAGCCGCGGCAGGCCGAGAGCTTTTGAGGGCATGCCCTCCTGGGGTGGGAGGTTGGCCATGGCACGTGCGGCGGCAAGGAAGACGTGAGCAACCAGGCACAGAGTCATGTGCCGGTGCCAGGCCGTCCACGTGCGCACCTCGTAGTCGGCCAGGCCCACCTCGCCCTTGGCGGACGCGAAGTCCTCCTCCACCGCCCACCGGCTGCCGGCCGCGCGCACCAGCGACTCCAGGGCGGCATTGCGCCGGGCATGCGCGATGTAGAAGGCCACCTTCCCATCCGCGACGCTTCGACGAAACAGCAGCCACCGCGACAGGCCCAGGTGACGGTTGAGCCGCATGCGCGCCCAGGAATAAAGACGAGGGCCTTTGGTGCCTGCGCCCGAGGACAGACGCGCCCAGGCCTCCGCGGCCACCTCCTGCACCATGTCGTCCGGCTTCACCAGCACGGTGCTGGCGCGCGGCGCGAAGCTGCCACGCTCCAACGTCGAGGAGCAGATGCCGATGCTCGCCGGCTGGGTGCAGAGCCTCCTGCGTGTGAAGACGGAGAGCCGCTACTGGCTGGATGGCCGTGTTCGCGCGGATCCGGACATCGGCATTGTGGGCGCTGCCTTCCGCGCAGCACAAACCGCGAAGGTGGAGATGCCTGCGGACACGCTTCTTCACATCGACCTAGCGCGGCTATTGGCATGACGATGATGTCAAGCTTATCGCTGAGCAGGGACGCGCAAAGCCTACGCGCCTCGCTCACTCGCCTTGGCGTGCCAAAGCTCTTGGCCCTCACCTGACGCAGCGGTCGAAGTTGAGCATGCATAGGTGCTGCGTGATAGTGCTATGTCTGTAATATTTCCCACCTGGGTCCGGCTAATGTGGGGCACAAGGGTATGTCATTGCATCAGCGCTCTCAAGAGCAGCAAAAAGGTAAAGCAGGCGAAGAGTCCTGAGGGACCTCCCCGGTCCACAGATGACTCAGGAGTGCATCGCACGGCACTTCTTCTAGAGTTGCGCCCCCTTCTCCCCCGTGAAGAGTGCTTCTGTCCGCGTGGGCGCAGAAGGCACTGGAGGTGAGAGCCCCTTCAAGTCCCACGCACGGGAGAAGTCCATGCAGAGTGGAAGTCGAAGTGGGCTGGTGTTGCTGGCCCTGGGCCTGGTGCTGGTGCTGGCCGGGTGCGAGGCGCAAACACGGCTGGCGCCAGAGGGCAGCGCGCAGGTCGTGGTGACGGTGCCGTGGGCACTGAGTGCCAATGATGTCACGCGCGTGGAACTCACGGTGTCCGGGGCGGGCATGACGACGCGCACGGATGCACTGGTGAAGACGGGCGAGCAGTGGGGTGGGGTGCTAGGCCAACTGCCCGCTGGCCCTGGACGCCACTTCAGCGCGCAGGCCTTCGACTCCTCCAACACGGTGCGCTACTCAGGCGAGGTGACGTCCGTAACCATCCAGGCCGGCCAGACGGCGGCCGTCACCCTGCTGATGCAGGAGGTGAATGCGCCTCCTCCCTTCGACAACGCCGCGCCGCGCATTCTCTCCCTGGTGGTCAGCCTCGGCACCGTCTCCCCGGGCGGCCAAGTGGCCCTCTACGCCACCGCGGACGACCCGAATGCCGAGGACACCCTCACCATCGCCTGGACGGCCAGCACTGGCAGCTTCAGCGCCCCATCCAGCCTCACCAGCACCTGGACGGCCCCAGCCACGCCGGGCCAGGTGGTGCTGATGCTTACCGTTACGGACTCCAAGGGCGCCAGCACCTCGCTGAGCGCCACCGTCACAGTGAGCACCGGCATCGGGCAGGCCGCCGTTAACGTCTCCTTCAACACCTGGCCCATCGTGGCCAGGGTGACGGCCCTGCCTTCCTCCGTTGCTGTCGGCCAGGCCACCCAGGTGATGGCCTCCGCCAGTGACTCCGACGGGGACGCCCTCAGCTACCAGTGGACTGCCAGCTGCGCCGGCACCTGGGCCGATGCCAACTCCGCCACCGCCAGCTTCACGCCTTCGGGGGTGCCCTCGGGCGGCACGTGCAAACTCACAGTGATAGCGAGAGACGGACGGGGCGGCCAGGGCCAGGGCAGCCTCACCATTTACGTCTCCTCCTCGCCCGGCAGCGCGCGCTTTCCGCCCGAGGTGGTGGAGTCCTTCCAGTCCGTTGCCTCAATGCCGGCGGTTGGCGGCACCGTCGTCTTCCGCGCGAGGGCGAAGGATGCGCAGGGCAGCGCTCTCACCTTCACCTGGGCCACTAGCACTGGCACCCTGGGCACCCCCACCAGCACCGCCACGACCAGCGAAGTCCTCTGGACGGCTCCTTTCTGCGTCACCGAGGGAAGCCTTCCCACGGTGACGGCCACCGTCACCAACGCGCTAGGCCTCTCCGCATCCTATGTCTTCGCCCTCCAGGGCGGCGCCGTCTGCAGCGCCGCCGTGTCGGGTGGCTGGTGCACTTCGTTCTTCTTGAAGGAGGATGGTACCCTCTGGGCCTGGGGCCGGAACGAATATGGCCAACTGGGCGACGGGACGACGACGGCCCGCTTTACGCCGGTGCAGGTGCATGGCCTCACGGGCGTGGCCGCCGTCGCTGCGGGCAATAGCTCCCACTCCGCAGCGCTGAAAGCGGACGGCACCGTCTGGACCTGGGGCTACAACGGCAACGGCGCGCTGGGCGACGGGACGACGACGAATCGAGCCACGCCGGCTCAAGTACAGGGCCTCACCGGCGTAGTCGCCGTTGCTGTGGGGGGCCACACCGTAGCAGTAAAGTCGGACGGCACCGTCTGGGCCTGGGGCTGGAACGAAAAAGGCCAACTGGGCGACGGGACGACGACGGGCCGCCTTACGCCGGTGCAGGTGAAGGGCCTCACCGGCGTGGTCGCCGTCGCGGCAACCTCGTACCACACCGTAGCGGTGAAGTCGGACGGCACCGTCTGGGCCTGGGGCTGGAACGAGGATGGTCAGCTGGGTGACGGGACGACAACGGACCGCCTCACGCCAGTTCAAGTACAGGGCCTCACCGGGGTGACTGCCGTCGCCGTTGGTTACTACCACAACGTGGCGTTGAGGTCGGACGGCACCGTCTGGGCCTGGGGTTGGAACAATTACGGCCAGTTGGGCGATGGGGCGACGACGAATCGCTCCGCACCGGTTCAAGTACAGGAACTCACCGGGGTATTGACTGTAGCTGGTGGCGCTGGCCACTCCGTGGCGTTGAAGTCGGACGGCACCGTCTGGAGCTGGGGCAGCAACACCTACGGTCAGTTGGGTGACGGGGCGTGGACGAACAGTTTTGTGCCGGTGAAGGCGCAGAACCTCACTGGAGTGGTCGCCGTCTCCACTCATAGCCTTCACACTCTGGCGATGAGGTCGGACGGCACCGTCTGGGCCTGGGGCCTCAACGCCCATGGCGAACTGGGCGAGGCGCCAGAGACGTACCGCTCAACGCCAGGGCGGGTGCAAGGCTTTTAGTTTCGGAAGGGGACAGCTTGCAGCGGAGCAGCCGTCTGCGCCGCTGCAGGCTGATGCAGCCGCCAGCCACTCAATTATCTTGGCTGGTAACGGTTTCCCCAACTCAAAGCTCGCTGTACGTAACTCCCGGGGGGGCACCAGTTCTTCGAACAGATGAAGACGGAGATGGAGCAGGTCCTGGTGCCACCCTAGACAATTCTGTAGGCCGCGACGTAGAGCCTGAGTGCTCCATTCCTGGTCATGGGAGAAACGCCCCACCTGGTTTCGGGCATGTCCGTGACAGTGATGCTGTCAATGCCGGGGTGCGCCGCGCGCCTCATGGTCTCTGCATGGTACCAAGCCCCCGACGCCATAGACAGAACGATGACCTCGCGTGCCTCGCTCACTCGCCTTGACGCATTGCCTGAAGTGGTCGGAGGCACGCATGATGCGGCGTTCGAACTCTGAGAAGGCTAAGTGGGGCAGGCGGCCCTAAAACGAGCGTTGGAGCGTCACTCTTTGACTCGCCAGCTCTGGAGGAGCCCCTGTGTAAAGAGGACATGCGGACGCAGCGCCGGGGATGCCTCGGATGAGGCGGCATCGCGCGCCGACCACCGGCCGTCGGAGTGTTCAACGAACCTCCCGTCGTGTTTCATCTGCCGGCGTAGATAGCTCCCCAGGTCCTTGTTTTGGCTAACGGCTCCTGCCGTACGGACTCGCTGCGTGATCTCAGGTAGTTTAAGCGGCTCACTGGATTTTACAAGCACGCGCAATGCGTGGTCCGTGATGCTCAATCGGCGAGGATTCGGCTTAATGTCGCGCTCAATGAGCTGTTGAGCTTGGGCGCGCTCTCGGCTGTTTTCTTGGAGTTGCTCGCAAAACTCGACAAATTTTGGCAGCACGGCTTGGTAAAGCCCAGGGTTCGCTAAGACGGCAAGCATAGCTCCCCGTCCGAGCCAACGGAGCGCCGGTGGCGCACGGCCTAGGAAGTTCCATGCGCCCTTGACCGCTTCAACCATGAAAAAGGTTCCAGTAGTCAGTACATTGAATCGGCCAATTTCCTCAGTGACAGTGCGTGCATACTTCTTCAGCGTCGCGAGCAGGTCGTGGTCATCGGCCTTGACGATGTGATAACCCGTGACCTCCCAGTCGGCATCTCGCGAGAGCACTGAGTCAAGCTTGAGGTGCTCGAAGAGCTGGGCATATGAAACATCTTTGGGGTCCCTGGCACGAAGCCGCTCGATGGCCGGCGAGGTGACATCTGGCGGCTCGACGATTTGGATGCTACTGAGTAGCAATCGCCTCGCCTCCTGGACACGCTGAAATGGCAGCGGCTTCTTCGTGGAAGGCTGGTAGCGGCTGAGGTGTTCGTCGTCGACCTCCCGAAGAAGCTCAGGAGGGGCGAACACCTGAACTACGCCAGCCGCGACGGCCTCTTCCAGGGGCGTACGAGTCTCGACGCTCGTGTATCGAGCCTTTGTCCAGATGGTCGAGAGTACACGGTTCGCGTCAATCAACAGCATCGGCGGGTCGAGCACAGGAACAGGGGTGCCCAGAAAGCGAACGCCATACTCTTTGAGTTGGGGGAGTTGATCGGATGGAAACGGACGTGCAGGATCGAGCTTTGCCGTGTTTGGCTGATAGGCTTGATTTCGCAGGTTGGGGGGCGGGGATTTGGGTTTCATGCAGAGGGCATGAGTATATCAGGGGCATAGCCAGGACTGGCAGCGCACGAGGAGGTGAATTGCTGCAGCTCCCTGCTGGTCCGGAGCCCTAGTGTAAGTAGTGGGAGGAACTTTCTTTTATGCGAGCTCCCGCTCTCTACTTCACGGGTTGGAGGGCTGTGGTCATTGGGGACCCATCGTGCCACGGCATGTCAGCCCTACCTGGCACACAGAAGCCCATAAGTCGGGTGTGGCGCCCGACGCGAGGGAGGGCGCATGCAGCGGGGACTTGGAACGCAGAAACCGCAGTACTTCTCCATCCGGTCGGTCATCCAGGTCATCTCTGACGACGTCCAGCCCATGGTGCGAAAGGCCTTGCCGCCGCGGGAGATGATTCTGGTGGGTGAGGTCGTGGACGTGCCCCCTGTGTCTGGGAAGTCGTCGCCTCGGACGGGCGCCTCGCTCACTCGCCTTGACGCACTGCCGCGAGGGCTACTGCGCACCCATGGCGCAACGACCGAACTTGGGGTCGGCACAGGGGGGACACCACGCCTTGGCAGTCGCGGGCCGTACCTCTAGCGCATGCTGCGACCTGCCACATCCGGGTGGTGTCCTCCCCGCTCGCCATGGTGGCACGCGTCTACGCGTCGCCGCTCAGATCTCCCTGAAGGGTGACGTTCGTCTTTCCTGTCTCGGTGCAGGTTGCATTGATGGTGACTCGCCACGACGGAGCGTCATTGTGCCATGTGAGCGTGCCCCTCCAGGTGGTGCATACCACCCCGCTAACGCTGGCGTATAGAGTGGCGCCTGGATGCGGGAGAGTGACCGTATCACCTCTAGGAACTGTGGCTCTGATGAGTGAGACAGTAACGTGCCCCGCCGCTGTCGTGGGACATGCGGTAGTGGCGCCTGGGAGGGGAATGCTTACATATAGGGACGCGTCAGCAATGCAGGATGCGCCGCTCACCAACGCGGGACTGCCAAATATTTCCCCGGAAACGGGCGGCGCGCTAAAATTATATTTGACGGTGGGCTTCGCATGGCGACAACACGCGCCGCCTGGACCGCAATTGGGATGGCAGGAGATGGGATTATTGTCGCTCCCGCCGCCACACTCGTTAGGGAAGACCCCATCCGTGCCTGACAGAGTGCAATACCATAGCGTGTTGTCATTGCAGAACGCCTTCCCTGGCGAACAGATTTGGGGCCCCCGACCATCCAGTCCAGGTGGGCCTTGGGGGCCAGGAGGGCCTTGTGGCCCCGTGCTGCCGGGCTCTCCGCGGAGACCCGGAGGCCCCTGCGGACCTCCAGCAGGGCCTTGAGGTCCGGGAGGGCCTTCTGGGCCTCGCTCTCCTGTTGAGCAGGCGGCGAGGAGGAGCGCGGTGAGAAGTACAACTCGCATTGATGTCTCCTTAAAAGGGGGCGGCAAGGTGTTGGGGGAAGACGGGCTGGAGTGTACTCGGCGCCGCGGATGGAATGGCAGAGCTGCCCGATAGCCTGCGGAGGCGTTGTGGGAGGCGCAGTGAGTAGGCACCCGGCTCCACCGCTGTCGCCCTTGCTGAGTCCTGGCGAGGGAGACCGCGAGGCAAAGACACGAGATGGTCTTGACACCCGTGGAGGCCGCTCAATACGGTAGAGCCTGTGCGGTGACCCACCGCCTGACTCCGTTCGCTTCCCTCCGCGAAGCGGCTTGTTGGGGCAAAGGGGATTCATTTCCTCGGGTCGGCGGCCGTCTTCCTCGTATGCCGTCCGGGAGTGAGCGGAGGTCATTTCTCGGTGCGGCACGATGGAGACCGCCGTGACGGAGTCCAAGAAGTTTAAGATGAGCATCCGGGAGCGCGTTCGCGCCACTGGAGAGAGTTACTGTGCCGCTAGGCGCGTACTGCTTCGACGACACGAGAAGGCCCTCGGCCAACGTGCCGAGGTCATCGCAGTCGCAGGGATGAAAGGTGGCATCGGTCGAAGCACGCTAGCCATCTTAATCGCATGCGAGATGCACTTGCGCGGTGAGCGAGTTTTGCTTGTGGGGCTCCAGCCTGCCGTCATTCCGTTTGGCGAGCCAATGAAGTACCCGAATACGATTCAGCATTGGACGACTCGCACGGAGAACAGCGGATTCGTAGGGCCAGCCTCAATAACCATCAGAGATCGGATGCTTGCATCTCCGGAGTTTGCTGAACTGACTTCGGGGTACTCGCTCGTCATCGTCGACTGTCCGAGAATACTGGAGGTTCAGTACGCTGCCATGCTTTGGGCCGACACCGTGCTGATTCCTTGTTCGACAGCCTCGGAGTCTGCGAGGGCGGTGGATGATGCTCGTGCGTTGATTGCCCTGGGGCTCAGGAAGAACCCCAATCTTGTCAGCAAGGTCGTCATCGCAAACGAGCAGCCACGCACAAGTCCTCGACGAATCGCTGCGCTTCGTGAAGCTGCGAGCGAATGCGGGGTTGATGTCTTCGGGGTAGTCTTGCGCGACCGAGTTGCATTCGGGAACTGTCTAGCAGGCTGTTGAAGAAGTCCGGTTTGTGGGCATGAGACCGGGCTTCTCGTGTCCTCCGCTCTCAACCTTGTCATCGGGGGGAGGCGGAGGGCGAAGAGCGCCTATGCGGCAGCCAGCCGCGCCATCCGCACCAGGTTGTACGCGGCGCCCACCAGGTAGGCCGCCATCTCCGTCCGCTCCCTGCCTTTGAAACGCGTCTTGCGGAAGCCGCCCACCGTCTTCATCCAGCCCCAGACTTCTTCTATTCGTTTCCGTATCCGCTGGCTGAGGGCGTATCCGGCGGACCTCGTCGTTCGCCTGTCGATGGCCGAGCGGCGTCGAGTGTCCGTCGTCTGAGCAATG